>CAZNUZ010000005.1:0-52263 GCA_964576725.1 uncultured Phycisphaeraceae bacterium
TCGTCGGCGCGGGCAAGGCCGAGGGCGCGATGGACGCGGGCAACATGCTCAAGCCGATGCTCGCGCGGGGCGAGCTGCGGTGCATCGGCGCCACGACGCTCGACGAGTACCGCAAGCACATCGAGAAAGACGCCGCCCTCGAGCGGCGCTTCCAGACCGTGCTGGTCGATCAGCCGACTGTCGAAGACACCGTTTCGATCCTCCGCGGCCTGCGCGAGCGATTCGAGGTGCACCACGGCGTGCGCATCCTCGACGGCGCGCTCGTCAACGCCGCCACCCTCAGCCACCGCTACATCTCCGATCGGTTTCTCCCCGATAAGGCGATCGACCTTGTCGACGAGGCGTGCGCGATGATCCGCACCGAGATCGACTCCATGCCCGCGGAGCTCGACGAGGCGACACGGAGGGTGATGCAGCTCGAGATCGAAGAGGCGGCGCTCAAGAAGGAGAAAGACAAGGCGAGCAAGGACCGCCTCGAGCAGCTCCGAAGGGAGCTGGCCGACACCCGCGAGCGCGCCGACGCGATGCGTGCCCAGTGGCAAACCGAGAAGAGCGCGATCGAGGAGGTGCAGGACCTGCGCTCGGAGATCGAACGCACCAAGATGGAGATCGAGGAGGCCAAGCGTGCGCACGATCTTGAGCGCGCCGCTTCGCTGACCCACGGCACGCTCCCGGAGCTCGAGCAGCGCCTCGCGGACGAGGAGCAGGCCGAGGACACCGGCGCGGCGCGGCTGCTGCGCGAGGAGGTCACGGAAGAGGAGATCGCCGAGATCGTCGCGCGCTGGACGGGCATCCCCGTCGCCAAGCTCGTCGAGGGTGAGCGGGAGAAGCTGCTCAAGCTCGACGAGGTGTTGCACGCGCGCGTCGTGGGCCAGGACGAGGCCGTGGGGCTCGTCTCCGACGCGGTCATCCGCGCTCGGGCGGGCATCAAGGATCCACGCCGGCCGATCGGCAGCTTTGTCTTCCTGGGCCCGACGGGTGTGGGCAAGACCGAGCTCGCGCGGGCGCTCGCCGAGACACTCTTCGATTCCGAAGACAACATCGTGCGCATCGATATGTCGGAGTACATGGAGCGGCACGCGGTGAGCCGCCTCATCGGTGCGCCTCCCGGCTACGTGGGGCACGACGAAGGGGGCCAGCTCACCGAGGCGGTGCGCAGGCGGCCGTACGCGGTGCTTCTCTTCGACGAGATCGAGAAGGCGCACCCCGACGTGTTCAATGTGTTGCTGCAGATCCTCGACGACGGCCGAGTGACCGATAGCCAAGGCCGGACGGTGGACTTCAAGAACACCGTGATCATCATGACGAGCAACATCGGCTCTCAGCACCTGCTCGAGGGTGTGACGGAGAGCGGCCAGATCACGACCGACGCCCGCTCCGCGGTCATGCGCGATCTGCGCAGCCACTTCCGCCCCGAGTTCCTCAACCGGGTTGATGATGTGGTGCTCTTCACACCCCTCGCAAGGGAGCAGATCCGCCGGATCCTGGACATCCAGCTCGGCCTCGTGCAGCGCCGGCTCGACCCGCGGGGGATCCGCCTGCGGCTCACCGACGAGGCGCGCGACTTCATCGCTGATGCGGCGTACGACCCCGTGTACGGCGCCAGGCCCGTGAAACGCTACCTGCAGCGGGAGATCGAGACGCGCGTCGGGCGTGCGATTATCGCGGGCGAGATCGCAGACGGAGACGCCGTCGAGATCGGGGTGGAGGGGCACGAGCTCTATGTCCGGCCCGTGCCCGGCACCCCGGTAGAGGCGTAAGCGTCCGAGAAAAGGGTGCGGAATTCCGCCTATCGGCCCGATAGAGCTTCCAAGGCCCGTTCGCTGCGAGTTGACATACCGCGGCGATCGGGTTGTCATGCATGCTCGCTGCCAGAACCCCTTGGAGTTTGGTTCGCTGCGGCGTGCAGAATTGGGGAGTTCGATCGATGGACGGATCGCAGACCACACGACGTACCGCACCGCTTGTGATTCTCGCAGCCGGTGTTGCATTGGGCGTCGCTTCGCCCGCGTTCGGGCAGAGCGAAGAGCGCCGCATCGAGCGCGCTGTTCGGCAGGCAGACACGGACTACCGCCTCCGCGTGGACCCCACCTTGGGTCTGACCGAGCGTTCGGTGATCGATGTCGGCGGGTTTGCGAGCCTGACGGGTGTGTGGCTCGATGACTCGTCGGACAACTCACGCCGTCTGTTCCAGCCCGAGGTGACGCTGTACGGCCGCGCGGTCTTCGATGGTGCGCACACGGTCTTCACCCGCGCTCGCGGCCGGTACCGCGCCTTCTCCGAGGGCGACAGCTTCGACGGCGAGGGCGACTCGTGGGACGAGCCGATCGTCGACCGCTGGTGGTACGAGTTCAATCTCGCCAACGCCATCGCTGCGGATTCCGGCAGGCGCATCAACGGCAATTTCACGCTCCGCGCTGGCCGGCAGTTTGTCGACTGGGGCGCGGGCCTCGCGCTCTCCGAGCAATTGTACGCGGTGCGGCCCAATGTCGAGTTCGGGCTTGGTGAGAACGGCGGTACGCTGGGCATCGATGGGCTCATCGGCATCACGCCCGGCGACGAGGGCGTGACGGACTTCGACGCCAGCCGCGACGACTTCAACGAGCAGACCGAGCGTTCCTTCTTCGGCGCCATGCTGCGGTACACCTTCCCGAGCTCGCACGAGGTCTACGCCTACGCGCTTTACATGGGCGACAACAACGGCGGCGATCGTCCCCGCGCGACGATCGTCCCCGAGCCCGTCGAGTTCGACTACGAATCCACCTACCTCGGCATCGGTTCGACCGGCTCGATCGGCACCAAGACGCGGTACGTCGGCGAGTTCGTCTTCCAGACGGGCGAGAGCACCTCCGACCCGCTCCGCGGCGCGCAGACCGAAGAAGACATCGAGGCATGGGCCTTCCGCGGGCAGCTCCAGTACGTGCCGGGCGACGACTGGCTGTCGCGCTGGGAGCTCGAGGTGCTCATGGCTTCGGGCGATGACGACCGGCTCGTGGCGACCGACACGGTCGGCGGCAACCTCACCGGCACCGACGACAACGCCTTCAACTCGCTGGGCTTCGTCAACACTGGCCTCGCGTTCGCTCCGGCGCTCTCGAACATCCTTGTCATCCGGGGCGGGTACGCCGGCTACCCCTTCCGCGAGGTCGACGGCCTCGAAGCGATGCAGCTCGGCGTTGACCTGCTCGTGCACAACAAGCTCGACAGCGACGCGCCCATCGAAGAGCCAACCGACGACGACATGTTCCTCGGCGTCGAGGCCGACTTCTTCATGAACTGGCGCGTGACGAGCGATCTCTCGGTCGTCGCCCGCTACGGCGTCTTCTTCCCTTCCGACACACTCCAGACCGAGACGGATACCCGCCACTTCCTCTTCCTTGGCGCCACACTCTCCTTCTAAGCGATCGACCGGAGCACACGAGATGAAGCACGCACTTCGCACAGCACTCGCCCTCGCACTCCCCGCCATGCTGGCGGCCGGGTGCGCGCGCACGGTCGTCGTCGAGCCGCAGGCGACTTCCTACGACCCTAACGATGTGACCGCGCAGCTCGACTTCTGGCACGAGATGCCCGGCCGGTCCGCGATCACCAACGACGAGGGCATGCACGGCGTCATCCTCCTCGTGTGGGGCACCGATGACACGGGCTCGTACGAGAACCGCGTGGCCTTCCTCCGCGAACGCGGGTGGCTGCCAGCCGGTGTGGGGGAGGGCGATCAGAACGTTGCGATGCAGCGAGGCACGCTCTCGACGCTCCTCGTGAACGCGCTCGGGATCGAGGGCGGCGTGATGATGCAGCTCACCAATGCTTCGCCGCGGTACGCCTACCGCGAGCTCGTGTACCGCGGGATCATGCCGCAGGGCTCGGAGCAGATGGTGCTCGACGGGCTCGACTTCGTGGGTGTCGTCTCGAAGGCCGAGGACTTCATGCGCATGGAAGAGGTGATCGAGCTGCGAGAGATCGAGGAGGCCGCTCCCGCTCCCACGCAGGGCGAGCCGGCGCCTGCCGCCGAGGAGCCCGCGGAGCAGGTCTCATAACCAACTGAGTTGCAACGCTCGTACGGACAACCGCTTAACAGATTCGTGCCTCTTTCGCCCCGCACCCGCACCGATCGCCCATTCCGGCGTCGTGCGGGTGCTGTTTGTATGGGGTTCTTTGGAGATTCCCTAAAGTGTTGTATGCTCTTGGGATAGATCCGATCGTCGCGTGAGTGGGGAGGGGCTCTCCCTAGCGCGGCGACGCAATAGATGTCGCGGAGGGCGCATGCCCCGAGATCTTCGTACACCCGTATTGCTTACCGCGTGGACGCTCGGCGTGGCCTCGCCCGTGTTCGCGCAGGAAGCGGCGCCGGCTCAGCAGCCGCAGACACCCGCCGCGGCACTCGAGGCGGCGGCAGGTACCGATCAGGCGGTCGACGCCGAGACGCTCGCGCAGAACGTGGCGACGATCGTGCAGGTGCAGGGGCGTGTGCAAGCTCGTCGCAGCGCCGACGACAAGTGGGCGAAGGTGGTCGTGGGTGCGATGTACCCCGCGGGTTCCGAGTTCCGCACGGGGCCTGAGTCGTTCGTGCGTGTGAAGATCGGCGCGGGCCAGGTGATCACGCTCGATCGCATCGGCAGGATCAAGCTCAACGACGCGATCCGTGAGGCGCAGACCGACCAGACCGAGATCGAGCTCGAGAGCGGGCGGCTGCAATTCAATGTCGTCAAGGAGGAGTTCGACAACGAGCTCACCGTCCGCTCGGCCGGCGCGGTGCTCGCGGTGCTGGGGACCGACGGCGTTGTGGAAGTCACCGGACGCGAGACGCGATCCTTCGGCCTGCCCGAGAACACGGGCATCTACACCTTCACCTACACCGACACCAATAAGACCAAGGCCACGATCACCGAGCAGGCACAGACGTCGGACGAGCACAAAGACCCCGCAGAGAACGCCTACTACCAGACGCTTCTCTACGCCCGCGGCAACGGCGCGGACACCGACGAAGAGATCAAGGTGATCAACCGTTCGCCGGGCAAGACGCTCGTCGAATTCTCGAGGCTGGACGGCATCCCGCGCCCGATCGAGGGCGAGCTGCTCTTCGCGCTCGCGGGCGGGGACCGATTGATCGATGACGGCACGCCCATCGGCAACCCGCTGCCGCCCGATCCGCCGGCGCCCCCGGCTCCGCCACCACCCCCTCCGCCGCCGCCACCACCACCACCACCACCGCCACCACCGCCGCCACCAGCGCCTCCCGCGCCCCCGGTCCCCTTCCAGGTGCCCGTTGAGGGTGTGTTTGGTGCAGAGCGGCCGTCTTCGGAGTTGGCGGGCGAGCTGCGCTTGCGCCCCGTGCTGAGCAATGAGACGGAATTCCTCGCTGAGCTACCCGAGGTCGGTTCGAGCAACACGGGCGGCCTGGCTGCCCGCGAGCTCGAGAACGGCGATGTCACCGTCTACCTCCTCGAGGGCGGGCGCGTCGATGGCCCGCGCGGATCCGGCTCATTTGCGCAGGCGACCAACGAGCTCTACGCGCTGACACTTCGCCGGTTCAGCGACGGCTCGACGGAGACCCTGAGCGAGGGCTGGGAGCTCATCGCCGACTTCAACGGCGGCTTCGAAGATTTTCCGACCTTCGGCGAGTCACCGCTGCGCGGCCTTGCCACGCTCGGGGATGCGCTCTACTCCCTGCGTGTAGAAGACAACGAGTTCTTCGGCACCCGCGGCTACTTCTACGGCTTCGAGAGCTACACGACGCAGGTCGTTGAGCTCGACGTCAACGAGAGCACCTACAGCACCGTTCTGAGCTTCAACGCACCGGCGCGCTTCACCGCGCTCGACGGCGCGAACGCGCTCGGCTCGATCTTCCTGGTCTCCGAATCGATGAGCTCCGACGGCTTTGGTGATTCGGGCGGCGAGTTCGAGGGGGGCAGTTCGAGCGGTATGGGCGTGCTCGGATTCGACCCCGCGAGCAACTACTTCTCGTTCGCCTCGCTCGGCGTGAACGAGGGCCCGGACACGATGATCGACGAGGGGCTCAGCGCCTATCTGCTCGACGATCCTTCTCTCCGCGTGCACGGGGCCGCGATGGAGAACGGCCTCCTCGTCGTGTCGGCTTCGGTCTTCACGTTCATCCCGGAACGCGGCGGCTTCGGTGATCGGGAGGTCACCGTTGTCCTCGACCCCTCGCAGACCACCACCGACGGTCGGATCGCGCTGCTCGCGCTCTTCGATTCGGGCTCGAGCGCGCTCGATGTGTTCGGGCTTGCGGGCGTCAACAGCGGTGCGCTGGCAGGCGGGCCGATGCTCGCCGAGCCCGATGACGGCGCCTTCGACGACTTCACGATCGACAGCGATCTCGCTGCTCTGGCGTTCAGCGCGCAGGCCGTCACGGGCGAGACCGCGCTGACGCAGATCTTCCGCCTCGAGTTCCTCGAAACTTCGGTCGACCCATCGGCGGCCACCGCCTCGCTCGCCTACAGCGACATCCCGAACGCGCTGCTCGCGCACGCCGACACCGTGGGCGGCATCGGCCGGGCCGCCTTCGAGCTCCGCTCCTCTTTGCCCCTCGCCCACGCGGCGCAGGGCTTCAACGCGGGGGATCTCGAGGTGAACCGCGTCGGTTTCGAGTTCGGCGAGTTCACAGGCGGAGAAGAGTTCCGCGGCGGTTCGGGCGGGTCCTTCGCGGACTTCAGCCAGCACCGATTCCTCGCGGGCACCGACCTCGACTTCCCGTTCCCGGAGCTCCAGCTCTTCTCGGGCTTCGCGAACGTTGGCGGTTTTACCACCGGGATCACTGATGGCAGGCCCTCCGACGGTTCCGGCGGCGGGTTCCCCGCGTCCTTCTCGCGGGTCGTTGTCAGCGGTGCCTACTTCGGCGATCGCGGTTCGGGCGGGTTCTTCACCGCCCAGAACGACTTCTACCAGCTCGACCTCTTCGATCCCGGCGCAGGCTGGGCGTACCTGGGCAGCCTCTCGGACGCGCTGCCCGAGGAGCTCGGCGTCAACCAGGGGTTGACCGACTTCGGCGTGCCGCTCGTGACCGGGCTCACCTCCTTTGAGAGCGTGGATTACGCGATGGCGCTCGACGGCCGCCTGCTCGAGATCGACTATCAGGGTTTCGATTTCGGTTCCGATGTGGCCCGGGGCGAGTTCGATCCCCGGCCGCGCGTCGAGCGGACGTGGTTCTTCGGGCTCGATCGCGGCGACGCGGTCGCCAGCGCAGAGGAGCGCGGGTCGGTCTTCGTCGTGGGCCAGTACGGCTTCCAGTCGCCCGAGATACCCGGGCGCGGATTCCCGTCGGGCGGCTACTTCGATGGCTTCAGCGCGGACGATTCCTACGCCGATCTCGCGGTGATCGAATTCGATCCGCGTTCGAGCCTCGTCCTCAACACCATGTGGGGCGCTTCGGGCGATTTCGGCTATTCACCCGTCACCATCAGCGGCACCTTCGAAGGCTTCGAGGACGGCTTCTATAACGATCAGTCCATCGAGGTGCATGGTGCGCAGTACAGCGGCGGTGCGCTCATCCTCGACGCGACCGTGGCCAACGACTTCTCGGAGGGCGGGCCCGAGGGTGTGTTCCTCTCGCTCTCGCCCGACGCGACGAACGCCGAGGGGTTCTTCGGCGAGAACGCCGACCCGATCCTCTACCGCATCGACGAGAACCGCCGGCAGAGCGAGGGCCTCGGCCTATCGTCGGGCTCGGACGACACCTTCGCGTCGGCGCCGGAATTCGCTGTTATGGCACGCGATACGACGCTGCCCTTCGATAACGTCACGATCAACGCGTCGTTCGCGGATCTCGCGTACACCCAGCAGGCGCTCAACTCCGGGCTTCTGCAGGACATCTTCGCGACCGAGTTCTCGCGTCCGACCCTCTCCCCCGAGTTCTGCCGCACGGCGATCCTCGGCACGGGGCGCGTGCAGACCGCCCTTCAGCAGTTCGTGAACACGCAGGGCGGCATCGGGCTTGCGACGGCAGATCTCCGGGCGAGCGTGATCCTCGACGGGATCACCGAGTGCTCGATCGACGCCCCGCCCATGATCGACGAGCCCTGATTCAGTTCGCCGATCGTCCATCACTCAGCATCTCGCACACCCGCGGCAGCACGGCCGCTGCGGGTGCGCGCACGCTGATATCTACCAGGTCCGAGAGCGGGGTGTCGTCGATGTTGATCTCGCAGACCGTCCCGCCGCCCGCGTGCACGGTCTCCCCGAAGCCCGCAGCCGGGTAGACGACCGCGCTGGTGCCGATAGCGAGGAAGGTATCGCAGGATTCCAGCGCAGCCGATGCATGCTCAAGTGCTGCTGCGGGCAGGTGCTCGCCGAACCACACCACGCCGGGTCGCAGCAGGCCCTCCGCGCACGCGTCACACCGCGGCGGGTGTTGTGCGAAGGGTGTGCCTGGGTGCTGCAGGGTTGCAGTGCAGCGCGTGCACTTCCATGTTCGGAGAGAGCCGTGAAGCTCGACCACCCGCTTCGAACCCGCGCGTTGATGGAAGCCGTCGACGTTCTGCGTGAGCAGATCGAACCGCCGACCTGATTCGCCGAAGTCCGCCTCGATCTCTGCGAGGGCGCGGTGGCCGGCGTTCGGCTCACGCGCGACGACCTCACCCACGCGCATGTCGTACCAGGCTGTCACGAGTTCGGGATCGGCGCGGAAGCCCTCTGGTGATGCGAGCCGCATCGGGTCGTGGTGCGCCCATCTGCCGGTCAGGGCGTCGCGGAAGGTGGGGATGCCCGACTCGGCGCTGATCCCGGCGCCGGTGAGCACGACCAGATGCTTGCTCCGCCCAAGGGCATCGGCGAGGCGCTGCAGTGCCGCTTCGCCGGTCATAGCCGGGCCATCTCGGAGGCGAGGGTCGCAGCAACTCGGGCGTTCTCGCGCACGAGCGCGAGGTTGGCGCGCAGGGTTGCGCCGTCCGAGAGTGCGTGGAGACGGCCGAGCAGGAAAGGGGTGACGTCGCGGCCCTTCACGCCGGCTGTGGACGCCTCTCGCTCTGCTTCTCGCAGCCAACCGGCGAACTGCGCGGGGTCCAGCTCGTCGGCCTCGGGAATCGGGTTGCAGACGACGACGCCCCTGCCCGTGCGTTCGAGCTCGAACGAGAGAAATCGTGCGAGTTCGTTGGCGTCGTCGAAACGCGCGTCGACCCCGCTGCCCGACTCGCGCTGGTAAAAGGCGGGAAACTCGTCGGTCCTCCAACCCACCACGGGCACGCCCAGCGTCTCGAGCGCCTCGCGGGTCGCTGCGACGTCGAGCAGCGATTTCACGCCCGAGGTCACGACCGCGACGGGGAACCGCGTAAAGGCTGCGAGATCGGCGCTGATGTCGAAGGCCGAGCCGTACCCCTTGTGCACACCGCCGATGCCACCGGTGGCAAAGACGCGCACCCCAGCATCTGCAGCGAGTTCCATAGTGGTGCTCACGGTCGAGGCCGCGTGTTGGCCGCGTTGGAGGTAGAGCCCGAGATTCGCGGTGTTGGCCTTGGGGATGTCCGCCCCTTCGCGGAGCAGCTCAGCGAGTTGGCTTTCTGTGATGCCCACAGTCGGTTCGCCCGCGATCACGCCGACGAGTGCCGGCTCGGCCCCCTGCGAAGTGCAGATCGCCCGGAGCTCGCGGTCGAGGTCGGGCGCCGCCTCCACGGGGACGCCGTGGAGGAGCAGCGTGGTCTCAAGAGCGACGCGTGGTGCGTTGGTCACGGGCAGGGGTCCTAGTGGGGGGCGATTGCGCGAGCGGGTCTGGCGATGATAGAGCAGGCGCGTGATCGGGCAGCGGAGTCTGGGGGGATGACTTGGGCTAGGCTCCGAGTATGAGCGATCTCTGGTCAGGCGAGCGGGCGGCGAGGCGGGCGACCGCGCAGCCGCTCGCGGTGCGCATGCGGCCCCTCCGCCTCGCAGAATTCGCGGGGCAGGCCCACATCGTCGGTGATCAAGACACGCCCGATGCGCCGCCCACCATGCTTCGGCGGATGATCGCCGCCGGCAGGATGACTTCCATCATCCTGCACGGTCCGCCCGGCACAGGTAAGACCACGCTCGCGGGCTTGATCGCAGCCGAGGCCGGTTTCCAGAGCGTGCGCGAGAACGCTGCGTCGGTAGGCGTGAAGCGTGTGCGAGAGATCGTCGAGGCCGCCGCCCGCAGGCTCGAGGACACGGGCGGGCGAACGGTGCTCATCCTCGACGAGATCCACCGGTTCTCGAAGAGCCAGCAAGACGTGCTCCTCGAAGACGTCGAGCAGGGGGTGGTGATCCTGGTTGGCATCACCACGGAGAATCCGCTCTTCGCCGTCAACAGTGCGTTGGTGAGCCGGTCGACGCTCTTCCGCCTCGAACCCCTCGGGTCTGCCGACGTGGAGCGTGTGCTGCGGCGGGCGGCTTCGGACACAGAGCGTGGGTTCGGTGAGCGTGCTGTGCAGATCGACGACGCTGCCTTCGCGCACTGGGCGCGGATGGCCGAGGGCGACGCCCGCCGTGCACTCAACGCGCTCGAACTCGCGGTGCTCTCGACGCCCGACGTGCCCGGTGCGTGCATCACCGGCGCCGACGCCGAGCAATCGATCCAGCGCAAAGCGATCGTCTACGACCGCGACGGAGATCAGCACTACGACCACGCCTCGGCGCTCATCAAGTCGGTGCGCGGCAGCGACCCCGACGCGGCGGTGTACTGGCTCGCGGTCATGCTCGAAGCTGGCGAGGACCCGCGATTTATCGCGCGCAGGCTCGCCATTCTTGCTTCGGAGGACATCGGCAACGCCGACCCGCGCGCGATCTCCGTCGCCGCGAGCTGCTGGGAGCTGTGCGAGCGTTTGGGCATGCCCGAGTGTCGCATCACGCTGAGCCAGTGCGCGATCTACCTCGCGCTCGCCTCCAAGAGCAACGCGAGTTACGCGGCCATCGACGCCGCCATGAAGGATGTCCGCGAGGGAAGGACCGCTCGGGTGCCCAACGCGCTGCGCGATGGCACGAAGGCCGCGAGCGTCGGCTCGCCCGAAGAGGGCAAGGGGTACAGGTACGCCCATACCGCCGGCACACCGACGAGCTTCGCTCCCGTCACGGCTCAGCGGCTCATCGAGAAGGGCCGGGCGTATTACGAGCCGAAGCCCTACGGCTACGAGAAGATATTGCAAGAGCGCCTCGCCGAAGCGAAGCGTGTGCGCGATTCGGGAGCGGGCGCGCAGTAAAAAGGCCGGCGTAGACGCCGGCCTGTATGCGCGAGTTGCCTGTGCGTTGATATCAGCAGACGCCCTGGGCAACCATGGCGTCGGCGACCTGAACGAAGCCCGCGATGTTCGCGCCCGCGTCGTAGCGGTTGGGGTCGCCGGCGTAGGTGCCCGCGGCGTGGCGGGCGGACTTGTGGATGTCTTCCATGATGCCCTTGAGTCGGCCGTCGACCTCTTCGCGGCTCCAGTAGACGCGCTGTGAGTTCTGCGCCATCTCGAGTGCCGAGGTGGCCACCCCGCCGGCGTTGGCGGCCTTGGCGGGGCCGTAGAGCACTTTGGCGTTGTGTATGACCTCGACGCCCTCGGGGGTGGTGGGCATGTTGGCACCCTCGCCGATGAGTTTCACGCCGCCCTCGACGAGGTTCTTCGCGTCGTGCTCGTTGACCTCGTTCTGCGTAGCGCAGGGGAAGGCGCAGTCGGCTTCGTGCTTCCAGACCGAGCGCTGGTCGGCGCCGCGTTCGTCGGCGGTGTAGGTCGCGGAGGAGTACTTGTCGGCGTACTCGGAGATCCGCCCGCGACGCTCGTTCTTGAGCTCCTTGACGAACTCGAGCTTCTCGCGCGTGATGCCGTCGGGATCGAAGACCGAGCCGCCCGAATCGGAGAAAGAGAGGGGCACCGCGCCCAGATCGAGCAGCTTTTCGCAGGTGTACTGCGCGACGTTGCCCGAGCCGGAGATGAGGCAGCGCTTGCCTTCGAAGGTCTGCCCGTTGGCCTGGAGCATCTCTGCGGAGAAGTAGACGACGCCGTAGCCCGTGGCTTCGGTCCGGATGAGCGATCCGCCCGAGCCGACGGCCTTGCCGGTGAGGATGCCCGTCCAGACGTTGGCGAGGCGCTTGTACTGGCCGAACATGTAGCCGACCTCGCGGCCGCCCACGCCGATATCGCCCGCGGGAACGTCGGTGTCGGCGGTGATGTGCCGGAAGAGCTCGGACATGAAGCTCTGGCAGAATCGCATCACTTCGTTGTCGCTCTTGCCCTTGGGGTCGAAGTCAGCGCCGCCCTTGCCGCCACCGATCGGCTGGCCGGTGAGCGCGTTCTTGAAGATTTGCTCGAAGCCGAGGAACTTCAGGATCGACTGGTTCACCGACGGGTGGAAGCGGAGCCCGCCCTTGTAGGGCCCGAGCGCCGAGTTGAACTGCACGCGGAAGCCACGGTTGACCTGCGCTTTGCCGGCGTCGTCGATCCAGGGCACACGGAAGACGATCATGCGCTCGGGCTCGACGATGCGTTCGAGGATCCCGTGCTTCTGGTACTCGGGGTGCTTGTCGAAGACCGGGCTGAGCGACTCGAGGACTTCTTCTACAGCCTGGAGGAACTCGTTCTCGCCCGGGTTGCGATCCTTGACCTGCGCGAGGACATCGTTGACGTAGCTCGACATGGCGAGGCTCCTGCCGCGGTGTGGCCGCGTGCGTCTGGGGGTGGTATTGAAGGGCCCGGCGTCTTGCACACGGGCGGGTCGATAGGGTACGCCGGTGTGCGGGTTTCTGCTGGCTTTGGGTGATAGACTGGGGCACAACAGGGGTGCGTAGCTCAGTGGCTAGAGCGTTCGCTTTACACGCGAGTGGTCCTCGGTTCGAATCCGAGCGCGCCCATTTCGTCTGCGGGGAGCCCGGACGGATCCCAGCCCTTTCCGCCCCGCACCGTGCGCGGGGGCGTAGTGAAACGCTTTACCGTGCTTGCGCCACTCCTTGACCTCGTCTACCTCGCCGTCGCGATCTGCACCGCGCCGTGGTGGATGCGCAAAGCCCGGGGCGGCTGGGGCGAGCGTTTCGGAAAAACGTCGCCCCTCCCCGAGATGGGCCCGGAATTCGATCGCCGGCTGTTGCTGCACGCCGTCTCGGTGGGCGAGGTGAACCTCACGCGTCCGCTGGTAGCCGAACTCGCTCGTGCTGCGCCTCGGACGCAGGTGGTCATCGCCTCGACGACAGACACCGGCACCGCGCGGGCGCGAGAGCTGTACGGTGCCACGCACCACGTCGTCCGATTCCCGCTTGACGCTTCTTGGGCGGTGCGGCGTTTCCTCCGCGCGGTGCGCCCGGACGCCGTCGCGCTCGTCGAGCTCGAACTCTGGCCCAACTTCATGCGCATATGCGCAGCGGGCGATGTGCCCGTGTGCGTGGTCAACGGTCGCCTCAGCGCCCGGTCGTTCAAGGGGTATCGCCGGCTGAGGGGCTTCATGGGGCGCTACTTCGCTCAGCTCGCCTTCGCAGCGGTTCAAGACGATGCCTACCGCGATCGGTTCGTCGAGATGGGCGTCTCGCCCTCGCGCTGCGTTGTTGCGGGATCAATGAAGTGGGACGGCGTTGCGGTTGGTGAAACGGTCGAGGGTGCGGACGATCTCGCACGGGAGCTGGGCATCGACCGCGCTCGTCCTCTTGTTGTGGCGGGTAGCACCGCGCCGGGTGAGCACGAGTTGCTTCGGGACGCCCTTCCCGAAGGTGCGCAACTGCTGTGCGCACCGCGCCGCCCCGAGTGGTTCGACCAGGCCGCCGAAGCGCTGCCCGGGTGCGCCCGCCGGTCGGCCGGTGGTCCCGGGGCTCACGGGTCTGGCCTGTTCCTGCTCGACACCATGGGCGAGCTGCGCAAGGCGTACGCGTTGGCGGATGTGGTCGTCGTGGGGCGCTCGTTCGGCGCGCTGCACGGCTCGGACCCGATGGAGCCCGCAGCACTGGGCAAGCCGCTCCTGATCGGGCCCGCCCACAGTGATTTCGAGAGCGCCGTCTCCGCGCTGCGCGAGGGTGGGGCGCTCGAGGTGGTTGAGGCATGCGAGCTCGCAGCACGCCTCGCTGCGTTGTTGGCCGATGGTTCGCTGCGGAGTGAGCGGGGGCGGTCGGCCGAACGCGTGGTGCGTGCGCACCAAGGCCCGGCCCGAGCCCACGCGCAGATGCTCCGCGAACTGATGGAGAAGCCGTCGCCATGAATGCATCGCGGGCAGCGGTGGCTATTGCTGAGGTCATTGTGTTCAAGCTGGGCACCGCGGTGCTCACGGGCGGCGGTGATGAGATCGACCGCAGGTACGTGCGTGAGGTGGCTACGGAGCTTGCGGCGCTTGTGCGGTCGGGCCGGCGGGTGGTCGTTGTGAGCAGCGGCGCGATCGGCGCCGGCTTGGGCGTTCTTGGACTGCGCGAGCGGCCTCAGGACTTGGGCGGCTTGCAGGCCGCCGCTGCTGCGGGTCAGCCACCGCTCGTCGCCGCTTGGGACGAGGCGATGTCTGCTGCGGGTGTGCGCACGGCCCAGGTCTTGGTGAGTCGGTCGGACTTCGATTCCCGCGAGCGGTTCCTGAACGTGAGGAACTGCCTCACGGCGCTGTTCGCGCACGGTTTGGTGCCCATCGTGAATGAGAACGACGCGGTGGCGACCGAAGAGATCGCGCTGGGCGACAACGACGTGCTGGCGGCGAAGCTCGCGCACGCCGCTCATGCGCAGGCGCTCGTCCTCCTCACGAGCGCACCGGGCGTGACGTCCGGGGACGGCTGCGTGGTTGCGCAGGCCGACGGGGTCGCGTCACTGCGTGCGCACGTGCGCAGCGAGCGGACGGGCCAGGGGCGTGGGGGTATGGGCACCAAGCTCGACGCGGCGCAAGCCGCTGCCAGCGCTGGTATCCCCACGGTCATCGGTCCGGGCCGGCCGGCGGAGGGCATCGGCGCGATCGCGCGGGGCGATGCCGTCGGCACGCTCGTCCGGCCCGCCGAACGGGTAGCGAGCCGTGGCGCGTGGATCGCGCTGGCCGCCACCCCCGCGGGGACGATTGTCGTGGACGCGGGTGCGGGGCGTGCGCTCCGCGAGCGTGGGGCGTCGCTCCTGCCCAAGGGCATCACCGCGCTCGAAGGCGGTTTTTCGCCGGGCGATGTTGTTGCGATCGTCGGCCCGAACAGGGAGCCGATCGGTCGGGGCCTCACCAACCTCGCGGCGCACGAGCTCGAGCGTGTGATGGGCCTCGACTCGTCCGAACTCGCGGGTGTCTTGGGGCGGCGCGTGCACGACGAAGCGGTGCACCGCGACAACCTTGTGCTCGAGCGCTAGCCCTGCTGGGGATCAAGCAGGTTTCCGAGCCGGCCCATGAGGGGGGTGAGATCTTCGCTTGGATCGAGGAAGGCGTCGGCGAGTTTCTCGAAGAGAGCGTGCCTGCGCAGGTCCTGCATAGTCATCGCCTCGGTGGGGGCGTGCCCCGCTTCGACGATGAACCGGAATTTCTCGCCCGGCCCGGTACCGAGCGCGTTGTAGACGCTCGCCGCCGATCGGGCGGGCACGACATCGTCGTGCAGGGCGAGCTTGCAGAGGACGGGCACCGCGACCCTGCGGGCGTGGACGACCGCATCGAAGAGCCGCAGGCAGGTGCGGATGTCTTCGGCGCGATCGGGGAACTCGCACAAGACACGCAGTGCCTCTCCGCCCGACCCGCCGAACGCGCCGGTGCGCTCGCGCCAAGGCCAGTCTCCGAAGGTCGGGAGACCTACAGCGAGTCGTTCGAGGGGCACAAAGTCGCGCCCAACCGAGGCCGCGAGGACCGCGAGTCCGCCGCCGAGCGAGGAGCCGAAGAGCGAGCACGGAGCTTTGGGGCCGAACATGGCCCGCGCGGCCCGGAGGCAGTTGACCACGTCGCTCGTCGCCTGCTGGATGCTCCAGGTGTCCGGATCACCCAGCCCGCGGGTGATGTAGCCCTCGGGCTGGGTGAGGTTGCCCGTGTCGAGCTGGGAGCCCGGGTACCCGCGGACGCGGAGATCGATGACCGCGAGCCCGCGTTCGGTGAGGCCTCTGCCCACGCGGAGTTCGTCGTCGGGGTCGACCGCGTAGCCGTGCAGCGTCACCACGACCCCCGTCGGCGACCGGTCCTCGGGGGCCGTGATCCTGCAACCGACGCGGACCCCGTCGAGCGATCGGAACAGGTGCGTCACCCCGCCTGCGCCGCAGCCGGCCGCCTCGTCGGGGTCGGGCTCGTAGAAGCGCGGTTCGATCGCCTCCATGCGCTTGGACCATTTGCCCCAGAATTGGAGGAATCCCGGCGGGGGCGTGGCGTCGCCCACGTGCGCGAGCACGGTGCCGATGTCGTCGGCGAGAGCGTCGTGATGCGGTTCGTCCGCGGGCATCCGGGAAGCGTACCGTCTGGCTCGCACTTCGGTCACGAGATACCCATGAACGAGAGCAGACTGCTCGAACACATCTACCGCAGGTCGGCGGGGCTCTCGGAGGAGGCGGGGGTGCTGGTCGGGCCGGGCGACGACGCGGCGGTGGTGCGCATCGGGCCTGAGGAGATGCTCGTCGCGGCGGATCAGCTCATCGGGGGGCGGCACTTCGATGCCGATAACACGCCGACGGATCTGATCGCACGCAAAGCGATCGCGCGGAACGTCTCGGATATCGCGGCCATGGCGGGCACCCCCTTGTATACCCTCTGCACCGCGTCGCTCCCGCACCGTTACCCGCACGCCGACGAGCTCTTTGATCGATGCCACGAGTGGGCCGGCCGGTTTGGTTGCCCGCTGGTGGGCGGTGACATCGCTCGCGCTGATGGGCCATTGGTGTTGTCGGTCACGATCATCGGTCGGCCGCACGCGGAGAGGGGGGCGGTCCTGCGTTCGGGCGCGCGTGTCGGCGACGGGGTCTTCCTGAGCGGTGCGGTTGGCGGGGCGTTCGAGAGCGGCCGGCACCTGACGTTCGAGCCCCGCGTGAGCGCTGCCTCGGGCGTGGCCGATGACCTCGGCCCGCGTGCGCACGCGCTCATCGATCTCTCCGACGGCCTGGGCCTCGACGCGGGCCGCATCGCGCGGGCGTCGGGCGTCCGACTCGAGCTGGAAGCGCAGCGGATCCCGCTGAACCCGGGGCTGGCCGGTTGGCGTGAGGCGATCGCAAGCGGCGAGGATTACGAGCTGCTCCTGTGCGCCGAGGCGGAGCAGGTCCATGGCTGGACTCGTGTCGGCACCGTCGTCTTTGGTGAGGGCTGTGTGGTGCACGATGCCGGGGAAGCGATCGATGTGACAGGCGAAGGGTGGGACCACGGATGAAGAGCCTGCAGCTCACCAGCGCATCGGAGGGTCGCACGGTCGCGCTGGGGCGCGCGATCGGAGCCCGTGTTGCCGACGGCGACTGCATCGCCCTGCGTGGTGAACTCGGTGCGGGCAAGACCCGGTTCGTGCGCGGCCTCGCGATGGGCATGGGCATCGATCCCTCGGCCGTCAGCAGCCCCACCTACACCATCGCCAACGAGTACGAATCGTCGGCCGGCCGGGTGCTGGTGCATGTAGACGCGTACCGGTTCGAGGCTGCGGGAGAGGATCTCGACGCGATCGGCTGGGACACGATGATCTCGGGCGGGTGCGTGCTGTGCGTGGAGTGGCCCGACCGCATCGCCGAGGCGATCCCGAGTGGGGCGGTGTGGATCGAGATCCTCCACGTGGGCGCGTCTGATCGGCGTGTTACAGTTCGCGGTCCAGAGGGATGGCCCGGGTGGACGGGCATCGAGGCGTGGCGAGCGGAGACCGACTCGGAGCGAGACGCGTGAGCAACAACACCGAAAGAGCCAAGCGACAGACCTGCCGGGCGTGCGGCGAGCGCATCACCGAAGCAGGCGAGCACTTCCCCTTCTGCTCCGAACGCTGTCAGTACGCCGATCTGGGCAAGTGGTTCGACGAGTCCTACCGGGTCTCTCGGCCGATCGAACAGGCCGACCTCGATCAGGCGGACTGACTCCGCTCCTCGAGGGTTGGTCGGTTGGTTCGCCTGCGATTGAGCGCAGGAGGGCGTCCTGCTGGTCGGTCGCTGGGGCTTATTCGACGGTGACACTCTTCGCGAGGTTGCGCGGCTTATCGACGTCGTGGCCCCGAAGGACGGCGGCGTGGTACGCCATGAGCTGCAGCGGGATGACTGTGAGCAGTGGGCTGAGCGGCTCGGCGCAGTCGGGCACGTAGAGTACGTCGTCGGCGACGGACTTGATGTACTCGTCGCCCTCGGTCGCGACAGCGATGACATGCCCCCCGCGCGAGCGGCACTCTTCGATGTTGGAGAGCACCTTGTCGTACTGCCGCCCGCGGTTGGCGACGAAGACAACGGGCATGCCGTCGCTGATAAGCGCGATGGGGCCGTGCTTCATCTCGGCGGCGGGCATGCCCTCGGCGTGGATGTAGCTGATCTCTTTGAGCTTGAGTGCGCCTTCCATCGCGACGGGGTAGTTGTACCCGCGACCCAGGAAGAGCCAGTTGTCTTTGTGGACGTGCTGCTCGACGACGCGACGCACGTGATCGTCTGTCCCGAGGATGGTCTCGATCTTCTCGGGCAGGGCGTCGAGTTCGCGGAGCAGTTCGGCGCAGTCCTCCGGGGACATGAACCGCCGGCGGGCGGTGTGGATCGCGATCATGCTCAGCACCGCGACCTGACCGATGAAGGCCTTGGTCGAAGCGACGCCGATCTCGGGGCCTACGCGCAGGTACACGCCCGCGTCGGTCTCGCGCGACATCGTCGAGCCGACCGCGTTGACGACGCCCAGCGCGAGTGCGCCGCGGTCCTTGGCTTCGTGGAGCGCAGCGAGGGTGTCTGCTGTCTCGCCCGACTGGCTGACCGCGACGACCACCGAGCCGTCTTCGATGATGGGGTTCCGATAGCGGAACTCGCTGGCATACTCGCACTCGGCGGGGACCTTTGCGAGGTCTTCGAGGAGGTACTCGCCGATCATCGCAGCGTGGAGGGCGGTGCCCTGCGCCGTCAGGATGAACCTGCGGGCCTTCACGAGCTCCTTCGAGAGGGCGTTGAGCCCGCCGAGGACGATGCGGCCCTCCATGTGATCGACACGCCCGCGCAGGCAGTTCCGCAGGACCTTCGGCTGCTCGAAGATCTCCTTCTGCATGTAGTGCGTGTACCCGCCCAGTTCGGTCTCTTCGAGCTCGAGCTCGAGCTCCATCACCTTGGGCGAGACGGACTTGTTATCGATCGTGCTCGTGCGGAAGCCCTCGCCGTCGATGCGGCACACGTTGTAGTCATCGAGTGCGAAGGCTTGTGTGGTGTGCGCGACGATCGCCGAGGGATCGGAGGCGATCACGTACTCGTCGGCGCCGATCCCGACCATGAGCGGCGAACCCTTGCGTGCCGCGACGAGCACACCCGGCTCGTTGGCGCAGGCGACCACGATCGCGTACGCACCCGTCACTTCGCGCAGGGCGGCCTGCACCGCCTGTTCGAGGTCGCCCTCGTAGAGCTCGGCGACGAGCGTGGCGAGTACCTCGGTATCGGTCTCGGTGCTGAAGTTCCGGCCGCGCTCCTCAAGGACCTTCTTGAGGGTGGCGTAGTTCTCGATGATCCCGTTGTGGACGAGGACAATGTTGCCCTTGTCGTCGGAGTGGGGGTGGGCGTTGTGCTCGGTGACGCCGCCGTGTGTCGCCCAGCGTGTGTGCGCGATGCCCACGTGATCGTCGAGCGCGGGCCCGGAATGGTCGGCGACCTTGTCCTCGAGGTTGGCGACGCGCCCGACGGACTTCACGACGCGGATGCCGTGCTCTTGGCTCAGGAACGCAACGCCCGCGGAGTCGTACCCGCGGTACTCGAGGCGCTTGAGGCCCTCGATGAGGATGGGTCGAGCCGGTTTCGCGCCGAGATACGCAACGATGCCGCACATGTGGGGAGGCTCCTTCTGGTGCGCCCTTGTGTCGGGCGGCTTTGGGTACGCCTGGGCGTGGCGGGGTGTTCGAGACAGGACGGTACGCCCGGCGGTCGCTGCGGTGACTTTAGGGGGCATCCGCGGGTCTGCCCCCGCGCATCGGGTGTGATCGGCCGGATGGCGGGGGGGCTGTACCCACACTCCGGAGGCGGGTGAAGTCGGCTACTCGGGCTTGGGCCATTCGGGGTTCAGGAAGAGCCCGTCTTTGTGGAAGAGCTCCCCGTCGGCTTCGATGGTGCCCCCAGCCCCCGAAGTGGGGCGGAGGTCGCAGACCATGTCCCAGTGGAGGGCGGACTCGTTGGTGTTGCCGCTCTCGGGGTAGCCGGCGCCGACGGCGGCGTGGAACGTCCCGCCGATCTTCTCGTCGAAGAGTGTGTTCTTGGTGAAGTCGGTGATGGCGTAGTTGGTGCCGATGGCGATCTCGCCCAGGTTCCGAGCCCCTTCGTCCTGGTCGAGCATGGCGATGAGGAAGTCCTCGTTCTTCTTCGCGCTCGCTTCGACGACCCGGCCCCCTTCGAACCTCAGCCGCACACCCTCGACTTCACGCCCGTTGTAGACCGCGGGGAAGGTGTAGCAAACGACGCCCTCGACACCTTGCGGGCCCGCGAAAACCTCGCCGTCGGGGAAGTTGCCATCGCCGCCGCAGTTGATCCACTTGGCACCGTCGACGTTCACGGTGAGGTCCGTCTCTCCGAAGCGGTCGCACGCGGGCCTGCGGAAGCGGACTTCTTTCTTGGAGTCGAGCCAGTCCGCGACGAGCTGCTGCCTGCGGGCGATCTCCTGCCACGAGGCCGCAGGGTCGGGGTGATCGAGGAGGCCCGCCTTGAAGACGAAGTCCTCGTAGGCCTCGAGGCTCATCTCGGCGTCCATCGCGGAGGCCTGGGTTGGGAACTGCGTGCCGCACCACCGCAGGGTGCCCTCGCCCTCGCGTTCCATGAACCGCTTCATGTAGGGCCCCCGTCGTTTGCTGAACGTCGCCACCCGCCCGGTGGGGACCTGCGAGGCGCTGCGGGTGTTGTTCTCGGCCCAATACGCCAGCCGCACGTCGCAGTCGTTGATGTGTGACATCAAGTAAGGGGGGAGGTGGGCGAGTTGCTCGTCGGAGCCAGAAGCGAGCAGCGCGTCGTCGAGGGCCTCGTCTTTGGCGTACCAGAAGGGGTGGCCGCCGGCGTTGAGGACGGCCCGGAAGAGCGCGTGCGCGAGCGGCCTTCCGACGAGGTCGCCCTCGATGAGGACCTTCTCGCCCGGCTGGACCTTCGTGGAGTAGCGAACGAGGACGTCCGCGAGGCGTTCGAGGCGTTGATCACGCATCGCGTGGGCTCCTTGGCGGTTGAAGTAGGGAATCGTGGAATCGGAGTGGCGTGTCGGTCGCTAGGCTACCGGGTCGCGCCGTGCGGGGTGTTCTCTCCGCGACCGATTCTGCGCGATTCGAACCCGACCTCCCGCCCCGCACCGTTGGGGCACCGCCCAGTAAGGACCCGCTCCAATGCGTACCGTTCTCGCCCTGACACTCGTCGCCGGCCTCGCTTCCGCGTTCACCATCGCGCTCACGCAGGGCGCTCTCGCGCCGCAGGCGCACGCCGGCGCGTACGCCCAGCAGTCCGAGGGCTCGATCGCGACCGTCGATGTCGTGACGCTCATTGACGATCTGATGAATTCCGACCGATTCGCCCCCGAGCGTGAAGCGAAGGAGGCCGAGCTCAACGCGCAGTACCTCGAGCCACTGCAGACGCAGGCCACCGAGCTCGAGGCCCGCTTCAACGAGGCGCAGGCCGCGGGCGATCAGGCCGCCATGCAGGCGATCCAGATCGAGTTCAACGCGCTCCAGCAGCAGGCGCAGGTCGCCCAGGGCAACTTCTCTCGTGAGCTTGAGATATACGTCGCCGACCAGTTCAAGGAGGCCTTCTCGACCGTGCGTGATTCCGCAGCGGCGGTCGCCGAGCAGCTGGGCTTCGCGTACGTCCTGACCAGCGGGGACCCCGAAGAGGAATTCGCGGAGGAGTCCCCCCTGAGCGTTGTGCGCACGCAGGCGTTCACGCGCACCGTGCTCGCAAAGCCCGAGGGCACCGACGTCACCGAGGACGTGCGCGCCGATCTGAACCTCGAGCCCGCCGAGTAACCGAGTGAGCATGAACATGAAGAGCATCGACCGTCTGCTTCTCGGCGCACTCGCGCTGGGTGTGTGCGCACTCGCGCTGCGACCCTTCTCGCCCATCGCGGGCGCGGATTTCGCTGCCGACTCCGACGAAATCGCGGTGTGCGCGATACCCACACTCGTCAACGAGCTCATCGCCTCGGGCAACTTCGCCGCCGAGCGTGAGGAGCTCAACGACGACTTCCAGCAGCGGCAGCAGGAGTTGCAAGACCGCCTCGAAGACATCCAGGACCGCGCTCGCGGCATGGAGCAGGACGACCCCGCGCTGGGCGCGATGGCGGAGGAGTTCGGCGAGGTGCGGGGGGAGCTCCTGGCGGCGCAGTCCGAGTTCGGCCAGGCATCCGAGGCGATGACCGCTCGGCACCTGGCGGAGGCGTACGAGCTGGCCCGCGCCAGCGCTGAGGCCGTCGCGGAGGATCTGGGATTCGGGTTTGTCTTCGCTTCGGGCTCGCCCGACGAGGAGCTCAACCGCTCGAACGCCCAGCAGCTCCTGGGCCAGTTGTCGCGCCGGCCGGTCATCCGGTTCCCGGAGGCCGCTGACATCACCGATGACGTGCGGGATGACCTCGGGCTCGACTGATCTCAGCGTCGCTGTGCCTCCGGCTCGTCCGTAGCACGGTGCGTCTTGTCCTGCGGGTGGCGGGGGGCTACAGTGGCCGTCCCAATCGGGGCGTGTACCCAAGTGGCCAAAGGGGGCAGACTGTAAATCTGCTGGCGTACGCCTTCACAGGTTCGAATCCTGTCGCGCCCATTCGCATGCAAGCCCGGCACTAAGCACGACTTAGGCCGGGCTTGTTCCGTTTTGGCGTGGCTTTGGTGGGGCTCTGGCACGGCTTTGGCGTGGCGGGGTCCTGGGCGTTCGGATCGGGTAAACGTGTTTACTCGTCCGGATATGTGCTTTGCACCTGTTGGGGGGTTGGGCTACTGTAAGAATGGAGCGGAGATCGCATCGGCCTGCACATGCCCGGTGCGGTGACCAAAGTCATCGTGGCCTCTCACCCCGGATGCTGAGAGGAGCGCATGTGTGATCGATGGGCGAAGCGCCCCGTACGCCTTCGTGCGCGTACAGGACGCCGGTACCAGCACTGGACTCTCCGTTCGAACCGAACGCTTTACGCGTGCTCGCCGGAGAGAGATCCCATGCAGCTGAGTCCCCGCAGCTTTGTCCGTGCCGCCCTTGCCACCGTTGCGTCTTGCGTCTTCGCAGGAACAGCGACCGGTCAGACCGTTGTCTATCAACAAGACTTCGATGCTTCGAACGCCATCCCCGCTGAGTTCGCGGGAGCGGGCGGGATCGAGGCGGTGGGAAGCTACAGCGGCCTCGGCAGCGCGAGCAGTCAGTTCGCTGGTAACTTCCTCCGTAATGCGTCGACGGGCAACCCCGCCCCTGCGACGACGCTGACACTCACCGATCTTCCTCCCCACGACAGCATCTCGCTCTCGTTCCTGCTCGCAGTGATCGACAGCTGGGACGGACTCGCGTCTGGTGTCGGCCCCGACCTTTTCACAGTGCGCGTGGACGGCCAAGAGGTCTTCTCCGAGGACTTCTCTCCCTTCGCGGGCGCGATGGACTACGTGCCCCCCGCCGGTGCCTTCACGATCCATCCCAACGTATTTGCGGGCGGCTTCGCCGACTCCTCGTTCGATACCGGCTTTGTGCCGGCCTTTATGGCCATCCCGCACACCGCGGACTCGGTCACCATCGAGTTCTTCGCCGGAGGGGGCGGCTGGCAGGGCTCTACCGACGAATCGTGGGCTATCGATAACCTGTCGGTCACCGTGAACGGGACCGGCGGCGGCACGCCCGACCTGCGCATCACCGATGTGCAGATCCCCACCAGCGCGCCGGAGAACTCCGACGTCGTCGTGTCCTGGACCGTGACCAACGAGGGCGACGGCAGCGCTATCGGCGCCTGGGCCGATCGCCTGCTCTTCTCCACCGACATCGTCCCCGGCGGTGATCTCTTCCTCGAGTCGGTCAGCGGTCCGGGCGTGCTCCTCCCGGGGGAGAGCTACACCGTCAACCGCGAGATCACCCTGCCGCAGGGCGTCTCGGGCCAGCGTTTCCTCGTGGTCGAGGTCGACAGCGCCGACCAGATCGCTGAGAGCGACGAGACCGACAACACCGGTGTCTCGCCCAACGCGCTCAGCATCATCCCCGCGTTCCCCGATCTCGTGGTGACGAACGTCGAAGCGCCCGCGACCGGCGGCACCTACCAGTTCACCACCGGCGCGATCAGCTGGACCGTGACCAACGACGGCCTGACGGTTGCGCGCGGCCCGTGGGTCGATCGGCTCCGCCTGTCGAGCGACGACATCGCGGGCGATGATTTCAGCGTGCTCACGCGCACCTACGAGGGCCCCGACCTGCAGCCGGGCGAGAGCTACACCGTCACGATCGAAGCGGGCAGCATCCGCCTCCCCGGCCGGGTCGGCGGCGATCTCCGGGCCGCAGTGACAACCGACGACGCCGGCGCCGTCGACGAGGGTGGCACGGGCGAGACCAACAACACCACCGTCGACCTCGACATCTTCCAGATCGCTCCGCCGCTCCTCGAGGTGACGGACTTCGTCGGCCCCGCGACCTACTCGCCGGGCAACGACGCCTTCTTCACCTGGACGATGACCAACAACGGCGCGGGCAACGCCTACAACAACACGATCACGACGTACGACGAGGTCTATCTCTCGACCGACGCGATCGGCGGCAACGAGGACGACATCTTCCTCGCCCAGCAGTACGTCGAAGACGTGCTGGACAACAACATCGCCCCCGGCGGCACCTACACCCAGTCGCAGAACACTGTCATCCCCGCGAGCACGGTCCCCGGCGAGTACTACATCGTCCTGCGGCACGATGACGCCAACACCATCCCACGCCCCGACAGCTCACCCGTACCGTACTACTTCGTATTCGGCCCGATCACCATCGGCACGGGGCCCGACCTTGTGGTGACCAACGTCGAGGTGCCCTCGACCGGCGGCACGTATCAGCCCCTCACCGAGCCCATCCGCTACACCGTTATGAACCAGGGCAACGCCCGCGCGACGGGCTCCTGGACCGACCGGGTGATCGTCTCGGCGGATGACGTGGTCGGAGACGATTTCACGATCCGCAGCGAGACGCGGGCGATGGAACTCGATCCGGGTGAGAGCTACACCGTCGAACTCCCCGCTGCGGGCTCCATCCGTATGTCCAGCCGCCTCGCGGGCGACGTGCGCATCCGGGTGCAGGCGGACATCAGCAATAACGTCGCGGAGTCCGACGAAACGAACAACAACACGTTCGCGCCGGGCACGACCGCCATCGCCGGTCCCCTGCTCGAGGTCACGAGCGTCACCCGCCCCGACATCTGGGCCCGCGGCAACACCATCAACGTCACCTGGACCGTGACCAACAACGGCCTCGGCAACGCCTACAACAACACGATCACGACGTACGACGAGATCTACCTCTCGACCGACGCGATCGGCGGCAACGAGGACGACATCTACCTCGATCAGGAGTACGTCGAGGACGTGCTCGACAACAACATCGCCCCCGGCGGCACGTACACGCAGTCCGAAGGCTTCACGCTGCCCGCGGGCTTCACGCCCGGCGACTACTACCTCGTGATCAACTTGGATGATGCGCGGACGGTGCCGCGTGACCCCGATACGTCGAGCTACTACTACGTTGAGCCGGTGACGATCACGGTGACGGACGCCTTCCCGGATCTCGTGGTCGATTCGGTCACGGGCCCCGCGACCGGCGCTACGTACCAGCCCGCGACGGAAGACGTCGTGGTGACTATCCGCAACGCCGGCCTGGTCGAAGCGACCGGTACCTGGACAGACCGTGTGATCGTCAGCAACGACGCGATGCTCGCGGGCTCCGTGGTCATGCGGACCGTGACGTACAACGGCCCCGCCGTCCCCCCGGGCGGCACCTACACGATCACCCTCCCCGCCGGCACGACCGACGCGCGATTCCCCGGCCGCCGGGGCAACGAACTCTTCATCGGTGCGCAGGCCGACGTCAACAACAATGTCACCGAGGGCGAGACGGGCGAGACGAACAACATCACCTTCTCCGCGACGCCTACCTTCGTTGATCCCGCCCTGCTCGAGGTCACGGACCTGCAGGTGCCGAGCGTCATCGCCCCCAACAACGAAGCTCTCTTCACCTGGACGCTGACCAACAACGGCGTCGGCAACGTTTACAACAACACCGTTACCACGTACGACGAGTTCTACCTCTCGCTCGACACCGTCCTCGACGAAGAAGACTTCTACATCAACCAGGAGTACATCGAGGACCGTCTCGACAACAACATCGCTCCCGGCGGCTCGTACACCGAGTCGCGCCGGTGGAACATCCCGAACGGGCTCACACCCGGAGCGTCGTACTACGTCCTGCTCCGCCACGACGACGCGAACTCGATCCCGAGGCCGGCTTCCTCGCCTGTGCCTTACATCTTCGTCGGCCCCCAGGTCATGGTTGCGCAGAGCGGGCCCGACCTTGTCGTGACCGCGGTGAGCGGGCCGGTAGAGGGTGGCACCTACGAGGTGCCTTCCACCGCGTTCTCGTACACCGTGACCAACATGGGTGATGCGCCCGCTACGGGCTCGTGGAACGACCGCGTGGCCATCAGCGCCGATCCCAACTTCGGGGGCGATTTCCGCGTCCGCGACACCGCCCGGCCCAACGAGCTCGCGCCGGGCGAGAGCTACACCGTCACCTTCGATAACGCCCGCCTCCCGGGCCAGATCGCGGGCACCAGCTACATCATCGCTTTCGCAGACATCAACAACAACGTTGACGAGCTCCCCTTCTCGCGCGGCAGCGACCCCGAAGGCAACAACGCCCGCACCGCCGATGACACCATCGAGATCCGCTACCCCAGGCTCGAAGTCACCTCGCTGACCCAGCCCAACCTCGTGAACCCGGGCGATGCCGTCACCCTCACCTGGACCGTGACCAACACGGGCCAGGCCAACGCCTACAACAACACGATCGTGACGTACGACGAGATCTACCTCTCGACCGACGCGATCGGAGGCAACGAGGACGACGTCTACCTCGATCAGGAGTACGTCGAGGACCGCCTCGATAACACCATCCCCGTCGGGGGCACCTACACCGAGACCGAGGGCTTCAACATGCCCGCCGATCTCGCGCCCGGCATCTACTACTTCGTGATCCGTCTCGACGATGCCAACAGCATCCCCGAGCCCCCCGGCGATGACTCGCCGTACTTCGTCTCCGAGCCCGTCTTCATCGGCGTGTACCCCGACCTCGAGGTGACATCGGTTCAGGTGCCCTCGGAGGTCGTGATCGGTCAGCCGGTAGAGATCAGCTGGACCGTGACCAACGTCGGCACCGCCGCTGTGACCGGTTCCTGGGTCGACGAGTTCCTGCTCTCGGACGACAACAGCGTGGGCGCCGACTTCGCGCTCGGCTCGTTCCCCTTCTCCGGCACGCTTGCGCCGGGCGAGAGCTACACCCAGACCGAGTCGATCACCGTGCCGCTCGAGGCGATCGGTGTCGAGTTCTTCATCGCCATCGCCGACGCGTCCAACACCGTTCTCGAGCCCTTCGAGGGCAACAACTTCCTGACCTCCAACGAGGTCTTCGACGCGGTCGGCCCCGATCTGGCGATCGATATGATCTTCGATCCCGGTGTGGCCGCCCTCGGCGAAGAGACGAGCTTCCAGTACAACGTCTTCAACGGCGGCACCTCCGAGGCCTCAGGGCCGTGGGTCGATACCGCCTTCCTCTCCGTCGACGACACCCTCTCGGCGGATGACCTGGTCCTGAACTCGGTTCAGGGCCCCGCCACACTCGCGGTCGATGATTCGTACTTCCGCGAGCTCTTCTTCACCGTGCCGACAGACGGCTCGGTGCTCCCGGGCAACTACTTCGTCTTCCTCGTCGTCGACGCGGAGAACGACGTCTTCGAGATCCTGTCGTCGAACAACGTCTCGGAGGCCTTCGCGTTCGAGGTGCTCTCCGTGGACTCGCCCGACCTCGAGCCCGGCGAATTCTCAGTCACCGCAGCCGGCACCCTCGCGGGCGACGATCTCCAGATCGATTTCGAGATCTTCAACAACGGCGAGCTGCCCGCGGAGGGCATGTGGGTCGACCGTGTTTACGCCTCGCTCGACCAGACGCTCGACGCCGGTGATATCCCCCTGGGCTCTGCAGTTGCTGGGCCTTCGAGCCTCGCTGCCGGCGCGTCGTACCAGCGGACCGTGATGAGCGAGGTGCCGCCCCCCTCGGGTGACTACTTCATCCTCATCGTCACGGACGTCGAGAACGACATCGTCGAGTTCGACCGCGAGAACAACAACACCGTCGCTTCCGCCAGCACGTTCGAGTCGATCGCCGAGCCGGACCTCGTTGTGACGAGCCTCACCGCGCCCGCCAGTGCCGCCCCCGGCGCCTCGGTCACGGTCTCGTACCGCTTCCGCAACCAGGGCAGCTTCACCGCGCAGGGCCCGTGGACGGACCGCATCATCCTGACCGCGAACGACGTTATCGGCGACGACGACGACATCACCCTTACCGAATCGGCCTTCACATCGAGCGTCGGCGTCAACGGCCAGCGCAACCGCAGCTTCACGGTCGTCATGCCCGAGCTCGGCGGCGAGTACCGCGTGGCGGTCGTGCTCGACGCGTTCGGCTCCCTCACCGAGCTCGACGAGACGAACAACACCGCGCTCGCGAGCAACACGACCACCCTCGGCCGTGCCGACCTGGTCTTCGCGGAGGCGATGGTCCCGAGCCAGGGCACTATCGGCGAGGCGTACGACTTCAGCTGGACCATCCGCAACGACGGCGACGCACCCGCGCTCGCCTCCTGGGTGGACCGTGTCTACCTCTCGACCGACGACACCCTCGACATCGGCGTGGACGAGCTCATCTCGACCACCTCTCGCTCGGCCAACCTCGCGGTCGGCGCGACCTACGACACCCTGCGCAGCCGCGACTGGCCGCTCGTCAGTGGTACCTACTACATCTTCATCGTCACCGACCAGACCGACACCGTCGGCGAAGGCGCGGGCGAGGGCAACAACGTCTTCGCATCGGGCCCGATCAGCGTGATGGACCCGCCGCTGCCCGACCTCGAGGTGGCCTCCGTCGTGATCCCCGGCGCCGCCACCGCGGGCGACGAGATCAACATCCAGTACACCGTGACCAACACCGGCACCGAGCCGGCGCTCGGGAGCTGGTCCGACGCGATCTACCTCTCCGACAACAACAGCTTCGGCGGGGATACGCGTGTCTTCTTCGGCCCCGTGAACCGCTCGCCCCTCTCGCCCGGCGAGTCGTACACCCTCAGCCGCAGGATCACGCTCCCGATCGACTTCATGAACGCGGGCGATGTCTTCGTGATCGTCCGCGCGGACGACGCGGGCAATCTTGAAGAGCGCTTCGACAACAACAACATCGGCGTCTCCAGCCCGCTGCCAGTCATGGCAACGCCCGCGCCCGACCTGGTCGCCGCGTCCCTGACCGGCCCCGCAGCGGCGGTCTTCGGTGAAGATGTTTCGCTCAGCTGGACCGTCGAGAACATCGGCAACGCCGACGCAGACAACCCGTGGAGCGATGTCATCTACCTTTCGGCAGACGAGGTCTTCGATGTCACCGATCGCCCCCTCGGGTCGCAAACCTTCCCAGGCGTGCTCGCAGTCGGCGACCCCGCCGCCCCCTCGGGCACAACCGTCACCCTGCCGCTCGACCTCGCAACGACCCCTGGCCTCTACTACCTGATCGTCCGCGCCGACGGTTTCGGCGGCATCCCCGAGGGCAACGAGCAGAATAACGCGGCCGCCTTCGGTCCGATCAACATCACCCTCCCGCCCCTCCCCGACCTGCAGGTGGTCAACGTGACCGCTCCCATGGCTGCGGAGCCCGGCGACCAGATCACCGTCGAGTTCCAGGTCCAGAACGCCGGTGCCACAACCGCCACCGGATCCTGGCTCACCGAGCTCCGCCTCGGTGACGGGTCGGACGGCAGCGGGGGCCCCGTCGTCGCGGTCGTCGCCACCGACGGACCCATCGAGCCCGGCTCGTTGAGCGAGGTGCAGAGCATCACGCTCGCGCTCCCCGACACCGGCGCTCCCTCGTTCCGCGCGGCGGTCACGACCGACGTCGATCAGAGCGTGCTCGAGACGGACGACGCCAACAACACCGGCGTCGCGTCGGCGAACTCCGCTTATATCCGCCCCAACCTCGTCGCTGAGAGTGTCTCGGTCCCCTCGATGGGCACCGCCGACGCCCAGCTCACCGCGACCTACACCGCGCGCAACGACGGCGCGGGCACCGCCCGTCCCTTCTGGATCGATGCGGTCTACCTCTCCACCGACAACCAGATCGGTAACGATCTGCTCGTCGCCACCCGCGGCGAAACACTCGCCCGCGCTTCCGGCACGAGCTACTCCGATTCCATCACCTTCACCGTGCCCTCCGAGTTCGAGGGCAACTACTGGGTCATCCTCGAGACGGATCGCGGCAACCGGGTGATCGAGTCCGAAGAGTCCGCCGACAACTTCGCCATCTCTTCGATGATCAGCATCGTCCAGCCGCCGCGCCCCGACCTCGTGCCCACGGCCATCACCGTGCCGGCCGACGCGATCTCCCGTGAGACGGGCACCGTCTCGTGGACGATCACGAACCAGGGCGACGCCGCGGCAACAGGCATCTGGCGCGACCGCGTCTGGCTCTCGGACAACGCGGTGCTCGACAGCGGCGACATCGCGCTCGCCGATGTACCTCGCGCTTCGGACCTCGCACCGGGACAGTCCGCGGTCAATTCGACGCAGATCGAGCTCCCCTCCGAGCCCGGCGACTACTTCATCCTCATCACCACCGACAACAACCTGCTCATCAACGAGGGCATCGCCGGTGGCGAGGCCAACAACACTCGCGCTTCGACCGAAACGTTTTCGGTGCAGACCTTCACCGCGACCGCCGAGGCCGACATCTCCTCCGAGCCCGCGGGCACGCCCGCGACCATCACCGGTCAGGCGACCGTCGTTGGTTCGGGCCTCCCCGCGGCGAACGTGCCCGTGAGCGTTCGGGTCAACGTCCGCGGCTTCGAGCGCACCATCGAGGCGACGACCGACGTTTCCGGCGCTTACAGCGTCGTCTTCGAGCCCGGCCCCACCGAGGGCGGGCGCTACTCCGTCGCTGCCAGCCCGCAGCACGTCACCGATTCGCCCTTCACCGACACCTTCGATCTCTGGTCGATGTCGGTGCGCACCAACCAGGTCTTCCTCACCGCGACGCCCAACATCCCGACCGAGGGCACCTTCCGCCTGCAGAACCAGGGCGATCTGCCCATCACGGGTGTGACGGCCGTCGCATCCGACGCGCCCGAGGGCGTGGACATCCAACTCGTGGTGAACCCCTCGCGTTCCACGCTGCCCGGCCGGTCCTCGATCGACATCGGGTACACCGTCCTCGCGGATCGTGAGATCATCGAACCCTTCACCGTGACGGTCGATCTCGCAGCCGATCAGCCCACGACGGCCCAGTTCACCTTCAACCTGCGGGTCTTCCCAGCGATCGCCGAGATCGTCCGACTGCCCGACGGACTCGTGAACGGCCGCATCGAGCGCGCGCTGCTCCGCGGCGAGCGCCAGTTCGCCGAAGTGCGTCTCAAGAACCAGGGCGGCGGCCCGACCGGCGAGGTCGTCGTCGCGATCCCGCCCGTCTCGTGGATAAGCCTGGCAACGAGCCCCGACATCGGCGTGCTCGAGCCCGGCGAAGAGGCCACCGTGGTGGTCCAACTCGACCCGCCCGCGGACCTCGAACTCGCCGAATACACCGGCACCGTCGTCGCCTCCGACGGCACCACGGGCGAGACCATCCCCTTCCGCTTCACCGTTGTCTCCGACGGCGTGGGTGATCTCTCCGTCCTCTGCACGGACGAGTTCTTCTACTACGCCGCCGACGCGCCCGCGGTCGCGGGGGCCAACGTCCGCGTCTTCGACACCATCACGCGGACCCTCGTCGCCGAGCAGAACGCGAGCGCCGACGGCATCGCGCTCTTCCAGGGCCTCAACGAGGCGTACTACGACCTCGAGGTGCGCTCGCCCAACCACGGCACGTTCCGCACCACCGTCTTCGTGGACGCCGCCCAGGTCACCAACGTCGAGGCCTTCATGCCTCGTTCGGTGGTCAACATCAACTGGACGGTCGTGCCCATCGACTTCGAAGACGAGTACACCATCACGATCGAGGCCGAGTTCGAGACGCAGGTGCCCGCGCCCGTCGTCGTGATCGAGCCCGAGCTCGTCGACATCACCGATGTTCAGCTCCCGCTCCAGGTCGACTTCACGATCACCAACTACGGGCTCATCACCGCCGACAACCTCGAGATCTCCGTCGGCGATTCGCCCGACTTCGATCTCATCCCGCTCGTCGAGTTCGCGGGCGACCTCGCCGGCCTGCAGTCGGTGACGGTGCCCGTGCTCATCGTCGAAGAGGGCGAAGGTCGGGGCGGCCGCGGCTGCTCTTCGGCGCCCGTCATCACCAACCACGAGCTCGAGTGCGGCGATCAGACCTACACCTACACCGGCGTCTCGATCGTCACCTCCGGTGGCGGTTGCGGCGGACCCGGTGGGGGGCCCGGCGGCGGCTTCCCGCTCGGTGGCACCGGCGGTGGCTTCGGCCCCGGCGGTGGCCCGGGTGGTACGGGCGGTGTGCCCGCGTTCGGCGGCGGACCCGCCCAGACGCAGCCTGTCGCCTGTGACCCCTGCGTGCCGCGCTGCGCGGCGTCGGGTGTCGGCTGTATCCCCGGCCCCGGTTGCCTCGGGCCCGTCGCCCTCAACTGCGGCGGCGGCGATTACTCCTCGCCCGGTGCGGGCATCGGTTCCGGCTCCAAGTGTGCCGGCGCCGGGCTCGACTGCATCGTTGAGCTCACGCCCGTCGCGGGCCAGCTCATCTGCGCTTGCACGATCCTGCGTGACTGTGTCGCGTGCCAGACCAACGGCCCGGGCTCGATCGGAGCGAACATCCCCTGTTCGCCCGGCGACCTGCTGGGCACCATCGGCGGGTTCGTCGGTGGCCTTGTCGGTCGCGGCGGCGTGGAGACGCCCGAGTTCGGCAACCCCGAGGCCGATTTCTACGCCCAGTTCTACTACGCCTCGCTCGCCAACTACGCGCTGCTCGTCGAGCTCTTCGGCGATTCCAAGTGGATCGAGATGCTCGACAGCGAGAACTCGACCGCGCTCGCGCTCTTCCTCGACCTCTTCGGCGACTTCACCGCCGTCGACTCCCTCTCGGGCGAAGGCCTGAGCGAGTCGGAGAAGCAGATGCTCCGCGACACCCCCCGGCCGAGCTACATCACTCCGGCCGATGTCGAGGCCTTCTTCGACCGCTGGGACCGCTCGGTGGACTACTACGCCCTCGGCTACAACCAGCCCTCGGATCTCCCCGCCGGCTTCGACGACAACTTCGTGGACGCCGTCCTCTTCCAACAGCTCGATGAGTACATCCAGGCGATGGACGAGCTCGCGGTGAGCCTCGAGTTCGATAGCTACATCGACGCCCAGCAGTACGCCGAGCAGGTCCTCGTCCTCGACGTGACCGACGCGGGCGACGGCGTCTGCGCGAGCGTCCGCATCCAGCTCGATCAGACGCTTACCGTGACCCGCACCGCCTTCGAGGCCTCGCTCGAGATCGAGAACGTCGCGCAAGAGCCCCTCGAGGCCATCGGCGTCACCCTCCGCATCACCGACGAGAACGGCGACCTCGCCAACGACCGCTTCGGCATCTTCCCGCCCGCCCTCACGGGTGGTGGGGGCTTCGGCGTCGACGGCACCGGCTCCCTCGGCGGGTTCTCCTCGGGCCTCGCCCAGTGGACGATCCTCCCCAACAACGAGGCCGCCCCGCTCGAGGCGACCAACTACTTCGTCGCCGGCACGCTCCAGTATTCCACGGGCGGTGAGGTCGCGACCGCGCCCCTCTACCCCGTCGAGATCACCGTGCTCCCCGACCCCTCGCTCCAGCTCAAGTACTTCCTGGAAACGATCGTCTACTCCGACGACCCCTTCACACCCGAGCTTGAGCCCTCTATCCCCTTCTCGCTGGGCCTCATCGTCGCCAACAACGGCGCCGGCGTCGCACGCGACCTCACCATCACATCGTCCCAGCCCGAGATCATCGAGAACGAGCGCGGGCTGCTCATCGACTTCGAGATCATCGGCACCCGCGTCGGCGATGAGGACATCGCTCCCACGCTCACCGTGGATCTCGGTGATATCGGCCCCGATGAGACCAACGTCGCGCGCTGGCAGATGATCTCGACCCTCCAGGGCGAGTTCGTCAACTACTCCGCCTCCTACGAGCACGTCACGGGTCTCGGCGATCCGCGGCTCTCGCTCATCGAGTCGGTCGATATCTTCGGCCTCAACCACGTCGTCTTCGACGTCTACGAGGACTCCGACAACCTCCCCGACTTCCTCACCAACGACTTCCCCGACCCGCGTGACCTCCCCGACACCGTCCACCTCTCGGACAACCGCGTTCTGGAAGTCGATAGCCAGGTCGATGTGCCCACCACCACCTTCACCGGCGACGGGGGCGAGATCGCTGCAACGATCGACGCCGACCCCTCCTTCGGCTTCACCTACATCCGCGTCGACGATCCCTACGACGCCACCTACCGCCTCACCCGCGTCGTCCGCGACGCCGACGGCATGGAACTGCTCATGCCCGAGAACGCCTGGCAGACCGATCGCATCGATCGTCTCAGCGCCGGTTCGCCCGTGGAGCGCTACATCCACATCTTCGACAAGAACACCGACGGCCAGTACACGCTCTTCTTCGACCCCGACAGCACCGGCCCCATCGCCGAGTCCGTCCTCTCTGTGATGGACCACGGCTCGCAGATCGATGTCCCGCTGCCCATCGCCTTCGAGCTCGAGTTCGTCGAGGACGTGCCCTTCGGGCTCAGGCCGCAAAGCTCCGAGCCCCGCGGCCCGCTCGAAAGCCTCGTCTACACCTTTAACGAGTCGGTGGACGCTTCCACCTTTGTCCCCGCCTCGGTCGTCGTTGACGGTTCGTTCCCCGACGGGACAGCCGTCGATGTCTCGGGCGTCCAGCGTTCGATCGCCTTCCGTTCGGGCGACCGCGTGGTGGAGGTGGCCTTCGACCCGCCGCTCCCGGTCGGTGCCCGCTACTGCGTGCAGCTCATCGGCGTGACCGACCGCGCGGGCAACCCCGTCGAGGGCGGCGTCCAGAGCATCGACATCGCGGTGCTCACCGGCGACGCGACCGGCGATCTCCGCGTGAACAACACCGACGTCGGCGCTATCGGCTCCTTCATCGGGACACAGGTCATCGACCCGAGCGATCCCTTCCAGGTCCGCTCGGACCTCAACCGCGACGGCATGATCACCATCGCCGACGTCGACATCGCCCTCAACGAGCGCGGGATCGATGTCCGTGGCCTCACAACGCCTTGCCTCGTCCGCAACGCGGGCGACGAGCCGGGAGACCGCCCGGGCGATGGTGGCTCTGGAGATACCACGACCGGTATCGCTTCTGCCTTCGATCGCGAAGACGTGAAGCCCAACACCCAGAAGCCCAATCCCGGGACCACGGCCGAGGGCGACGGAGCCAAGCCCGAGCCGGGCGACGCGCGTCCCGGTGATCGGGACACGCTCCGCGTGCTCATCCAACTCGGCCCGGACGTCATCGAACTCGCGCACGACGTCGAGCGCCTCGCCGTCTCGGGTATCGAGCAGCGCACGATCGTTGACTTCGGTATCGAGAAGCGCAGCATCGAATCGTGGGGCAATACGGGCGTCTTCCTCGTGACACTCCCCGCGAACTTCCGCAGCGAAGAGGCTCGCGCAGCACTCGCCGGCCGTTTGCAGGCGATGGGCGCCACGACCGCGCCCGTCTTACTCGATGACGCCGGCAACATCCGCGTGCCTGCCACGGACGTGTACCTCCGCTTCGAGGACTTTGCGACGCGTGATTGGTCGGAGCAGGTGCTCAGCGCACACACGCCCGTTGGTGCGGAGTGGGCGTTCGATGCCAAGGGCGTCTCCGGGCTCGTGCGCCTGGAGACGGGCATGCGTGACGCCGAGCAGGTGGTCGCGATGGTCAGCTCGCTGGCAGCCCGCGCGGATATCGCCTTCGCCGAGCCCGTGTGGATCAGCGAGACGGCCCAAGACCCCGGGCTTGAGGCCCAGTTGGCTGGCTCGCGCACTGCTCCTATGGGCCACTCGATCAAGCCGTCCGCCTACACGCACGTGCAGCTCGAGCGCTTCGCTTCGACGCACGACGCGCTGGGGGCACTGAGCACTGCGGCCGAATCGGGCAAGGGCGTGATCGTCCTCGGTCAGGGCCTGCCCGTCGGTTCGATCGCGGTGCAAGAAGCCGTCGCGGATCTTGTGGAACAAGGCCGGGTGGTTCTTGCTGCCGACAACGCCTGGTCGGATCGCGTCGCGGTTGCAACGAAGGCCGCTCCCGTCGCAGAGCTTCTCCGCGTCGCGGATCTGCTGATCGGTGCGTCCTCGGTCACGGCCACGGACGAGCTGCTCCTCGGGCTTATCTCCTCGCCCGCCGCTGAGGTCATCCTCTCGGCCTACGCCCCCGCGCCGACCAAGCGTGCGGACGCCAACGGCGACGGCGTGATCTCGATCGCGGACGCCAAGCTGGTCGTCCGGCGGATCGGCGAACGCGTCGAGGCGGGCAGCCCGGGCGATCTCGACGGCGACGGCGTGATCTCCACCGCCGACCTGCGTGGCATCCTGCTCCTCGGCGGGCCTGCCCTCGCGGGGCGCTAAACCTTTGCGCAGGGCCCGTTATCGCGGGTCCTGCGCCTTTTCGCACCTTGCATCGCCCCTTGGTTCGGGTATGCTTTTCGTGCACGGAGGGGGCCCCTCGCCCCGGAGTATTGATGCGTCGGCTGCACACCGGCGTGAGAGAGAGGACCGATCGTGAAGACCCCCGCACTCGCCTGCGTCATCCTGTGCGCGACCGCCGCGACCACCGCGCAGGCCGACTACATCATCACACCGCTCTTCGAGGGGCTGAACGATCTCGAACTCGTCGAAGGCGAGAGCGCCACGATCGACTTCGTCGTGACCTCCGACGCGAACGATCAGCTCGACTCCGCCATCTTTTCGCTCGTGCTCACCGAGCCGGGCATCCAGATCGACGGGTACACCTGGGCCGCCCCCTTCGCGACCGGCGGCATCTTCGATGATTCGACGCTCCCCCCCGAAGACCTCCCCGTTGCCATCGACGGCGACACACACACGGCGCCCGGTGCACCCTTCGGCCTGATCGACTTCGAATTCTCCAACGTCCTCATCGGCCAATCGTTCACGACCGGGACGATCCTGAGCGTGGACATCTCTGTGCCCGTGGGCTTGGGGTACGAGGGCAACGTCTTCATCATCGCCCGGCCCGACACGTTCGCCGACGGGTTCAACGAGATCGACACAGAGGGCGGCACGGCCCTCACACTCAGCGTGCTGATCCCGGCGCCCGGCGGCGTGGTTTGCGCGATCGGCGCGGTGCCGCTGGTCCTTCGGCGTCGCAGGGGCTGACCAAGTCTCAGCCCAGCCGATCACGATAGATCAATCGGCACGGACTACAGAATCCGACTGCGTCCCCCTGCATAAAGCGAGCCTGAAGAGGCTCGCTTTTTCATTTCGTGGGCTGTGGGACAAGGCCAACCGGCAGTTCGAGTACGCCACTTAGCAATCGAGCAGGAGTGCTCTCTTGCTGCGCTCAGTGGCAAGCGAGCATGAACCGCGCAGCGTCGCGCATGCGCTCGGGGCCCGATTCGACGCCGAGGAGCACCGCGACCTCTTCGGTCGATAGGCCGGTGCGCGCAGCACACAGGCCGAGCAGGCGGAGGCGCTTGCCCTCGTCTGTCGCGCGTGCGCACGTGCTGCTCGCGAACGAGACGAAGCGTGCGTTCGAGCAGCCCCCGGGGTGCAGCACGCTCTTCTGGTTTGTCGTCATCATTCTGGGCAAGCGAGATCTGAGCATGGCACTACCTTCCGAGAAGCCACGCGCCCGGCACTCCGCCCGACGCGTGGTTTGTGCAAGACGCCGAATCGGCGTTGAGACGCACCCCGAGAATGCGCCCGCGCTTCGCGTTTGTCGGCCGGTCTGAAAAAATCTGGCAGCCCCCCTGTGGGGGTGGGGTGTGGACAAGCTGTGCGTATTGGGGTCAAGACCCCATCGAGTCGGGCCAGAATCTCAGTACGTTGTGAGTGGTGGGGCGGCCTGATCGGCCGCCAAAGAGACGGGCCGTTGTGGTGGCGGCCCGCACCGACAACTTCAAGCGCAAGGAGATATGACCATGACGTCATGTCGCGCAACGGATGTGGTGGAAGGCCTCGCCAGGAAGTACTACGTGCGCGTGCACGCGTTTGCCAGGCAACTGACAGACGCAAACACCGCCGAGGACATCACGCAGGAAGTCTTCACAAGGCTGCTCACGATCGAAGGGATCGAGGAGCGCGAGATCAACGTGAGTTACCTGCTCAAGGCGGCGCACAACCTGGTGCGCGGCCTGCACCGCAAGGAGACCCGCGCACGCCGGCACAGCGAGCGTGTGCGCTCGAACGTGCGAGCGATTCAGCCCGCGCCGCGCACGCCCGGTACAGCCATCGATCAGGCGGGCGATCTCACGGCCCTCGAGCGATCGCTCCTCGGGCTCACGCCGAACGAGCGCGATGCTCTCGAGCTGACCGTCTTCCGCGGCCTGTCGCTCAAGGACGCCTCCGAGGCGCTGGGTGTGCGTGTGACGACGATCACCAACTGGAAGTACCGCGGGCTGCGCAAACTCGGGCGTTCGCGTGACGGCGAGGGCGCGGACGAGCGCGCCGCCTGAGCGATACGCTTGTTTGAACTGAACTGGCCGCGTAGCGGGCGATTGGTGGGGGCTGGTAGCATGGAGCTATGCCCGAAGCCGACGCCCGCGACCGCGGCCATTTTCGTTCGCCCCCGCGCATGACGGGGCACCCGCCCCGCGACGCCATGCTCGTCGAGGCCTCCTGGGAGGTCTGCAACAAAGTCGGCGGGATCTACCAGGTCATCCGCTCCAAGATCCCGGCGATGGTCGAGAAGTGGGGGCGCAGGTACTGCGTCATCGGCCCCTACAACCAAAGGACCGCGCCGCTCGAGTTCGAGCCCATGCGCCCCGCGGGTCGCATGGCCGAGGTCATCCGGCGGCTGTCGGACGAAGGGGTTGTGGTTCATCACGGCTCATGGCTCGTCTCTGGCAGCCCGCGCTGCCTGCTCGTCGAGCCGTCGCTCACGCCCGAGCGCCTCGCGGAGGCGAAGTACCGGGTGTGGGACCATCACGCGATCGACCTGCCTCCGGGCGATGCGCTGTTGGACGAGGTCGTGGGGTTCTGCGACGTGCTCGGGCGGGTTGTGCGCACGATCGCGGAGGTCGAGGGTGCGGCGAAGAACCCCCGCCGGGTAGTGGCGCACTTCCACGAATGGATGAGCGGCCTTGCGATCCCCATGCTTCGCAGGGAAGCGCCGCAGTGCAAGACTGTGTTCACGACGCACGCCACCCTGCTCGGGCGTTACATCGCGAGCAACGACCCCGGCTTCTACGACCACCTGCCATTCCTCGATCAAGAGGCGGAGGCGAAGAAGTACAACGTCCGCGCGCAGCACGGGATCGAGCGTGCGAGCGCGCACGGCGCGCACGTCTTCAGCACCGTTTCGCCTATCACGGGCGAGGAGTGCACGCAGCTGCTCGGCCGTACCCCCGACGTGATCGTTCCCAACGGGCTCAACATCGCGCGGTTCGAGGCCGGCCACGAATTCCAGACGATGCACGCCGAATACAAGCAGGCGATCCATCGCTTCGTGATGGGGCACTTCTTTCCGAGCTATTCGTTCGATCTCGATCGGACGTTGTACATGTTCACCTCGGGCAGGTTCGAGCCGGCGAATAAAGGCTTTGACCTGTGCCTCGAGGCGCTCGCCCGGCTGAACGCTCAGCTCAAGAGCTTTGATCTCGGGGTCACGGTCGTCTTCTTCATCGTCTCTCAGCGTGAGACACGGTCGATCAACCCGGATGTGCTGCAGAAGCGCGGCGTGCTCACCGAACTCCAGGCGGTCTGCCAAGAGATCGTCCGCGAGGTGGGCACGGAGCTCTTCCAGCGTGCGGCAGCGGGCGAGCGCGTCGACCTCGATTCGATGGTGAGCCAGTACTGGCAGCTGCGCTACCGCCGGACCCAGCAGGAACTCAAGCGCGAGGGCCTGCCTCCAGTGGTAACGCACAACCTCGATGACGACGCCACCGACCCGGTGCTCAATCAGATCCGTAACGTGCGCCTCTTCAACGGTCCGGACGACCCGGTGAAGGTGGTCTACCACCCGCGGTTCATCTCAACGGTCAACCCGCTTTGGGGCATCGAGTACGAGCAGTTCGTGCGTGGGTGCCACATGGGAGTCTTCCCGAGCGCGTACGAGCCCTGGGGGTACACCCCGCTCGAGTGCATCGCGCTGGGCGTGCCGGCTCTGACGAGTGATCTCGCGGGGTTCGGCAGGTACGCCGCCGAGCACCTGGGGGATCACGACGAGTGGGGACTCAACGTCCTCAAGCGGCGGGGCAAGCCCTTCCACGAATCGGCTGCGGATCTGGCCCGGCAGATGCTCGCGTTCTGCCGCCTCGACCGCAAGGGGCGGATCGGCCTGCGGAACAGTGTGTCGGACCGTGCGGAAGAATTCGACTGGTCGCGCCTCGCGGTCGCGTATCACGAGGCGCACGCCCGAGCGCTCGAGTGCTCGTATTCAGTCAGTCCGCATCGGTCGTGCTAGCGGCGGCGGGTGCGTCTCATTTGCGGGCGTGGTTCTACCGCGGCTAGCCCATTGCAAAGCGAAAGAAGGCCGAGATCAGGGTGTGATGAGGCCCGCGCGGATCACGAGGCGCGTGATGCTGATGCGGTCGTGCAGGTCGAGGCGTTCCATCAGGTTGCTCGCGTGGCTCTCGACGGTCTTGACGCTCACGTGCATCTGCTGGGCGATCTCTTTGTTGCTCATCCCGCGGGCGATGTAGAGGCAGACCTCCATCTCGCGTCGGGTGAGCCCCTGTAGCCGTGCGAGCTTATCGGCTTCGAGTCGCTCGTCGCTCGTCGCGGCGTGAGGATCGCGCACGCGCAGACCCTCCTCGCTCAGAATGATCCGGTCGCGGACGCCCGGCGCGAAGTAGGTGCGCCCGGTGGCCACGCTCCGAACGGCCGACACGATCGAGGCGGCGTCATCACTCTTGCTCAGGAAACCCGTCGCCTGTGCTTCGAGTGCCTGGCGCAGGTTCGCGTCGCTGGGGTGGGCGGTCAGGAACGCCACACGCGAGTGCGGCAGGGCCCGCGCGATCTCTTTCGCGGCGTCGAAGGGGGAACGCCCCGGCATATCGATGTCCATCAGCACCACGTCCGGCTTCAGCTGCAGCGCGAGCTGGGCGGCCTCCTCGGCGTCCGACGCGGAACCGACGACCTCGATCCCGCCCTCTGCCCGCAGCAATTCAGCGACGGATTCGCGCACCAGATCTTGATCTTCGACGAGCAGCACGCGCGCTGGTGTGGAGAGTGGGCCTGTTGTCATGCTGGCCTCCGTCTATCGGACTCGTGCCGGACTCGTGCCGGGATCGTGCCGGCACGTGCATGGTAAAAGTTCGACGAGTGGCGTGTTGAGAAACCCGCGAGGGCCGCCCGCTGGCGGCGGGGCCACTACCCTTACGACGTGAGCGCACCCGCTATCGAGCTCGATCGCCTGACCAAGCGTTTCGGCGGCTTCACGGCCGTCGACGGCGTCTCACTCGAGCTCCGCGCGGGCGAAGTGCTCGCGTTCCTGGGCCCGAACGGCGCGGGCAAGAGCACCACCATGAAGATGCTCACCGGGACGTTGCCGCCCACCTCAGGCAACGCGCGGGTTATGGGTGTAGACGTCTGGGCGAGGCGAGGGCAGACGGCCGGCCGGGTCGGGTATCTCCCCGAGGGCGCTCCGGCGTACCCGGAGATGGCGCCGCACGAGTTCCTGCGCTTCTGTGCCCGTGCGAGAGGGCTGCGCGGGCGAGAGGTGAACAAGGCCGTCGACTGCGTGGCCAGCCGGACGGGGCTGCACGGCGTCCTCCGCCAGCCCATAGAGACGCTGAGCAAGGGGTACAAACGCCGCGTCGGACTTGCGCAGGCGATCCTGACCGAGCCGCCCGTGCTCGTGCTCGACGAGCCGACCGACGGCCTCGACCCGAACCAGAAGGCCGACGTCCGCGCACTTGTCCGTGAGCTCGCGCAGTCTGCTGCGATCCTCTTCTCGACGCACCTGCTCGAAGAGGTCCGCGCGGTGTGCAGCAGGGTTGTGGTCATCGCCTCGGGCAGGGTGATCGCCGACGAAACGCCGGCCCTACTGGCCACTCGTGACCCGCGGGCGGGCGATCTCGACACCGTCTTCCGCACGCTCACGAAGAGCGCGGAGGCCAAGCCGTGATGCGCTCGGTACTGATCGTTACACGGCGCGAGCTCGCGGCCTACGTCGGCTCCGCGGTCGCGCCGGTGTTCTTGATCGTCTTTCTGATCCTGACGGGAGTCTTGACGTTCAACGTCGGCGGGCTCTTCGAACGAGAACGCGCGGACTTGAACCCGCTCTTCACAGCGCTGCCGTGGGTCCTGTTGCTGCTCGTTCCCGCGCTTTCGATGCGCCTGTGGAGCGAAGAGCGCCGGACGGGCACGCAGGAATTGCTGCTCACGCTGCCTTTGCCTATCGGTGGTGTGGTGATCGGCAAGTGGCTGGCGGCGGTGCTCGTCTCCTGGCTGGGTATCGCGTTGACGGCCCCCGCCTGGGTGACGGTCTCGATCCTGGGCGACCCGGATCACGGCGCGATCGCTTCGGGCTACGTCGCCGCCGGCGCGCTCTCGGCGGTGCTGATGGCGATCGGTGCGGCGGCGAGCGCCGCGACACGCAGCCAGGTCGTCGCGTTCGTGGTCGGGGCGGCCATCGGGTTGGTCCTCTTGCTCGCGGGTTACGCGCCGGTCGTCCGCTTCCTCGATGGCTACCTCCCCCCCGCGGGCGTGGAGGCGATGCTCGACCTGAGCGCCCTCCAGCGGTTCCAGTCGGCGAGCTCCGGGCTGCTGACACTGAGTGACGCTGTCTACGTGGCTTCGCTCGTGTGCATTGCGCTCCTGATCAACACGCTGCTCGTTGCGCCGCGGCAGATCAGTGCGCGCGGGTTCACAGGGAGCATCACGCTTGCAGCGGTGTGCGGGATTACGCTGAATCTGGCCGCTGCCCAGTGGCTCGGTGGAGTGCGGGTTGATGCCACCGCGGACCGGGTGCACACGCTGTCCCCCGGGGCGCGCGCGATCGCCCAAGGCCTCGATCGGAGGGTCAGGCTCACGCTCTTTTACTCCTCGGGTGTCGCGGCCGAACGCCCGGAGATCGTTGCGCATGCCGGCCGCGTGCGCACACTCTTGCGCACGATGGCCGAGGCCTCGGAGGGCATGATTCTCATCGAGGAGGTCGACCCCGAGCCCTTTTCTGCGGCCGAGGACCGGGCGATCGCAGCGGGCATCGCACCGGTGCAGTCGGGGGATGGATTCCTGTACTTCGGGCTCGCCGGCTCGAACGATCTCGATGCCGGCCAGCTCATCTCGTTCCTCGACCCGATCGATGCGCCACGCACCGAGTACGCGATCGCCCAGGCCGTCATGCTCCTCGGGCGAACCGATCAGCCTCGCCTCGGACTGATCACCGATCTCCCGATCGACGGGCTCTTCGTCGACCAGTTCACGAGAAGCCGGGGCTATGCCGTCCGGAACGAACTCGCGCGGTTCTTTGCCATCGAGCGCATCGAACCCGACGCAGAACGAATGCCGGAAGAGCTCGATGCGCTAGCGGTCTTCCACGCGAAGTCCATGTCGGGCGCGCTCCAGTCGGATGTCCAGCGCCGGCTTCGCGGAGGGCTGCCGGTGCTCGTCGCGGTGGACCCGTTGTGCGAGGCGGACATCACGCAGGAGATCCGCGACGACCCTCGGCTGCTCGCAGACTACGACCGCTCTTCGTCGATCCCGGAGCTCTTCGCGGAGTGGGGGGTCGGGTTCGATACGGGGGTGGTTGTGGCGGATCGTGCGCGGGCGGTGACGGTCACGGTCGATCAAGGCGGGCGGAGGGGCCAGGTGCCCTATGTGCTCCGCTCCGCCCACGAGCCGGGCAGCGGGCTCGCCTCGACACAGCGGCTCTCGCGGGTTGTGGTTTCAACGCCCGGCGTGCTGACGCTCGACTCGGGCTCGCGGTTCCGGGCAACGCCGCTGCTGACCACGAGCGCTGATTCGACTCTGATTCCAACGCGTGCGGTGCGATTCGGCGGCGAGCCGCAAAGCCTGCTCGACGCCTTCGAGCCCGACGCAGCAACGCACGACATCGCCCTCGCGTTGGAGTCGGACGCCGGCGAGCAGCTCTTCGTGCTTGCCGACGCGGACTTGCTGACGGACGCGCTCTGGATCACGCCGCGCAGGGTCGGAGGGCGCGTCGTTGGAGCGAACCGCACCGCCGACAACGCGGAGTTCATCGTGGGGCTGCTCGCCGAGGCGACTGCTTCTACCGAGCTGCTCGCCATCGCGCCGAGGTCGTCCGAAAGACGTGCCTTCGATCGTGTTGTTGCCATGCGTACGCAGGCCCAGCGCGAATTCGAGCAAACACAGTCGGAAATGCGGGCGGAGCTCGAAACTCTCGAGCAGCGCCTCCGGGCACTCATCGACCTTCGGTCGGGGTTGGGCGGCCGGGGGGGATTCCTCGCCGAAGAGCAGCGTCAAGAGCTGCGCCGGATCGAAGCGACACGAGCCGAACTGCGCGATCGCCTCCGCACGCTCCGATTTGAGTTGAACCGCGATATCGAGTCGCTCGGCGCTCGCGTCCGATTGATCAATACCTTCGCTGCAGCCATCGCCGTCGCGCTCGCCGCGGGCATACTGGGTTTCTGGCGCAGGCGCGTACGCATCGCAGAACGCCGTGCCCACGCCAAGGGGGCGGCATGAACAAGCGGCTTGCCATCATCCTTCTACTCCTGTCCGCGGCCTCTGTCGCCCTTCTCTGGTTCGGGTCGAGATCCGAGTCTGGCATTGGTCGTGTGGTCCTGCGGGAGCCGCTCTTCCCACTCTTCTCGCCCGAGGCCGCGCAGGGCGTTCTGATCACGGTAGACGGCGCGTCGATCGCGTTGCGCACCGAATCGTTCGGCTGGGGTATCGATCGGCCTGCGGGGTATCCCACAGTGCCGGGCCGCGTCGAGGATCTGCTCGAACTGCTCGCGGGCGCGACGGTCCTTGAGGAGCGCTCGAGCGATCCCGCGTTCTACGAGAGGCTGGGCGTCGCCGAGGGAGCACCGCGCGTGCGCGTGTACGACCGGGAGGCGGACGAGATTATCGATCTCCTCGTGGGCAGATCCCACACCGCGCGCGGGCTCAGCGGGACGTTCGTGCGCAAGGGCGCGGAAGAGACTGTTCTGTGGATAGAGGGCGGTCTCGCGCTCTCGGTGGCGCGGGACGCCTGGATCCAGCGCACCATCTTCGATATTCCCGCAGAGCGCGTGGAGCGTGTGACGATCTCGCGCGCGGGCGTGCCGGACATAGTGCTCGAACCAGATCAGGGAACAGCGAATACCCTGCGCATCACTGAGCCTCCAGCGTTGGCTGGAAAATCCCATCCCGCGCTCGTGCGCCTCACAAGCGGCCTCTCGCGGTTCACCGTCGGTGAGATCGCCCCGCGCGAGCAGATACCGATGCCCGAAGACGCACTGGTGCGCACGCGCTTCGACATCGCGGGAGGCCTCGTCGTCGAGGTGAGCAGCGTGGTCGCTTCGAGCGGACTAGCAGCCGCTGCGTTCGATGTGCGGGCCACAGGCCCGGACGCGGAGCAAGAGGCGAGCCTCCTGCGCCGGCGGGTGGAGGGCTGGGTCTTCCAGATCGGCGAGGCCCGCTCGGCGGACCTCCGACTCGGTCCGACGGATTTCTGAGCCCCGCATGCAGGTACGGTTCAGCGGAGCACCGAAGGAGCTCGAACTACGGTCGGGTTTCGCTCGGGAGGGGCGTTCGTCGGTCCGATACAGGATGATCCGGGGAGCCCTACGCGAAGCATCAGCGCGTAGAATCGCTGTCCGGACGCATCGACCTGTTGTTGGAACTCAGACCCTACGGAGCTGTGATGACTTCGCTCAACCCGGAAACGATGATCGGCAGCGCCGGCGAGCCAGCCGAGATCGGCTTCTCGGCCGCGCCCCACGAGTTGCTGGCGGAGATCACCGGGACCGAGGCGATCGACATCTCGGAGTACCCCGGCAGGCTGATCTGCCTCGAAGGAACCGACGGCGTCGGGCGCTCGACCCACGTGGCGCTCCTGCGTGAGTGGCTCGAGATGAACGGCTTCGGCGTCACGCACTCGGCCCTCAAAGACAGCCGCCTCGCGGGCGAGGGCCTCGAGCGAGCGCAGGAGGGGCACACCCTCGGCCGGCGCACGATGGACCTGTTCTACGCCACGGACTTCGCCGACCGGCTCGAGCGCGACATCCTGCCGGCACTCAAGGCGGGCTTCGTGGTGCTCACCGACCGGTACGTGTACGCGGCGATCGCACGTTCGATCGTGCGCGGCAGCGACCCGGAGTGGATCGAGGATGTCTACCGCTTCGCGCCCAAGCCGCACGCGGTCATCTATCTGGATGTGGACCTCGAGCACCTCACGCCGCGCGTCGTGGCATCGGGCGGGTTTGACTACTGGGAATCGGGTCTCGACTTCCAGGAGGAGGAGGACCTGCACGCGTCGTTCGTGCGTTATCAGACCCGGCTCCTCAAGGTGTTCGGCAGCCTCGCGGACCAGCACGGCTTCTGCACGGTCGACGCGCGCCGCCCGGTCGAAGATGTCTTCGCGGATCTCCGCCGAGAGGTCGCTCGCGTAATCGGTGCGATGGAGGGAGATGTATCGTGAAGTCTCCCGCCGGTCAGCCCAGCGCGTTGGTTGCGGCGCCGTCGGAGGTGTTGCAGGCGGCGCTCATCGAGCGTGCGCACAAGTTCGCGCGTTGGGCGCTCGAAGTGCGCGCTGCTCCTTTAGCGGTGAAGCCCGCGTACCGGCTTCGCGTGCACGCCCGGCGGACGGAATCGGCGTGCAAGGCGATCGCGCCGTTGTTGCGGCGGAAAGACTCGGCCCGAGCGCGGGAAGCACTTCGAGAGCTCCGGCGGGCCGCGGGCGTTGTGCGTGACGCCGATGTGCGCAGCGAGATCTTCGCTGCGCGGCTGGGGCACGCTGCTCGGATCAGCGAGGCGTCGGCCGTTGCGTTTGTGGTCGGGCGCATCTCCGCGCAGCGCGACGCTGCTGCGCTGCGGCTCGCCGAGGTCGCCGAAGAGCACGCCGAGGTCGCGGGGAATCTGCCCGCGGTGCTCGCGGACGCCGTCAAGCCCTCCGCCAAAGTCGAAGGCGAGCGATACTCGTCGAGCGAGATCGTGGTGCGCGGGATCCGCAGAGCCGCCAAGCGCTTTATCGAGGACGCGGAGGCGGATCTGACGGTGCTCGATCTGCTCCACGAGATGCGGTTGTCCGGGAAGAAGCTCCGGTACGCGCTCGTCTCGTTCCAGCAGTGCATGCCGCCGGCGATCACCGGCGAGACGCTGACACGCCTCAAAGACTGCCAGGACCGCCTCGGCGCGATCAACGACAAGCACGAACTCGTGAATAGCATCGACGCGACGATGCAACTCACGGTCCCCGCGACCGTGCGCAGCGGGCTTGCCTCGCTCCGACATTCGATGCACGCCGAACTCGAACGCGAGCACGCGGGGTTTGTCCGCTGGTGGTGGGATGTCGGCGCCGCGCAGCAGCTCCTGGGCTGCGTGCACGAACTCGCCCTGCTTCGAGCGGAGACGCGCGATGACTGAGCTCACCACGAGCCCCCCCGATCATCCGTCCGCGGCGAACAAGGTCGTCCGCTTCGGCGCGATCGATGTCGGCAGCAACAGCCTCCGGCTGATCGTGGCCCAGGCCGACGACGACGGGCGGGGCAGCTACCGCGTTCTCGACGACGAGAAAGTGGTCACGCGTCTCGGCAGCGGCATAGCGCACACGGGCAGGCTCGATTCCGAGTCTATGGAGGCCTCGGTGCTCGCCATCGGCAGGCTCCGCGCGATCGCTGAAGGGTACGGCGTCGATCGTCTTCGGGCGGTCGCGACTTCCGCCGTGCGCGAAGCGGTCAACGCCGAGGCGTTTATCGCCGCGGTGAAGGATCACGCGGGTGTGGACCTCGACGTGATCTCTGCTGAAGAAGAAGCACGGCTGGCGTACCGCTCGGTCTCCAACGCATTCGATATCGCGGACCAGAGCGTTGCGATCGCCGACATCGGTGGCGGCAGCACCGAGATCGTGGTCAGTGTCGAGGGCGTCATCGAGCAGGTGCACACACTCAAACTCGGAGCGGTGCGTCTGACCGAGCGGTTCGAGCTCGGTCCGGAGCCCGACGAGAAGGCGTACCGCAGGCTCCGCGCGTTCCTCCGCGACACCCTCCGCAGCCAGGTGCCCAGGCCCGCTTCGATCCCCAGCACGCTCTTCGGCACAGGCGGCACCTTCACCGCCATCGCCCAGATCATCCTCCAGCAGCAGCTCCGCGATCCCGCAACAGGGCAGCTGCCCGCGGGCGAGAGCGCGCCTAACTCGGTGCGCGGGTACGAGGTGCACCGCTCGCAGGTGCGCCATCTCCTCGACCAGCTGCGCAACATGACGATCGAAGAACGCCGGGCCGTCCCAGGCCTGAGCACCGACCGCGCGGAGATCGCCGTCGCGGGCGTTGCGATCGTCGAGCGTGTGATGCGCCGGTTGGGCGTGAACCGTCTGCAGGTACACGACGGGGGAATCCGCGATGGTCTGATCCTCACGATGCTCGATGACGCCCGCTCGGGCAAGCCCGCGGAGGCGACCGCGCGCACGAGCAAGCTCCGCAGCGCGATGTGGTTCGCAGAGAAGTGCCAGTTCGAGCGCAAGCACTCCATGCACGTCGCCGAGCTCGCGCTCATGCTCTTCGACGAGCTCGAAGCGCGCGTCGGCGCGTACCGCCCCGGCGTCTTCACGCCGCACCTCCGCGAGCTGCTCCACGCTGGGGCGCTGCTCCACGACGTGGGCTACCTCGTGAACTACGCCAAGCACCACAAGCACAGCTACCACCTGATCGTCCACTCGGGCATGCGCGGGTTCAGCCAGCGCGAGCTCGAAGTCGTGGCCAACATCGCCCGGTACCACCGTCGCTCGGGCCCGAAGCCCAAGCACACGGCGTACATGCGGCTTCCAGAGCCCGACCGCGAGGCGGTGCGGGTGCTCTCGGCGATCCTCCGCATCGCGGACGGCCTCGATCGAGCGCACTCCCAGCGCGTCACGGGTGTCTCGATCCGCATCGAGAAGAGCAAGGCGGTCTTCACCGTCGAATCGGAGAAAGAACCCGCGGTGAACCTGTGGGGGGCGCAGCGCAAGTCCGACCTCTTCGCGGACGTCTTTGACCTCGAGCCCGTCTTCCTCTGGGCGGATCAGAAAGAGAGCCAGCGGTGAACCAGGCAGACTTCGAGCCCTACTCGGGAGAAGAACTCCCCGGCAAGCTCTTCATCGTCGAAGGCATCGACGGCAGCGGCAAGAGCACCCAGCTCGACCTCGTGCACAAGTGGCTCGGCTCGCAGGGCTACAGTGTGTTCTTCAGCGAGTGGAACTCTTCCCCGCTCGTGCGCAACACGACCAAACTCGGCAAGGCGCGACGGCTGCTCAGCCCGATGAGCTTCTCGATGATCCACGCCGCCGACTTCGCCGATCGGCTCGAGCGTGCGATCATCCCGCCCCTCCGGGCCGGTGCCGTGGTTCTGGCCGACCGGTACATCTACACGGCCTTCGCACGCGATGCGGCCCGCGGGATGGACCGCGACTACGTCCGGCGGATCTACCGCTTCGCACCCAAGCCGACGGGGGCCTTCTACTTCCGCGTGCCTCTTGGTGAAGCGCTCCGGCGGATTCTCTCGGGCAGGCCCGAGCTCAAGTACTACGAGGCGGGCATGGACCTGGGCCTCGACCGCGACCCGTACAAGAGTTTCGAACTCTTCCAGGGCCGTATCCTCAACGAGTACGACCGCATGGTGGACGAATTCGGGCTCAAGGTGATCGACGCGACGCTCCCGATCAGCGAGCAGCAGAGCCAGGTCCGCAGCTTGATCGAGCCGCACCTGACCGACGCGCTCAAGATGCCGCTCTTCCCCCACGCCGAGGTGCTCAAGCGCGAGGGGCTCTCCGGCCGGTACCTCCGCGGTGCGGGGGCGAGCCTGTAAGGCAAGATCTGGCGGCGATCTGAATTCCGATAGTTTCCGCGTTCTCTCGCTTCAGGTGACGGAACAGGCGTCCGATAGCGTTCTCATCGTTGAGACCGCCCTCCTCGCGCTGGAGATCGCTATGGGGATCCTTGTGTACGCCGTCGCCCGCACGGGCGGGATTGATGCCGCCGCCCTTCCATCGGGGTGTGGTGGTCTGCCGGTTTCCGTTGTGTGCACGGAGCGGCTCTCGGCCATCATCTCGGATGAGCCGAGTGTCGCGCTCACCGAGGCCGACACCATCGCCCACGACGCGGTGGTTCGGGCGGCTCACCTGCAGAGCACCGTGCTGCCGCTTCGCGCAGGGACGCTCTTCGAGCACGACGCGATGCTCAGCCGAACCATGCGGCATGCCTCGATCCGCCTGCTCGAAGACCTGGAGCGGTTCCATGGCTGCTGCGAGATCGCGCTCCGGGTCGCTCGATCGCCGCGCGTGGTTGTGCGGGCACTCCAGCGAGCGCGAGTGGCAGCGGGTGCGGAGAGCTGGGCGAGCATGGCGGCGGACTGGGACGCCCCGCACGAGCACGAGGGCTTCGACCTCGAGCGACTGTGCGCAGATGAACTAGGCGATCTCCGGGCACTCTCGGATCGCTGTCGCGTCGAGCCCGGCGGACGCAACGAGGAGACGGGCGTACTCCGCTACTTGGTGAAGCAGACCGATGCCGAGACATTCGTGCGCACCGCCGAGCTCTTGCGTCGATCGTGCGATCTCGAAACGAGTATCTCCGAGCCGATGCCGTGCTTCGGGTTCGCTACGCGGCTCTTGACCGCCTGAGGTTCAGCCTCCGATCTGCGAGCGTGTCAGCGCGAGCAAACTGTCGACGACGCTCTGCGCACCGCGCGTGTGCTGTTCGTCGGCGGGGTGGCCGTTCTCGTCGATAGAGAAACCACCCGCGGCGTACTGCTTGGGCGAGACGAGCACCGCGATGTTGCCCAGCAGCATGCGCACGGAGACGAGCCCGCGCAGGCCACCCAGAGCGCCGGGGGAACAGGCGATGAGCCCGGCGGTCTTGCCGGCGAAGCACTCGAGGGGCTTCTCGCCCTCGCGCGGACGCGAAGCCCAATCGATCGCGTTCTTCAATGCTGCGGAGATCGCGCTGTTGTACTCGGGGCAGGCGTAGAGCACGCCGTCGAAGGCTTTGAGCTTGTCCTTCAGCGTGATGCAGCCCTCGGGCAGGCCGCCGGCGTCCTCGAGGTCCTGGTCGTAGAGGGGGAGGTCGAGCGCCTTGAGATCAAGCAGTTCGACTTCGGCGCCCTGCGACTCGGCGTAGGCGAGGGCGGATTTCAGAAACGCGGTGTTGAGGGAGCCCGAACGGAGGCTGCCGGAGATGCCGAGGATCTTGGGGGCGCGGGACAAGGCGGGCTCCTTGCTGCGTGGGGCAGCGTGTGGTGGTTAGCTGTCTCTGAGTTGTGCGGCAACAGTATCCGCGGCGCGTTGTCCGCTTGCTACCGCGCCGTTGATGCTCGCGTTGTCCCTATGGTCGCCGCACACGTAGAGGCCTTCCGCGAGCGTGATCGGCCGCTGGGTGCGTGCGAGGATCGACGCCTTCGTTCCGCCGACCTGCTTCACGAGTTGGTCGGGCAAGGCGTGGTCGATGGTGTGGGTGTGCAGGTGCTGCCAGCTCTGCGCGGTGTTCCCGTACCAACGGTTGAGTTGGCCGCGAACAGCATCGACGAGCGCTGCGCCCGTTGGCGCTGCCTGATCGACCACGTTCGCCGCGATGAGGCAGCGCGAGTCGGGGCTGTACATCGGGGCGGCGTTGGAGACAACGGCGAGGTGATTCACCAGCCCGCGGCCCTCGCCGTTGAGCATCAAGATCGGCTCTTCGGTGGGGGGGGCATCGCACGCGAACCAGAGGGTAGTGGTCTTGCGCCAATTCGTTGCGAGATCCTCACGCCCCGTGAGTCGGGCG
>CAZNUZ010000006.1:0-49885 GCA_964576725.1 uncultured Phycisphaeraceae bacterium
GTGCGTTGGTAGCTGATCTGGCTCATGCGGGTCGTTGCTCGCTGTGCGTCAAGGTGGGTAAGGATCGTCCGAGGCGCGGGTTCGACGTGTGGTAGGCCGCGTGGAGTGAAACTCATCATATAGTGGCAAGCGGGGCAAGGTCGGGCCCGATTACCAGCGTGAGGGGTCCCGTCTGCATCGGTGCGATCGGGGGGCGTGTGCAGAGAACTTGGGCGCAGAGGTGGCACCCGGGGGCGTTTGACCCCGCCGAGCGTGAGTGGGTACCGTGCGGGGTCCCTCGCGGCGGCCGCCGCCGCGACTCGCCGCCCACCGAGGTGCCCACGTGACCACCGCCGTCATCAGCGATATCCACGGCAACGCCGAAGCCCTCCGCGCGGTCCTCGCGGACATCGAGGCCCTCGAGGGTGTCGAGCGCATCGTCTGCCTGGGCGACATCATCGGCTACGGGCCCGAACCCCTCGTCTGCGTGGATCTGGTCGCCGAGAAGTGCGCCTGGTCGCTCATGGGCAACCACGACTTCGGGGTGCTCTACGAGCCGACGAATTTCAACGCGATGGCCGAGCAGGCCGCCTACTGGACCCGGGCCCAGTTCGACGCGACCGAAGACCCGGACGAACGCTCGCGCCGATACCGCTTCCTGGGCCGGCTCCGCGTGCGGGTCGTCGAGACCAATACACTCGCGGGCGGGCGACAGCTCCTCGCCGTCCACGGCTCTCCCCGCCGGCCCATCAACGAGTACATCTTCCCGGACGACGCGCTCAACGATCAGAGCAAAATGGAGCACATCTTCGAGGAGATCGAGGGCGTGGCCATGTGCGGGCACACCCACTTCCCCGGCGTCTTTACCGACGAGCCCGAGTTTTACCCCCCCGACGAGGTCGGTGAGGGGGGCAAATACACCTTCCGCGAGGGGGAGAAGGCGATCGTGAACGTCGGCTCCGTGGGCCAGCCGCGCGACTTTGATAACCGCGCGTGCTACGCGCTCCTGCACAGCGACTCGGTCGAGTTCCGGCGGGTCGCCTACGACATCGAACGCACCGCCGGGCTCATCCGCGAGATCCCCGAGCTGCACGACCGCCTCGCCGACCGCCTCTTCGAAGGGCACTAAGACCGGCGCTGCCGTGGGCCCGAGGCCCGGGCAGGCTTGGCTCAGAACCCGTGATAACGGGCCACGCGCGCGGAATCGCACCCGACTGGCGAATACCATGCCCGCCCCGTGAGAGACGCGGGCCCCCACTCCCAATCACTCCGGGAGGCACACCCGAGCCCGCTCGCACCGTGCCCCCCCTACCCCTCCGGAGCAGCCGATGCCGGCATCGCAGCAGAGCAGCCTCAAGAAGATCGCCCTCCCGATCCTCGCAGCAGTCATCATGAGTGGGCTCGTCATCGGCTCGGGCATCCTGGGGCAGAACAACACGCCCCAGAACCAACAGCAGAACCAGCAACAACAAGGCACAGAGCAAAGCGAAGAACTGAGCCAAGAGCAAAGCCAAGAGCAAAGCCAAGAGCAGGCCCAGCAGCAGACCGAGCAAGAAGCCGAGCAAGAGTCCGGCTCACCCGCGAGCGCGGATTCGGCCAACGCCCCCGCGAATACCCCCCCCACCGACACGCCGACCACTACAACCACCGACCCCGAGACCGAGCCCGCCACCGACACAACGGCCAACACAAGCGCCGACCCCGAAACCGCCGCGGGATCCAGCACTGCGAACTCCGACACCGCGAACACCGACACGCCCAGCACCGGCGCCTCGGGCATCGACGGGTGGACCGTCCGCTCCGATCAGAGCCTGCCCGTGAGCTGGTCGACCATCGGCTCCGCCGATCCCGAGGGCGACTACAAGCTCGAGCTCGCCTTCCATCCCAGCGGCGCCGGGCTCGATCGTGTGACGCTGACCGATCACTACATCAACGCCGACGCAGCGACCGCCGCCCGCAAGCGCCAGCCGGGCGAGCCCGTCGAGGGCCAGTACACCGTCACGCGCGAGCGCGTCGGCTCGGCGGGCATCAACGCCCAGGTCGACATGCTCTCCGCAACGGCTATCTGGGTCCGCGACGCGCAGACCAAGACCTCGCGGCTCATCACCCTCAGCGAGCCGGGCACCTGGCGCGAGACTGCACCGGGCGCCTTCGAGCTCACCGTCGACGACGCCTCGGGCAACCCCGCCCTCGTGATCACCCGCGCCTACGACATCGACCCCGGCTCCTACGAGATGACCGTCGATCAGCGGGTAGAGAACAAGACGGGCCGGGACCTCGAGCTCGCCTGGTACCAGTTCGGCCCGGGCGACCTGCCCCCCGAGACGGCGGGCTACCGACTCGAGACGCGCAGGCTGCGCGTCGGCTACACCGATCAGAACAACGATCAGTTCGTCATCGCCGACAAAGAGCTCAAAGAAGTCAGCCGCGTCGCGAACCAGATCATAAAGAAACAGCGGCCCTACTCGCTCTGGCCCAACCAGCAGTACAAAAACGCCGGCACACTCGCCTGGGTCGGGCAGAGCAACCGCCACTTCATCTTCGCGGTGCACGGCGTCTTCGACCGCGACGCGATCACGGCGGGAAACCGGGTCAACAAGTCCTTCGCCCTCGGCGCCGCCGAGGTCGCCACCGCCGCCGTCTCCACGGGCGAAGAGGCCTTCGATAACCACGTGCTCACGCGCATGCAGAGCAGCGTGATCCCGCTCGCGGCCAACGCCTCGGCGGACCTCAGCTTCGCCGGCTACTTCGGCCCGCTCGACGGAGAGTACCTCTCCGCCGACAAGGACCCCGTCTTCGGCGCGCTCAACCTCTCCAAGGCCGTCATCTACCAGATCGGCTTCTGCGGGATCTGCACCTTCCAGCCCATCTCGCGGCTGCTGTTGGGGGTCCTGCGCTTCTTCGAGGGCAACGTCGTCTTCGACTTCGGCCTCGCGATCATCCTGCTGGTCGTCTGCGTGCGCGCGCTGCTCCACCCGATCACCAAGAAGTCGCAGATCTCCATGATGCGCTTCGGCAAGCAGATGCAGCGCATCGCGCCGATGCAGAAGAAGATCCAGGAGCGCTACGGCAACGACAAGAAGCGCGCACAGGAGGAGATGATGAAGCTCTGGCGCGAAGAGGGCGTCAACCCCATGGGCATGCTCGGGTGCCTGCCCATGCTCCTCCAGACGCCCATCTGGATCGCGCTCTACGCGCTCATCTACTTCCTCTTCGACCTCCGCCACACCCCCGCGTTCTTCGGCCTCTTCCAGAACTTCAACGAGTGGACGTTCCTCAACGACCTCTCGAGCCCCGACCACTTCATCGAGTTCTCGCGCGGCTTCGACATCCCGCTCATCTCCGGGCTCATGGGCACGATCAGCGGCTTCAACATCCTGCCCATCCTCATGGGCGTGGTCTTCTTCGTCCAGCAGAAGTACATGTCGCCCCCGCCCTCCCCCACCATGACCCCCGAGCAGCGCTCCCAGCAGCGCCTGATGAAGATCATGCTCGTGGGCATGATGCCTATCTTCATGTACAACGCCCCCTCGGGCCTGACGCTCTACATCATGACGAGCTCGACCCTTGGCATCCTCGAGAGCCGGTACATCCGCTCGCACGTGGACAAGATGGACCTGGAATCCCCGGCGAAGAAGAGCCCCGCGAAGCCGCGCAAGCAGGTCGCAAACGCCGCGATGGGCAAGCGTAAGCAGGAGCCGCGCAACCGCTTCAAGGACCGCAAGGGCTAACGCGTGCCCGGCTCGACGCTCGGCGGGACGATCGTTGCCCGCGCGACCGCGCCGGGGCCCTCAGGCCGCGCCGTGGTGCGCGTCTCGGGCGCGGAGACCGCGAGCGTTCTGGGCCTCTGCACCGCGCTGCGTGAAGAAGAGTGGCGCGACCGCAAGCGCTGCATCGAGCGCACGAGCATCGACATCGGCGCCCCCGCCCCCCTGCCCGCGCTCGTCGCCTGGATGCCCGGCCCCCGCTCGTACACGGGCGAGGACAGCGCGGAGCTCTACACCGCGGGCGGGGTCGTCGTGGATCGCGTGATCGGTGCGCTGCTGGGTGCGCACGGGTCCGTGCGCCGGGCCGAGCCGGGCGAGTTCACCGCGCGGGCATTTCTCTCAGGCCGCCTCGGGGCGGAGGAGGCCGAGGGCGTGCAAGCGCTCATCACCGCGAGCAGCGACGCTTCGTTCGACGCGGCGCGCGGGCTGCTCTCGGGCACGACCGGCCAACGCTACCGCGCGCTCGCCGACGAACTCGCGCGTGCGCTCGCGCTCGTCGAAGCGGGCATCGACTTCACCGAGGAGGAGGATGTTGTCCCTCTCTCTCCCGCGGAGCTTGTTGGTGTGCTCGACCAAGCGCGTGCGGAGCTCTCTGGGCTCATCGGGCCGGACTCCGCGCGGGAATCCGTGCGCGATCGGCCGCGGATCGTTCTCGCGGGCCGGCCCAGCACGGGCAAGTCCACCCTCTTCAACGCGCTCCTAGGCAGGCCTCGCGCCGTGGTCGATGCCGTGCCCGGCACCACGCGCGACGCGCTCGTTGAACCGCTCGCGCTCGACGACGGCTCGCTCATCGAACTCGTCGATATCGCCGGCCTCGATGACGCGCTCACTTCCGCGGTCGACCGGGCCTCCCAGCAGGCCGCCCGCGATACGCTCGAGAGCGCACATGCCGTCGTCTGGTGCGACCCAACGGGGCACTTCGAGTCCTCGGGTGATGCGCTCGCATCGCTCTTCCCGCGCAGCGCGCCCGTCGTGCGTGTGCGCACCAAGGCGGACCTCGCCCAAGGCACGGGCGGCCTCGGCGTCTGCGCGCCGGAGGGCCAGGGGCTCGCTTCCCTCCGCAGGGCCCTGCGCGACGCCGCCTCGGGCTCGATGCGCACCGGGTCGGGGCATGCAGCGGTGGTGCCGCGCCACCGCGATGCGCTCGAAGCATGCGCGGGCCACCTCGATGAACTGAGATCACTCATCGAGCCGGAGCGGTGCGAGCGCAGCCTGCTCTCCCCCGAGAGCGCCGCGACCGGGCTGCGGCTTGCGCTCGACGCGCTCACGCCCGTCGCGGGGAGCGTGCACCCGGACGACGTGATCGGCCGCATCTTTGCGACCTTCTGCATCGGCAAGTGAGCGCGGGCCCAGCAGGCAGGCGGCCGGTCAGAAGATCACCCAGGCAACCAGAGCGACCACGAGGGCGAGTGCGACCCCGCCGACGAGTCGCGGGCTCATCTTGGAGGAGGCGCCGAGTAGGTCGGCCTCCTCGAGCCAGAGGCCGCAGACGCCGCACTGCAGCGCGTCGTCGGGGATGTCGCTGGTGCAATTGGGGCACGCGATGGTGTCCGAGCCGAAGCGCTCGAGATCACACTCGGATGGGCCTTCGAAGTCCGGGTCGAATTCGGGGCCCGTGCGCGGGCCTTTGCAGCAACTCATCTGGGCGTCCTATCGGCAGACTGCGGGGGCGCGTCCCCCCCGATGCGCGCGATCTCCACGCGGACCCGGCGCACGGCGAGCGGGCTCTGCCGCACCAGCGTGTCGCTCAGACCCGATTTCAGGGCTCGCTCGACGCGGTAGCGGGTGGCGGCGTCGCGCACAGAGATGGTCAAAACGCCCCGGGCGACCTTCACCGAGGTCCGCTCGATCAACCCCGGGGGGCACAGTGCGTCCCAGATCTCGCCGATGGTGCCCGCCTTGTTCGCCATCCGCTTGTACCGCACCCCCTGGGCGGCGAACTCGGCTCCGAGGCCCGCCGCCGTCTCGGGCAGCCGGCGATGCGGGGCGATGCGGGCGATCGAGCGGAGTTCGGGCGGCACAGCATCGGCTCCGGGCGAGCCCTGTGAGCCTGCGGGCCCTTTGGGGCCTCGGGATCGGGATGCCGGGCGGCGGTTCATGTAGAGAGTGTAAAGCGCCGCTGGCCGAAAGCTCGTCCGGATTCCGCCGGCGGGTACACTCCCCGCCCTATGGAAGCCCGGCGACCGACACAGATCTGGCAGTACTCGCTCCTCGCCCTCCTCCTGGCGATCTTCGGGGCGTTCCTCATCTGGCCGATCTGGCTCACGGTCCGCGGCGGGTTCTACACCAACGTCGCTGCCGGCACGGGCTTCACGCTCGATAACGTCATCGGCGTCTTCCAAGACCCGATCCTGCGCGAGGGACTCGTCAACGCCTTCCTCATCGCGATTGTGACGACGGCGCTGTGCATCCTCATCGCGCTGCCCCTCGCGTTCCTCACCGCGAAGTACAAGTTCCCGCTCAAGCCTGTGTGGAACGCACTGATTCTCGTGCCGCTCATCCTGCCGCCCTTCGTGGGCGCGATCGGCCTGAAGATGATCATGGGCCGGTACGGCGCGCTCAACGAGCTCCTCGCCTGGATGGCGCCCTTCATCGACTTCGTGAAGTTCTGGGGCGACCCCGTGACCGCGGACATGATGCGGATCGACTGGCTCGGCGCGAGCAAGTTCTGGGGTGTGGTCATCGCGATGGCGCTGCACCTTTATCCGATCGTCTACCTGAACGCGACGGCGGCGCTGGCCAACCTCGACCCCGCGCTCGACGAGGCCGCGGAGAACCTGGGCGTCGGTCCCTGGAAGCGGTTCTTCAAGATCACACTCCCGCTCATCCGTCCGGGGCTCTTCGCGGGGTGCACGATCGTCTTCATCTGGGCCTTCACCGAGCTCGGCACGCCCCTGATGTTCGACTACTACACCGTGACCTCGGTGCAGATCTTCAACGGCATCAAGGAACTCGACGGGACCGCCGAGCCCTACGCGCTCACCGTTGTCCTGCTCGTGGCTTCGATCGCCCTCTACCTCGTGGGCAAGCTCGCCTTCGGCGGCAAGGGCCACGCCATGTACTCCAAGGCCGCCCGCGCCTCGGAGGAAGCCAAGATGACCCCGCTCGGCGGGATCTTCGCCACCGCGCTCTTCGCCATCGTCACGGCACTCGCGCTCCTGCCCCACCTGGGCGTGGTGCTCTCTAGCATCACCGTCGACGGAACCTGGTACCGCAGCATCCTCCCCGGCGAGTTCACCGCCGACCACTACGGCGACGCGCTGGGCCACCCGCTCGCCTTCGGCTCGATCGTCAACAGCCTCAAGTACGCCTCGATCGCCGTCGTGATCAACGTCCTGCTCGGGGTGCTGATCGGCTACCTCATCGTCCGCACCAAGATCCGCGGCCGATCCATCCTCGACTCGCTTGCGATGCTGCCCCTCGCCGTCCCGGGCCTCGTGATGGCCTTCGGCTACGTGGCGCTCTCCATCAACTTCCCCTTCGGCACGGGCGACCCGCTCGAGGGCGTCGTCGACATCATCGGCAACGACCCCGACCCCTTCCTGCTGCTTGTTATTGCCTACGCGATCCGCCGCATGCCCTACGTGGTGCGCTCTGTCGTCGCGGGTCTCGAGCAGACCTCGGGCGAGCTCGAAGAGGCGGCGCGGAACCTGGGCGCCTCGACCGTGGTCGCGGTGCGTAAGATCATTGTCCCGCTCATCACCGCGAACATCATCGCCGGCGCGCTCCTCGCGTTCAGCTTCTCGATGCTCGAGGTGTCGGACTCGCTCATCCTCGCCCAACGCGAGAAGGACTACCCGATCACCAAGGCGATCTACGTCTTCTCCGAACGACTCGGTGATGGCCACTCCATCGCGAGCGCTATGGGCGTCTGGGGCATGGCGCTGCTGACGGTCACGCTCGTCGGCTCTTCGGTGCTGCTCGGGAAGAAGCTCGGCGCGATCTTCCGCGTCTAGAGCGCCGGGCCCTTCGGCGGGTCATCCCTCGCCTGCTACCCTCTGGCCCATGCCCGGCGATCACCAGACGAACATCGACCGCTCGATCCAGCGCACCGATCGCTTGTGGCTCGACCTCGCAGCGCGGGCGGCGTATCGCGCGACGGGCGCCGTCGAACCCAACCCGCTCGTCGGGTGCGTGATCGTCCCCGCGGGTGTGGGCGATCCGAAGGACGCACGCGAAGCCCGGCGGCTGGCCGCCGAGGGAGTAGTCGCGTTGGGTCATCACCGCGTCTTCGGCGGGCCGCACGCGGAGATCGATGCTCTTGAGGCGTGCACGCGTCTCGGGATATCGCCCAAGGGTGCGCGTGTGTATGTAACCCTCGAGCCCTGCAACGGCTGGGGCAAGACCGGACCGTGCTCCGAGGCGCTCGTGCGCGCGCAAGTCGCGTCTGTCGTCTGCGCGAGGCGGGATCCCGCAGAGGGCTTCTCCGGCGGCGCTGAGACCCTGAGTCGAGCGGGCATCGCCTGCCGGTTCACCGGCGCGAGCGCAGCAGCGATCGCGCTCGCAGACCCCTTCGTGCACCGTCTCGAGACGGGGCTGCCCTGGCTCATCGGCAAGTGGGCGCAGACACTCGACGGGCGATCGGCGACGAGTTCGGGCGAGAGCCAGTGGCTCACGGGCCCGCGGGCGCGCCGCTCGGCCCACCTCCTGCGCGGTCGTGTCGACGCGATCCTCACCGGGGTCGGCACCGTGCTCGCCGACGACCCGCGGCTGACCGTCCGCGGGGTTCCGGCTCGTCGTGTGCCCCGCCGGGTGATCATCGACCCCGCGCTCGAGACGCCCCCCTCGGCCCGCGTTCTCGAGCGCAGCGTCTCAGGCGGGCCCGTCTCTGTGGTGTGCGCCGCCGACGCACCGGCCGACCTCGAGCGGGCCCTCGTCGAAGCCGGCGCGGAAGTGAGACGCTTCGAACGCGAGGCGGGTGCGCTGCCCATGCGCAGCGTGCTCGAGTGGCTCGCGGGCGCGCACGGGGTCGCTGCTGCGATGACCGAAGCGGGCCCGCGGCTTATGGGCCGGCTTCTTTCAGAAGGCCTCGTGTGCGAGCTGCGCGCGTACGCCGCCCCCCTCGTCTTCGCCGACCCCGCAGCCCTGCCCGCCTTTCTGGGCCCCCCGGTGCCCGCACTCGCGGACTCCCCGCGATGGCGACTCGCCCTCGCGCGAAGGCTGGGAGACGACATCGAGCTCCGCTACCGCGCACCGATCGGACAAGCCGAATAGGCACCGCGCGAGCACTCCCCGCACACTCGCCGCCCAGCTCACAGGCCCGCTCGACTCACCCCCCAGCAGAGGCCGCAGGAGCGCGCCGCGAGCCTCCGGGGCCCTGCTCACAGGAAGAGAGCCTCCGGCGTGGTGTTTTCGACCGCTCACAGCGATGGCCGGCCTGAATCGCAACCCATTCCCCAGCAAGCGGTTAGATATAGACTATCACCTGAAAGCCCGGAAATGATGGACGCTGGTGCCGATGCGAGGGGATCGCACCGGTACAACAGACCGTATAAGTAGAGACCCCGTGCCGGGCCGACCGGCGCTGAACCCCTTCGCGGGTCCGCCCGCTGATTGCCTCAGGAGTACCCACACATGCGTCGTACCCTTGCGCTTCTTGCGCTGACTGTCCCCGCCGCTTTCTGTTTCGCTGAGCCGATGTCCGAAGCCGACTTCGACGCCCAGCTCGCCTCGCACGCGCAGACGATGGAAGAGATCATCGCGGCGTACCAGGAGGACGGCGACTACGACAAAGCGGTGGCCGCGGTGCAGGCCTCGGTGAACAAGATCCTCGGCGCGATGGATATCGCCTCACTCACGAGCGAGCAGCTCGCCGACATGGCCGAGGCGCAGGGCTTCCTCGAGTACGCCTCGGGCGAGGCCGTCCAGGCGCTCCGCGAGCGTGTCACCTCGATGATCGAAAGCGCCGAGGGCATGGACCAGCTCATGGCGATGGCCATGGCCCTCACGACCCAGCTCGGCGAGCCCGACGAGGCGTGGAACGCCATGCTCGGCAAGATCCGCAGCGAGTTCCAGAGCCACCCCCAGCTCAAAGAGCTGATGGCCGGCGAGAACGCCGGGCTCGCGATCTCTGCATTCCTCGGCGGCGAGATGGATGATCCGGGCGCTTCTGTTGTGAAGCTCCTCGACATGATCGGCGACGAGCCCGATCCGGCCGCCGCGATGTCGGCGATGCAGATATGGAGCACCGTGGACCAGATGGGCGAGGCGCTCGACCCCGAGATCCGCGAGCGCGCCCGCGTGATGGCGGCGGACTGGATCGCTTCGGGCGTCGAGTACCAGAAGGCCGAGGGCGCCGAGCAGCGCATGATCGACTGGATGGAAGGCCAGATCGCCATGCTCAACAGCCCCGCCACGACCGGCAAGCTCATCGGCTACGAGGCGCCCGACATGGACTTCTTCTGGTCCACCGAAGAGGGCCTCACCTCGCTCGATGATCTCAAGGGCAAGGTCGTTGTCGTCGACTTCTGGGCGACCTGGTGCGGCCCCTGCGTCGCCTCCTTCCCCAACGTCCGCGCACTACGCGAACGCTACCCCGATGAGCACGTCGCCATCATCGGCGTCAGCTCCATCCAGGGCGCCGTCTTCGGCATGCCCGGCGGCGAGCGGCAGATCGACTGTGAGGGCGATCCCGAAAAAGAACTCCGCCTCATGGGCGAGTACGCCGAGAAGATGGACATCAACTGGACGCTCGTCATGAGCGAGCAGGAAGTCTTCAACCCCGACTTCGGCGTGCGCGGCATCCCGCACGTCGCCATCCTCGACGCAGAGGGCAAGGTCCGCTTCAACGGCCTGCACCCCATGGACGAGGGCAAGACCAAGAAGATCGATGACCTCCTCAAAGAGGCCGGACTCCCCGTCCCCGAGGGCGAGAGCTAAGCGGGCATCGACTCCGCCCGCTGAAACCGCTGCCTGAGGGCACAAGTAGAAAAGGGACCGCCGATCGGCGTTCCCTTTTTTCGTGCGCTCCGTGCGCATCGGCGTGGATGTGTGCAAGCAGGTGTGTTGGTTTACTCGTCGCCCTCGGGCGCGGGCATGAAGACCCAGTCGCCGTCGGACTCGGCCTGCTGCGCCGGGGTCCAACCCTCCATCGCGCCCTTCCCGAAGTACTGGCTCGCCTTACTGTTCCCGCCCGGCGCGAGCGTGCCGCCGTCGTCGTCGAAGTCCGTGCCCATGGTGTAGAGCGTGTACGAATCACCCCCGGCACTTCGGGTGTACAGGAACCGCTCGCCCGTCCACTGGTCGATCGTGAATCGGGCTTCGACATCGATCTCATCGAGTGAGGCGGGGTACGCGCCGGTGCGCAGGCGGTGCTCCTGGATGGCGAGGGCGAGGATGACGCTGTTGCGTGACTGCGCGAGCTGATCGTTGTTGACGCGCACGCGGTTCATCGCGGGCATGAGCACGCCGATCATGGGGTAGCGGAACTTCTCTTCGTCGAGGAGTCGCTCGACCTCCATGTAGACGTCGGGCTCGTCGACGGGGTCCCAAAGCGGGGCGGCGACCGCGCGCTCGGCTGCGTCCATGAGCTCGTCGTACTTCTCCTGTGTCTCTTTCCTGCTCGCGACGACCACGCCCGCTGCGGGCCCGACGACGAACTGCACGAGCGGGGAATCCACGCCGGTGCTGTAGAGCATGTACGACGGGGACATGAGGCTCTCGAGCATGCGCAGCCCCTCGGCGGTGATGCGCCCGTCGCCGTCGCCGTTGTCGGTGTAGACCCGCTGGATGAGGTCGGCGAAGGTCGTGCGTTCGAGAGAGAGGTCGATGGGCGTGCGCCCGCTGGGGCTCGCTTCGATCACAGCGCGGAGCTGAGCGAGTTGATCCGCGGTAAAGAGCCCCGGGCGATCGGTCAGCCCGCGCCGGAGCAGCGCGTCCGCCTTCCTGCCGAGGGCGATCCCGACGAGTTGCTCGATGAGCGTGCGCTCACGCCGGACCTGATCGCCCATGCCCACGAGCGCCTCGACGTTGCGCAGGAAGCGGCCCGCGTCGCCCGCGCCCAGCGCGTTGTGCGCGTCGGCTTCGAGCAGCCTCGACTGCTCGCGCATCTCCTGGATGTACGGGAGCAGGATCTCGAACATCATGGGCGGGCGGCCGTCGTAGCTCTGAAGATCGGCGTTGGAGATGGGCTCCCAGGTGTAGTTCTCGTCGCGGGCCTCGTAGATACGCTCGAGTTCCGGGTCGGCGCCGACGAGCAGCGGGTACCCGACGAAGGGCAGGCCCGCGCCCGATCGGATCTGCTCGGCGATCTCGGGCCGCTCTCCGATGTACTGCTGCAACAGCTCGGACTCGTCCGCGTCCCCGCCGGCGTTGTATCGCACGTCTTCGAGCAGGCCCTGGAGATCCGTGGTCTGCTGCGCCACGCGCAGGTAGTAGGGCCACGCCCGCTCGCTCTGCGGGATGCGCTCCTGCTCGGTGCGCAGCTCTGCGACGTAGTCCCGCGTGACGCTCGGCGCCCCGATGTGATAACGGAGGAGCGCAAAGGCGTAGACCAATACGAGCACGCCCGCGGTCACCCACACACCCCGGCGTGCGTAAGCGAGCGAACGCCTGAGCGGGTTGCGCTTGCGCTTGGCGGCGCGGCCCATCAGCCTGCCCGCCTGCTTGGGATCGCCGAACTCCGCGATCAGGTCCGCCTCGGCGGTGCCGGCGGCGAGGCCGGAGCGGAAATGGTCGATCATCTCCATCGCCAGTTCGCAGCGCTCCTCGCGGTCGACTTTGGCGGCCTGCACCGCGCGCGAGATCGTCTCGCGGACGCTCGCCGAGAGCTCGGAGTCGTTCAGGATCTTCGTGTACGCGTTGTTCATGATGCCAGTACCCCCTGCGGCGCCAGTGCTGGGCCGACTAGACGCGTCAGCACGCCCAGCTTGCCCATGGCCTCGGTGACGGCCTTCCACTGGGCGGTGTCGGACTCCAGGCGCTCGCGGCCTGTCTTTGTGAGCTCGTAGTACTTGCGGTCGCGACCCGATTCCGAGCTGCGCCACTCCGCCTCGATCAGCCCCTTGCCTTCGAGGTTGTAGAGCATCGGGTAGAGGGTGGACTGGCCCATCGCCAGCACGCCGCCCGATCGCTTCTCGAGGGCTTCGACGAGTTCATAGCCGTACATGGCCCGGCGTGCGAGGAGGTGGAGGACCGCCACGGGCCCCGCTCCGCGCATCAATTCGCGTTCGATCTTCATACAGACTCCGATCCGCGGATGGTTGTACCCGCATGCTATGCCATACATACCATATCGCCCAGAGGTTCCGCCCCCTTCAATAAATCGAAGGCCGCACAACGAAAGCCGCCCACCTACAGAGGCGGGCGGATGTAGAGGTGGGCGGATGGTCTGCGGCGGGGACCGGATCAGGACAAGGAGGGCGCACTCCACGTGCGCTCCCCGGGGGCGGCCATCGCGTCCTCGGTCTCGGCGCCCTGGTCCGTCAGCGTGTAGGGCACGACGCACACCACGGGCTCGCTCTCGGCGTCTTCGATCTGGACATGGATCGCGTCGCGCTCTTCGCCGGTCTCGCGGTGGGTCATCGTGATGTCGGCCGCGAAGGCCGTCGCTACGCACATGCCCTCCGCGCCGGCGTTGAAGACGACCTGCTGGAGCGCTTCGACGTACGTGCTCATCTCGATCTCTTGCCCGTCCTCGAAGTCGGGCGCGAGGAGGACGAGCTTCTCTTCGTCCGCAGCGATCCCGACGGCGAGCGGGTTGAACCCGCCCTCACGCTGAGCCTGGTCCATCGTCATACCAACGATGGTGTCGAGGAGGTTCTGGATACGCTCGTTGGTCATGACACGCCCTTCGGGGGTCGGAGCAGGGAGGAGTCGTTCGTCGCTGTCAAACGCGGGAACGTACCGCGCACGCCTCACTCCGGCAGCTTGGCCAGTTCGGTGCGCACGGCGGCGACCAGCGTCTCGACACGACCGGGCCCGAAGTCGAAGGGCACGCCCGCGGCCTCGAAGAGCTCGGGCAGGGGCTTGGTGCCGCCGAGGGTCAGCGCGGCCTTGTACTTAGTGAGCGCAGCGGGCACACCCTCGTTGAGGCTGTTGAGCCAGATGCCCAGCGCACCGAGCTGGGCGATGCCGTACTCGATGTAGTAGAAGGGCACGCCGAAGAGGTGGCCCTGGCGTTGCCAGGCGTAGGCGAGTTGGTCGTCGAGCCCCTCCCACTCTTCGCCCCCGCCGAAGCGGTCCATGAGCGTGCGCCAGTAGGCGGTGCGCTCGTCGCGCGTGTGCTCGGGGTTGAGGTAGAGCCAGTGCTGGAACGCGTCGATCGTTGCGATCCAGGGCAGCATGTTGAGCGAGCCCTCGATCTGCTGGCGGCGGGCGCGGTCGCACTCCTCCGCGTCGGGGTAGTAGGCGGCCCAGTGCGGGAGGGTCATGAGCTCCATCGTCATCGAGGCGACCTCGGCGAACTCGATGGGGTAGTCGCGGTGAGCGAGGAGGGGCTCGCCCGCGCAGAGCATGCTGTGGAAGGCGTGGCCCGCTTCGTGGACCATCGTCTCGACGTCGCGGTGCAGACCGGCGGCGTTCATGAAGATGAAGGGGGTCTTGGAGCGGGGGCGCTCGTACTGGTAGCCGCCCGAGGCCTTGCCCTTGCGGCTATCGAGATCGAGATCGGTCGGGCCGGTCTTGCCGGGGCCCATGTTGTCGCCCAGCGAGCGGAAGAGCCCGGCGAGCTCGGGATCGAGCGCATCGAAGACCGCGCGCGACTTCTCGACCAGATCCTGACCGCCGTCGAACGGGCGCAGCGGGTTGCGGCCCTTCGCGTCGACCGCGAGATCCCAGGGGCGAAGCGTCTCGACGCCCATCTGCTCCTTGCGCTTCGCGTCGAGCTCACGCTTGAAGGGCACGACGTGCTTCTCGATCGCCTCTTGGAAGGCGTAGCAGTCCTCGGCGGTGTAATCGAAGCGCTGTTTCGCGCGGTGCGCATAGTCGCGGTAGTTCTCGAAGCCGGCGTTCTTTGCGATCCGGTCGCGCAGCTCGATCATCTTGTCGAAGATGTCGTTGATCGCGTCTTTGTCTTGCAGGCGGCGGGCGGCGATGCTGCGCCAGGCGCGCTCGCGCACGGCGCGGTCGTTGTCTTGCAGGTGCTTGCCCATCTGCGCGACGGTGAGCGTCTCACCCTCCCACTCGACGGTCATCTCGCCGCAGATCTTGTCGTACTCCTGGTCGAGCTTGGCGAGCTCGGTCTCGAGGGGCACGTTCTCTTCGCGGTAGAGCTCGACGGCGTTGATGGTCTGCTTGGCGAGCAGGCCGTACCGGCCGTCCGGGTCCGCGAGCTTGCCGAGGAGGTCGGCCTGCTTGCGGTCGAGCTCGAACGAGGCGGGCTTGGCCTTGGGGGGGACCTCGTCGAGGTAGCTCGTCCAGGCGCCGGCGATCTTCTCGTCGTCGGTGTGGCAGCTCATGGCGATGTACAGGTTCGCGCGGGTCTCGCCCAGCGCAGCGTCGATCTCGGAGCGGTCCAGGAGCCACGCGTCGAGCGCGGCGGCGTCCGCCACCTCGCGCTCGGCGAGCTGTGTGTAGAACGGCTCAAGAACGGACCAGCTAGAGGCGTCGATCTGCTCGGGTACGAAGTCGGACTTGGTGGTGGTGCTCATGCCGTGATCGTAGCACGGCGACCGAGCGGATCCGGCTCAAGGCCCCGCCGAGAGGCCCTCGAAGACGGACTCGTGCACCAGCAAGCAGGCTTCGTCGCAGGCGGCATGAATCCCAAGCCGCGGGCGCTCCTCGAGCATCGCCCGCAGCAGCGCAACGCGGATCTCCCCCCGCGCCCGGATATCGTCGAGGACCGGCTGCGCAAGGCCCTCCATCTTGCTCAGTGAGACAAGCGTCTCGATCTCTGCGAGGTGCCCGCGGTACTCCGCCAGCTCCCGCGCGACCGTGCGCACGTGGTCGCCGATGACCGACTGCGCAGTGCCGGCATCGATCTCCGACGCTTCAGAGAGCCGCAAGACCTCGATGAGTTCGCTGCGCGTCGACGCAACGCCTCGGGCGAGACCGATCTCGCTTGCGCGCACGGCGCTGAGCGTCAACACCTCGCCCGGCGGGTTGATCACCTGCGCTTCGCCTTCGCCCGCTTCGTTGGAGAGCGCACCGGTTGGGAGCAGGTACAGCGGAACGATGTCCTGCATGGACCGCGCGAGTGCCGGGGCGTGCCCACCGAGTGCGGCGCACCGTGCGCCGACTTGCAACGCCGTCTCGAGCTCGGCGCCCTCGAGCGCGAGCGCGGCCCCGCCCGCGTTCTCCGTCGCGACGGCTGCGCCGATCACACCGTCGTGATAGAGCACGATCTCGCCAGCGACGAGCGCAGAGAGCGCCGCCGCCGAGAGCGCACGCTCGACCCACACCACCACGCGCCACCCCTCTTCGGGCAACTCCTCGGCGATCAGATCGGCCAAGGGCGGCACCTCGGCAAGAAACCCGCCGTCCGAGCGCAGGCGCAGCACCAGCACGGGCGGCTCGGCGTAGGACGCTGCGGGCGGGAGCTCGTCGACCGCGTCACGCAGCACCTGCGCGGTGATGTGCAGCCCGATGACATCCGCCCCCTCCTCGCCGATGTCCAACAGGGCCACCGGCGCTGCGATAGCAACCCGGGCGGCCAGGGCACCGAAGAGGAGCCAAAGAAAAACGGGGTGCCTGAGGCACCCCGCGGGGAAGCGTTGCACGATGGTCTCGCCTTAGCGGAGCTGCTCGCCGATCTGGTCGAGCTGACGCTCGAACTGCTCGAAGAAGAACTCGTTGAACTGGCCGTAGGTGAGCAGCGAGGGCGCCTTGCGGTAGGCCCAGGTCTTCATCTGCTCGAACTTGCGCACGGCTCGGCCGTAGTGCTTGCGGGCGTCGTTGGGGTCGGGCGAAGAGGCCATGGCCTGCAGCGAGATCTGGATCTCCTGGAAGATCTGGATGAGCTTCACTTCAGCGCGCCGCACCGAGTCGCGGAACTCGACCATCATCTCTTCGGCTTCCGCACCGACCTCGACCCATTCGGTGCAGCCGAGGGCTGTCGCCAGCTCGTTCTTGGTGTCCGCGATGCCCTGGGCGACGCCGAACTTGACCGCGTCGGTCGAGTTGAGCGTGAGCACCTCGGTGCGGGGCGAGACGAGGTACTCGCCGCCCTCGTCGAGTCGCCAGGTGACGGTGCCGTTCTCGTCGATGTCCGCGGAGAGGGGCTCGCGGATCTGCATGGCACGCATCACCATGGGCTCCTTCTTGCCCCACATGGAGACCTGCTCCATCCAGAAGAGGAGCTCTTCGAGCTCGGCACCGGACATCGCGACGTTGCCGCTGCCGGTCTGGACGAACGCGGTGCACGCGCCCATCGCGCCCTTGCTCATCATGTACACCTCGTCGACGACCCAAGAGGTCATGCACGCGGCGGAGATGGCCGACTCGATCCAGGCGACGGTGCGGAAGTTGGGCTCCACGTAGTCGCGGATGTAGGGCACGATCTGGCGGAGCTCGAAGAGCGCGCCGCCGCCCGAGTTGATGCGCAGCACGAGGATCTCGGGCCTGCGGTCCTCGGGGAGCGCCTTGAGGGCATCGACCGAACGCTTGAGCGCCTGGGTGTTGAAGTAGGGCCCGACCATCTCCTCGAGGGAGATGAACGCGATGCGTGTGGCGCCGGGGGGGAGTGCGACCTCTTCCTCGACGTCGTCCGTCACCGGGGCTTCGCCGGCGTTGGTGCCGGTCGGCGCGGGGTTCGAGATGTCGCGCTCGATCGAGGAGATGTCCGCCTTGCGGAGGAACTCTTCCTTCTGCACCTCGCCGATCGTGACCCGCAGGATGAGGAACTGATCGCCTTCGCGGACGATGTCGCCCTCGAAGACCGTGCCATCGTTGAGCGTCACGCGGGAGTCCGCGAAGGCTGAGGCAGGAGCGAAGAGGGAGGCGAGCGCGACGGCCGCCGCACCAAGAAAGACGCTGACTCGGTTCAGGTTGAGCATGAGTAGTGGCACTCCGGGCCGCGTGAAGGCGTTATGGAATCGTGTGGAAAACAGGTGTGAGGCTGAGGTGTTGCACCGTGGTAGTGCGCTGAGGTTACTGACAGGTGAATGTGTCAGCGGTTCTGGGAATCGAGTTGCTGCTGAGTCTTGATCTGCTCGATCATGAGCTCGAGGTTGGCGATCTCGTTTGTTGCGCCGGGGATGGCCTCCTCGACGCGCTGCCAGAGCGAGCGGATCTGCCGGAGAATGCGCATCTGCTGGCCGCGAATCTTGCGGCGATCGTTGAAGCTGTTGGCGCCTTGGCTGCTGACGTCTCCGAACTCGACCCATAGCTCGCCCGGGCGACCGGTGAACGGGTTCTGACGCATCGCGCGGGTGAAGAAGCGATCGAGTTGGGCGTTCCAATCGCCGAGGATGCGGGCTGCGTTGGTGCGCATCTCGACGTGGTTGCGGTTCATGCCGAGCTGGAAGAGCAGGTCGTCGTAGTCCTGCACCGTGCCCTTTGAGGCGCCCATGCGGAAGGCGGTGTCGGCGAGCAGCCGGAGCTGATCGTTGGGGTCGCGCAGCTGCTTCCGCTCATCGTCTTCGTTGGGGCCGATGCCGTTGTCCGAGAGGACTTCCCAGCCCTCGGAGAGTTCTGTCGGATTCGGCTCGCGGAGCATGATGTCGGGTACGGAGCCGGTCCACTTCACCGTGAACCAGTAGGTCGAGCGGGCCATCGCTTTGATAATGGGCGGGCCGATCTCCGCGTACCCGCCGCGGATGGCAAAGCCCTCTGCAGCACCGATGAAGGCACCGATGAGTTTTTCGTCCACGACATCGTCGCCGCTGTCAAACTCGGCGAAGTTGCTCGTGAAGTACATCCGCCCATCGGGGAGGAAGTACATCTCGGGGCTGATCCAGGGCATGAACGCGGAGCCGTTCACCGCCTGATCGATGAGGAAGATGATGCGACGGCCGCGCTCGTGGATCTCCGTCTCAAGGTAGGGCACGAGCTCTTCGGCTCGGAAGATGTCCTGGAAGCCCTGACGGGTCGGCTCCATTTGGATGCGGATCAGAACCACGTGCTTGTCACGCACCGAGGGGTCGACGATCGTGGGGACGCCGTTGGGATCGGGGTTGGGCACCGCGTCATCGAAGACGTCGTTGATGTCCGCGATGAGCTCCTTCAGCGGGGTGTCGGAGAGGTGGATCCCGAAGATGCCCGTGAAGTTGATGCCATAGATCTTGTACGCATCGGGGTCTTTGATCTTCTTTGCGTACTCGTCGTCACCCTCGTTGTCGTCTTCGTTGACGATGGTGACGTCCGGGGTGCTGTCGTCGGCGACGGCCTCCATCTTGCCGGCGTTTCGGCGGACTTCGAGGACGTCGCTCTTGGCGTACTCGGTCTTGATCTTGCCGAAGTTCGTGTGGAGCTCGAAGACGATCTTCGTCTCGGTCTCTTCGAGGATCTTGCCGCGCACGATCTTCTGGTTGCTGAGCAGGAGTTCGTCGTAGGACTCCTCGTCCGCGAGGGTGGAAGCCACAGCCGAGGGCGTGATGGCGGGGACCTGAGCGATCATCGCCCCGCCCGCGATCACGCCGGCTACCGCGAATGTCTGCATCACTCGATTCACCATCGATGCTCCTTCTTTGCCCATGCGGGCAAGGCAAACGGCCCTCTGTGCGGGCATGGTCGGGAGAATTCCCGCTTCGTGTATAGATAGCACTCGCCCGGGAGAGCGAGTCTCAGGATTATATGAGACGGCACGCGAAACGGTTGCCCCCGAGTCGGAAAGACAACGGCCGACACGCCGGCATTATTCCCCATCCGCGGGGCCCGACACACCCCGAGCAGCCCACGCGTGCACCCGCTCGATCGCGACCGCTGCATCTACAACCCGGCCCTCAAGCTGCTCATCATAGATAGACGCCAGCCATTTTCCAAACATAGGGCCCGGCTGGAGGCCCGACTCGATCAGGGTATCCCCTGTCACGAGGGGGGCGGGAGCCAACCCGGAAGGCGTCTCCGCAAGCTCCGCGACGCGCTCTTGGATGGCCTTTGCCGACGCATCATCACTCGCGGCGACGAGCGCAAGGGCCCCCGCGAACCAGACCGACGCGGCCCAACGCTTCTGCTGCGCCATCCGGGCGCCGGCCCACTCGCCCCGGAGTGCGACGTACCCCGTGAGCGCCTGCGCGAGCTCGGCCGACTCCTCATTGCTGAGCATGAGCGCCGTCTGCAAGCGGGCGGAGCTGCTACGCCCCCACGCTTCATCGGGGGTTTCGCCGGCGGCGGACGCGCGATCGAGGAGCCACCCCGCGAGGCCGAGCATCGCCCCCGCATCACCGGGGAGCGCAGCGGTGCGTACGAGCGTTGCGCCTGGAAGGGGCGAGCACCCGAGCGCCGGAGCGTCAAGCCCGAGTTCCTGCGCGAGACGAGCGGCTTCGGCCCGCGTGGGGTGTGCCATCATTTTCCGCATCTCGTCGCCCACGCGCTCGCGGCTGACGCCCGCGAGCTGCCCCGCGCACGCGCGCACCGCGTCGGCCGTCGCGCTCTCGACCCCGAACCCGAGCCGGGCCGCGAACCGGACGGCGCGGAGCGAGCGCAGGTGGTCCTCGCGCAGGCGCTCGGCGGGCACGCCCACCGCGCGCACCACGCGCGCCTCGAGGTCCGCCACCCCGCCGACGTAATCGATCACACGATCGCCGTCGAGCGGATCGCTGAAGAGGGCGTTTATGGTGAAGTCTCGCCTCTGTGCGTCGGCGCGCGCATCGGAGAAGGCGACCGTGTCGGGGCGGCGCCCATCGGTGTAGACCCCGTCCTCGCGGAAGGTCGCTACCTCGGTATCGACGCGGCTCTCACGCACCAGCACCACGCCGAATGCCTTGCCGACCGCCCTCGTGCGCGGGAAGAGCTCGGCGACGCGTTTGGGGGTCGCGTCGGTCGCAACGTCGTAGTCCTTGGGCGCAAGGCCGAGGAGTTCATCGCGCACGCACCCGCCCGCGAAGTACGCGACGTGCCCCTCCGCCGAGAGCCTGCGCACGATCTCGAACGCGACATCCCGCGGCGACTTCACGCGCCGTGCTCCGCAGCGGGCTTCTTCATGTACCAATGCACCGCGGTCGCCCCGTACACGTGCGTCTCCGGGCCCTCGAGCCGCGGGTGCTCGAGCTCGACGGGCACCCGCTGCACCCCCACCGCCGACCGCGCTTGCTCGCCCTCGGGTTCGCGGTCGGCGTTGCCATCGTCATCGTCGTCATTGAAATGGTCGTCGGAGGTGTGGTCGACGGTGATGTGATCGACGCTGGTACTGCCGTTCAATTTGCGCGCAAGCGGGTCCACGCGTTGCCCTTCGGCATCGAAGACGTCGTTGTAGGGCCAGGGCGTGCGGATGATCGCAAAGCCCTCGTCGTCTAAACGTTCGGCGAGGTCGGCCAGGCGGTCCATGACACGTCCGCGCGTCTCGGGCTCTTGCATGAGCGGGTAGGGCGGGTCCAGAAAGACGACATGCACCGGCAGCGGGCACGCGGAGAGCGCCGCGATGCCGAGCACGTCCCCGCGCACGAGTTCGTGCCGCTCCCCCGCGCCGAGCTCGCGCGCGTTGTCCTCGATGATGCGCGCCACCTTGGCATCACGCTCGACCGATACAGCGCGGGTTGCGCCGCGGCTGATCGCTTCGAGCGCGAAGATCCCGGTGCCCGAGAAACCGTCGAAGACGGCGTGCCCCTCGATGTGGCCGCGCAGCATGTTGAAGAGCGCCGTCCGCACGCGATCGGGGAGCGGGCGCGTCGTGTCGCCGCCCTCGGGCGTGCGGATCTTGCGGCCTTTGAATTCACCTGCAATCACGCGGAGCATGAGACGAGCATACCCCCTCCGCGCACCCTCAAGCGGCCTGCCTAGAACCGCACAACCGCGCCGAGGTACAGGCCCGCGAGGAACCCCTGGAACTCCTGATCGCCCGCGCCGCCCTCGTCGAGGTACCGCAGCGAGAGGTGGCGGAAGCCGATGCGCGCGCCGATGTTGGGCGTCGCCTGCCAGCCGAAGCCGAGGAAGGCCTCCCACGCGAAGACCGTCGTATCGCCCAGAGGCAGGTAGCCGATGTCGGACTCGATCAGCATCGATGTTTCGTAGGGCAGGTCGAGGGTGAGCCTCCCGCCGAAGACGGGCATCGCCCAGTTCTCGTCGAAGGAGGCCGTGTTCCCGCCGCCCTCGAGCTCGAAGGACAGATCGACGTACCGCAAGCCCGCGTAGGCGTCGAGCTGCAAACGCACGTCGTTCTGGGTGTCGAAGACCAACGGCTCGAAGCGATAGCCCGCGGTCGCTTTGACCACGGTAATGTCGCTCTCCCAGGAGATCGCGTCCCCCGCTGCGAGGGTGATGGATCCCGCGCGGATGGGCTCGGCCGCGACATCGTCGCCCGAGTCGTTGCGCACCGCGCCGCCCAGGCTGAATGCGAACTTGTCGCTGCGCACGCGCACGTCCGCACCGACGGCCCACGCCGGCTCGTCCGCGTCGATGTCTTCGAGCGCGAAATCCGTCCCCGGGGCGATGGTCAGATCGCCCGAGTACGCGCTGAACCAGGCGATCGGCGCGACCTCGACCCGCCACTCGTCGTAGGAATCGAGCACGCCCGCGTCGAAGGCGAGTTCCGGTTCGACGTTCAACGGCCTCGCGTCTTGTGATCGCGTCGCGCCGGCCGCTGCGCTCGTCATCGCGCCCGCAGCGACGAGGGCGCACCACGTGTATGGAGTCATCATGATGGGTTCTCGCTCGGGAAATCCGTTACCTGTTGCACCGTTTCCGCCAGAGCGCAGAGGGTAACGTGGGCCTGCCATGCGTGAGCCGAGCCAATCCGACGAGGGGCCCAAAGTCCTGCTGTGCCCGGGGGTGTGGCTCGACAAGGGGCTGGTGACGTTCAAGGCGGTTCGTGCCAGCGGCCCGGGCGGGCAGAACGTCAACCGCCGGTCTACGAAGGTCGAACTGCGCGTGATGCTAGAGGACCTCCCGATCCACCCCGGCGCACGGGCCCGGCTGGCGACGAACGCCCCGCACCTCGTCACCGACGAAGGCGCGCTCGTCATCACTTGCGACGAGCACCGGTCGCAGAAGCGGAACCGCGAAGCCTGCCTCGCCCGTTTAGGGGAACTGGTTCGACTAGCACGGGTTCAGCCGAAGATCCGAAAACCGACGAAGCCCACGAAAGGCAGTACACGCCGCAGGCTTGACAGCAAGCGTCAGCGTGGAGCGATCAAGCGGACGCGTCGCCGCCCCGATATAGAGGGGTAACCCCAGCATGAAACAGGGGATAGGGCTCGAAGTGCTCTGGTAAAGTAAAACGCTTTACCAGGATATCGGACCCGTAGCCTGTATGCATTCCCGCCCGATCACGGCGGATTCGGCTTGTGTGGGGTCTGGTCCGGGTGTACCGTTTTACCGCTGGGCACCCGCCCTGCCCCTTCGTGAGGTAGAGAAGATTTGATCTGCGGAATGCGTTCATCCATCTCGACGGCTTGCCGTTCATGCTGCGCAACACTTGCGCACGGTTGCTGTCTCCCCTCACACGATCGCCTCCCCCACCAATCCGCCCATTGCCGACAGCCGAAGGCTCATCGAGCCCCGGCCACGTCGCGCACTTTGTCTTTGTCCAACCGCCACCAGGGTTGTCTTGGTGGCTGTTGATTTACGTGTGTGACCGAGTCCGCCCGCGTACGGGGCGGACGCCCAACGAGAGAGTTTGACCCATGACCATCAAGAACGTGATTCGCTGGGGCGCGCCGAGCGCGCTCCTCGTGCTCGCGGGCGCCGCGATCGGCACCCCGGGCGACATCGACGTCGACGGCACCCGCGCCGACGACCCCTACGGTGCCGCCGTCACCGTCCAGGCCGCCAAGGTCTACGACGAGACGGTGCGTGGCCCCATCTCGGTCGTTGCCAACTCCGACCAGACCGTTCCCGTGGGCGGCGAGGGCGTGGGTGAGTTCGTTGGTGGTCCCACCCTCAGCGACCCCGGCACCGTGATCACGGGCCAGGAGGTCCGCGTGAACCTGCAGTTCCTCGGCTGGGACGGCGTCCAGCCCGTCCGCATCGGCGGCTTCGTCGCCGGCGGCAACTTCCTGTCGAACCAGGTCATCGGTGGCGTCGAGCCCTTCCAGATCGGCAACCTCGGCAACACCACCCCCGCCGACTTCCAGACCATGCCCGGCGAGCAGTACGTCACCGTGACGGCGATCTCCGCCAACTCGATCCCCGACGCGGGCATCGACGGCGTCGCCTCCGAGGCCGACTACGTCCTCGCCAACAACGGCTCCACCATGGTCCCCTGGGCCCAGGAGACCTTCACGCAGTTCGGCGACAACGGCGACGCCTCCCGCGAGGGCAACTCGGGCGGCTCCGAGATCGACGGCGTCTACGCCTTCATCTCCGACCCCGACGGCTCGCTCCCCACCGTCAACGGTGACGAAGAGCTCAACTTCGTCGTGACCGGCAACCTCGAGAACGGCGGCAACCGCAAGAACGTCTTCATCGACGTGACTTCCGGCGGCAGCAACACCGGCTTCGGTACCGGCACCAGCTCCTCCATCGCCGACTACGCCTCGATCACCTTCGATCTCGCCTTCACCCCCGAGTGGTACCTCCGCTACGACCGCTTCGGCAACACCGCGGCCCACATCCTCCAGATGCAGGAGATCAACGAGACCTTCAGCGTCGAGACGATCGACGGACCGCTCCCCGCGGACAACATCATCATGGACGACATGATGAACGAGGTCCTTCGCTCCGACTACGACAACTCCAACACCCTCGGCGTTGCCGGCGGCGCGACCGAAGGTACCGGCATCGACTCCTCCAACGAGAACGATCCCGCCAACGACGACACCGGCTTCGAGTTCAAGCTCAACCTCACCGAGCTCGGCTACGACCCCATGACCGGCGCCGACGGCGCGGGCGGCGTGATCGTCTCGGGCTTCCTCATCGAGCAGAACGCTGTCTCCAACCAGGTGCTCGGCGGCCTCCCCGCCAACACCCCGCCCCTCGGCCCCGGCTCCGGCATCGACCTCGATGCCATCCCCGGTGATCAGTTCGTCGTCGTCAGCGACACCACCACCGGCCCCCTGACCATCGACGGCGTGCGCGAGTCCGCGTACGGCGCGACCGAGTACGTCAACCCCGGCAACTCCACCAACCGCACCTCCGTCGTCACCGCGACCATGGCCGACGACGACCCCATGGGCTCCGAGATCAACAACTTCTCGGGTGTCATCGCGCAAGAGGGCGGCGACTACTTCCTCTACGGCCACATCGGCGGTTCGCTCGGCAACTTCGACCGCTACTACGTCTACATCGACGCCGTCCCCGGCGGGCAGAACGTCCTCCGCAACGACAACCCCAACATCGATGACGGGCGCAGCAACAACTACGGCGGCTTCACCTTCGATGCCGCCACCGAGCCCGACTTCCTCGTGGTCTACCGCCTCGGCACCGACGGCACCACCATGCTCCCCGCTCACTTCGCCGATGGCGCTGAGCTCCGCGACATGTCGGGCGATCCCGCGGTCGGCGGCGGCTTCGGCGGCGGCGAGAAGAGCTCGCTCAACATCGACGGCGTCGTGCTCGACCGCCGCGGCTTCCAGAGCAACAGCGACCCCTCCGTGGCCGGCGCGAACGGCTCCGAGCTCGCGGCGATGTACGCCTACCTCGAAGAGCGCACGGTCAGCAACGTGACCCAGCAGTACTTCACCCTCCACCTCACCGGCAACCTCAACACCGACTTCAACAAGGTCAACATCTTCTTCGACGTCGACCCCAACTCCGGCCAGAACACCATGATCTGGGACGGCGACCCCGCCACCGGTGAGAACACCCCCGCCGACGATGCCGACTACGCCGGCAACCCCTCGATCGACTTCGACGCCCTGCAGAACTACGGCGGACCGTACCCCGACTTCGGCACCGAAGAAGAAGGCGACACCATCGACGGTATGACCTTCGACGCCGGCTTCACCCCCGAACACTTCCTCACCATCACCAACGGTGACTTCGACTCGGACGCCGACACCGCGAACATCTTCGCCAACTTCGCTCGCTTCCGTGACCCCGGCGTGGACGGCCTCTTCGGCACCGCCGACGACGATCCCGGCGTGGGCATCTTCCTCGGCCAGACCTCGACCGGAACGACGGGCGAGCTCCTCGGCGCTCAGGGTGTGCCCGGCATCGACTGGCAGATCTCGATCGATAACTCCAGCACCGCGGGCGTGCCCGGCGGCGCGCTGCCCTTCGGCATCTCCTTCGTCGAGAACCTCCTCATCACCTCCGCCAACACGGGCATCGAGATCTCCATCCCCGTCGATGAGTTCACCGTCGGCGGCATGCCCTGGGACGGCGAGACCAACATCAAGGTCATGGCCATCATCGGTAACGGCGGCCACTCCTTCATGTCCAACCAGGTCCTGCCTCCCGTCTGCAGCGGCGAGCTGGGCGACCCCCGTCGCGTCAACTTCGAGACCCTCGACTCCTTCGACCAGTTCGCCGAGCTCGCCTTCGATGGCGCCGCCGGCGAAGGCCGTTACGTCACCGTCAACGCCGCCAACCTCCTGACCCGCGGCGACTGCGTCGAGCCCGTCGGCGCCTGCTGCATGGGCGAGTCCTGCTCCGTCACCACCCAGTCCTCCTGCGAGGGCATGGGCGGCGAGTTCCTCGGCGCGGGCACCGACTGCATGGACAACCCCTGCGCGATCGTGGCGGCCTGCTGCCTCGGCGGCGACATCTGCCAGGAGTTCACCGAAGAGCAGTGCATGCTCGCCGGCGGCGTCTTCCAGGGCGTGGACATGATGGGCGCCCCCATCAGCTGCGACTCGATGCCCTGCGAGGCTCCCGGCACGCTCTGCACCGCTGACCTCGACGGCAACTTCATGGTTGACCTCGACGACTTCAGCATCTTCATCGCCCAGTTCGGCAACACCGCCGGCGACTGCGCGATGGGTTGCACGGCTGACCTTGACGGTGTGAACGGCGTCGACCTCGACGACTTCTCCATCTTCATCGCGCAGTTCGGCAACACCGCTGCCGACTGCGATCCCTCGATGCAGCCCTGAGCTGATCGACGGATCCACAACTGACGCCCTCTTCTAGGGCGTCAACCAAGCACCCTCGCGGGGCGGCCTTCACGGGCCGCCCCGTTTTCTTTCCCCAGCTTGCCAACTCGGGGCCCTGCTTTAGGCGGGGCTCTGCTTGCATAACCCCTGACACGCAGTAGGCTTTTCCTGCGGAACCGTCGCCTTGCGCGGCCGTATCGCCTATTCCCGGAGGGGCGATCGCCGCGAGGTGGTCGATCACCGATTTTCGCATCACCTTAGAGAGGGTACCCCCGAATGCTGATTACTCCCCCCAGCCGTCGCCGGCGCCAGTGGCTGGTCGCCGCTTGTGCGCTCGTCGCTCTTGCCGGCTCTGCCGCAGGTCAAACCAACGAAGAAGCGCGTCCCATCGCGCTCGAAGCACAAGGCCTGCTCGCGGTCGATCTACTTGAGACGGTCGAGGCGCCGCTGCTCGACCGCCGGGCGATCGCCGTGGAAGACGCCGCGAATGAGCGCAAGGGCGTGGCCCCGCGCTACGCGATCACCCACGAGGTCAGCATGACGCCCATGAACGCGGGCGTCTGGGAGGACCTCGGCGATGGCCGGTCGATCTGGCGTCTTCGCGTTTCGTCCTTCGATGCGAACTCGCTCAACTTCGGCTTCACCGCCTTCGAGCTGCCCAACAAGGCCCAGCTGCACATCTACAGCACCGACGGCAAGTACCGCATCCGCCCCTTCACACAAGACGACAACAACGTGAACAACCAGCTCTGGACCCCCATCGTCCCGGGCGATGACGTCATCATCGAGCTGACCATTCCAAGCGAGAACTTCGACGAGGTCCTCCTCGAGCTCGGCTCGATCAACGTGGGCTACCGCGGTTTCGGCACCGAGGCGATCCGCCAGGCCAAGCTCGCTGCTCGCGGCAGCGCCGACGACGGTGCCGGTTCCGGGTCGCGTTCGGGCTCGTGCAACCTCGACGTCATCTGCGGGGCGAGCGATGGCTTCCCCGAAGTCGAAGCCTGGCGCAACGAGATTAAGTCCGCTGCTGTCATCTCGACGGGCGGCGGGACCTTCTGCTCGGGCGGCATGGTCAACAACACCGCCCGCGACGGGAAGCCCCTCTTCCTGACCGCGAACCACTGCGGCGTCGCCAACCAGGCCGCCTCGCTCGTGGTGTACTGGAACTTCGAGAACTCGACGTGCCGGGCCCCCTTCTCCGCTGCCTCCGGTGGTAGCGGCGATGGCGTGCTCAACCAGTTCAACACCGGCGGCGTGCTCCGCGCGACTTCCTCGGCCTCGGACTTCACCCTCATCGAGATGAACAACGCGCCCGACCCGGCGTTCGACGTTGTCTACGCCGGCTGGGATCGTCGTGATATCGACTTCCCCTCGGTCGTCGCCATCCACCACCCGAGCACCGACGAGAAGCGCATCAGCTTCGAGGACGACGCCACCACGCGTACCAACTACCTCGATAACGCCGAGCTCGGCACCAACGCCACCCACGTCCGCGTGATCGATTGGGATCTCGGCACCACCGAGCCCGGATCTTCCGGCTCGCACCTCTTCAGCCCCGAGCGCCGCGTCATTGGCCAGCTCCACGGCGGCTTCGCCTCGTGCTCCAGCCAGACCTCCGACTGGTACGGGCGCATCTTCACCTCCTGGACGGGTGGCGGCACCTCCGCCTCTCGCCTCTCCGACTGGCTCGACCCCATCGGCACCGGCGAAGAATTCATCGATGCGCTCGGCGCCGGCCCACCCATGCAGCTCAGCATCGCGGGCGGGACCAACGCCACCGCCTCCGGCCCCGTCGGCGGCCCCTTCACGAGTGACACCCGCACCATCGACATCACCAACATGACCGAGGCCAGCGCCTCCTTCACCGCGAGCTCCTCCGGCGCCGCGCCCCTGACCATCACCGGTCAGACCTCGGGCACCCTCGCCGACGGGCAGACCGCCAGCTTCACCGTCGCACTCGACGCTGCTGCGGCCAGCGCACTCAGCGCCGGCGCATACACCTCGACCGTGACCGTCACCGACACCACCAACAGCTTCTCCACCTCCTTCGACTACACCGTTGAAGTCGGCAAGCTCATCTTCAACTCCGCCGACGTCCCCGTGGACATCCTCGACCAGCAGACCGTCACGAGCACCCTCGATGTCACCGGGCTCGGCTGCATCGCGGATCTCAACGTCGACCTGGACATCACCCACACCTGGCGCGGCGACCTGGTGGTGGAGCTCATCGCTCCCGACAGCACCACCGTCCGCCTGCACAACGGCTCCGGCTCCAGCGCCGACAACCTTATCGGCCTCTACGACGAGGACGGCGCTGGCACGCTCACTGTCGAGGGCCCCGGCGCACTGGGCGACTTCGACGGCCTGAACCCCACCGGCACCTGGACGCTCAGCGTCTCGGACAACGCCAACCAGGACCAGGGCACCATCAACGGGTGGGCACTCGAGATCGTCAGCTGCGGCGAGGCAACCGCCCTCGCGTTCGGCGGCCTCGAAGACGCCTTCGCCTCCGGCCCCGTCGGCGGCCCCTTCGTCTCCCAGATGCGCAGCATCAGCATGGTCAACGACACCAACGCGCCCGCTTCCTTCAGCATCACCACGACGGGCAACCTGCCCCTTGCCTTCTCGGGCGCCACCTCCGGTTCGATCGCTTCTGAGAGCTCCACCAGCGTTGGGGTCGACCTCGACACCCTCGCTGCCGCCTCGCTCGCTGCGGGCCAGTACGCCTCGACCGTCACCGTGACCGACCTCACCAACGGCGGCTCCGCCTCCATGGAGTACACCGCCGAGATCGGCAAGCTCACCATCGCAGCGGACGACCTGCCCGTGGACATCCTCGATAACCAGGTCTCCACGAGCCAGATCACGGTTGCCGGCGTTGGCTGTGTCGCCGACGTGGATGTGAACGTCGACATCACCCACACCTTCGTGGGCGATCTCTTCGTCGATCTCGAAGGCCCCACCGGCGCTGCCGTCACACTGCACGCCCGTACCGGCGGCAGTTCGGATGACATCGTCGCCCTCTTCGATCAGTCGGGTAACGGCGATCGCCTGCCCGACGGCCCCGGCTCACTCGACGACTTCAACGACACCAACGCCGACGGCATCTGGACGCTGACCGTCTCCGATGAGGCCGGCGGCGACCAGGGCACCATCAACGCCTGGAGCCTCGACCTCGTGGCCTGCGCCTCCGACCCCGTCGACACGCTCTGCACCGCCGACCTCGACGGCAACTTCATGGTTGACCTCGACGACTTCTCTATCTTCATCGCGCAGTTCGGCAACACCGCCGGCGACTGCATGATGGGTTGCACGGCCGACCTTGACGGTGTGAACGGCGTCGACCTCGACGACTTCTCCATCTTCATCGCGCAGTTCGGCAACAACGCGGGAGTCTGCGATCCTGCGATGCAGCCCTGAGCTGGCTAGGCCGCTCGCCAATCAGAGCGGGCATCGATAACTGAACCCAACGGGCGGGCCGGCGAAAGTCGGACCGCCCGTTTTTTCTAGGACTACGCAGGACACTCGCCAGCAAGACGCGAGGCGTTGCCCGTACGCGCCAGCCCGCGTGCAGCTCGCCCCCCTAGGCTTCTGACCCGCACAACCAGCACCCGCATAGACGAGAGAGACACGCCCATGCAACGCCACGCTCGCATCGCACGCATCGCGGCCGCCACCATCTGTGCCGGCCTGAGCGCCGTACCCGCGCTCGCCCAAGACTGGGTCGACCTGCGCATCGTCACGCTGAACACGCGCGAGGGGCTCATCGGCCCGACCTCGAGCGCGCTCGACGCGACCTCGGACATGATCACAACGGTCGACCAGATCCCGGGCGATACCAACACCGGGCTCCTGCCCGACGTCGTCTGCTTCCAGGAGCTCGACGCATCTTCACGCTCCGATCTCACGGCGTACCGCGACGCCTACCTCCCGGGTTTCCAGATCTTCAGCGACCCGGGCGGAGACGGCTTCAACTACAACGCCACGCTCGTTGCGCCCGGCATCAACGTCATCGAATCGGGCACCGTCTTCACGGGCGGGCCCCGCCGCGTCGTCCGCGTCACGCTCGAAGTGCCCGGGTCGCCCGAGGTCGTGCGCGTCTACAACGCCCACTTCAAGGCCTTCGGCGACTCCGCATCCCAAGCGACGCGCACCAACGAAGCGAACAACCTCGGCGGCGAAGTCGCCGACGACATCATGTCCGGCTTCGCAGTGGGTGTACCCCTCGAGAACCAGCACGTCATCGTCGCGGGCGATCTCAACTCCAACAACAACAACGATCAGACCCTCGACGGCCTCTACTTCTCCAACGTCGTGAGCAACGGCTGTTGCGCACCCGAAGACGGCTCGGCGGACGAGAACTTCATGCTCTTCTTCGGCGTGGACTGCTCGGGCCCCGGGCCCTGCTGCGTCGCCGACGCCAGCATCGGCGCCTGCCTCGCTGCGGGCGGCTCCTTCGAGTTCTTCGCGTCCGACACCGGGCTCGTGGACATCCTTTATGAATCGCTCTCGGCAGCCCAATTCGCCGGCTTCTCACAGACCGTGACCTTCGGCTCCTCGAGCCGCCTCGATTACATCAACGCCAACGAGGATCTCGCCCTCCGCTTCGATGAGAACAACGACGGCGTCCTCGAGGCCGGCGAGGTCAACGCCATCGGCTTTGTGTACCGATCCGAGCAGAACGTCGTCGGGGTGCACGCCCCGGGCCAGTTCGCCAACGGCAACGCCAGCGCCACGGGCCTCGCCTCCGACCACCGCCCCGTCGTCGCCGACTTCCGGTTCCTCCCCCTCGAAGTGCCAGGCCCCTGCTGCTTCGGCGCCGACACCTGCCTGCTGCTCACCGCAGACGACTGCACCAACGCGGGCGGCACGCCCATCGACGCCGAGAGCTGCGCCGTTGATACCTGCACGCCGCAGAACCTCTGCACCGCCGACCTCGATGCGAGCTTCACCGTCGATCTCGACGACTTCTCGATCTTCATCGCCCAGTTCGGGAACGGTCCCGCCGAATGCGCCTCGGGGTGCACCGCCGACCTCGACGGCAACGACTTCGTGAACCTCGATGATTTTTCGATCTTCATCGCCCAGTTCGGGAATGGTTTGGGTGAGTGCACAGGACCCATTCTCCTTACCCCGTAAAGGGGCATTCAAGGGGCCTTGCGTGTGAATTGGGGGCGACTAGGTGGGTTTATGCGGCCTGAAGACCGTGTTCAATTCGGGAAATGCCTCAAGGGACGCCAAATACATGTTGCATGCCCCCTGATCGACGGGTATGTTTCTAACCGTTCAACACCTCGGATTCATGGCGTGGGTGCGTCATGAGCTGATCTCCGAGAGAGAGATTTACTTCGGTAGGTTTGGAGAGAAATAGAAATGACTAAGATCCTTGCTGCTGCTGGCGTCCTCGCCATTGCCGGTTCCGCCATGGCCACCTCCTTCGGCTACATCGGTATCCAGATCGGCGCCAACGACGCTTCCGGCCTCAACACCGGTACCTTCACCCCCCTCGCCACCAACGGCGGCGTTGCCATCGTCGGCGACACCTTCACCGGTCCCCTCGGTGCTTTCGTCGCCACTGAGGCTCCCACCGCGACCCTCTTCGGCCCCAACTTCGGCGGCCCCGCCGACTTCACCGGTGCCGAGGCTCCCGACTGGTTCGGCCACTGGAACAACGCTCCCCAGGCTGGTAACTCCGGCTTCGCCAACGGTAACACCTCGGTCTTCTGGAACTACTCCGCCGCCCAGAGTGCCTACCTCAACGGTGACGCGGGCGAAGCCCTCTGGCTCGGCCAGATCTTCACCGGCGACGGCGAGCTCGACGGCCTCGAGGTCTCCCTCCTGACCGTCCCCGCGACCGACTCGGCCCCCGCCTCCGGTCCCACCTTCACCCTCGACAACCCCGTTGCCTTCGACCCCACCTCCGGCCTCGAGCTCGAGCTCGTTGCCGACGGTAACGACTACTTCATCCAGGTCGTTCCCGCCCCCGGTGCTGCGGCCCTCCTCGGCCTCGCTGGCGTCGCCGGCATCCGTCGTCGTCGCGCCTAATAGCGACCTCGACACTCGGAGATCAGCACTCAGCTGAGTACGCAAGCGAGCCCAATCGGCTCGCTTGTGTTTTTTTGTGCGCCTCACTCTGTGCGCGCTCTACGCGCACCGACATCAAGCCTCGATGCACACCCGATCGCGCCCCCGCAAGGCCAACCGGCCCGCCCACGCCCCCGCTATCCTGCGCCTATGGACCGCAGACGCATACTCACCGATCCGGATCTCTTGAGCGAACCGCTCGTCGCCCCCTCGATCCTGTCCGCCGACTTCGCCCGCATGGCGGAAGACGCTGGGCACAGCATCGAAGCCGCCCCAAGTGGCGCCGGTGCGGACCTCCTGCACATCGATGTCATGGACGGGCACTTTGTCCCCAACCTCACGATGGGGCCCGCCCTGGTTGCCAGCCTCCGCTCCGCCTTGCCCGGCGCCTGCCTCGATGTGCACCTGATGGTCACCGACCCCCAGCAGTACCTCGAGCCCTTCGCGCACGCGGGGGCCGACCACATCACCTTCCACATCGAGCCCGTGCTCGATCGCAGCTCGGGCAGCGGCCTCTCGCCCCTCAGCGCCGGCTACGACCCCGCTGCTCTCGCACAGCGCTGTGTGGATCTCGGCATGAGCGCGGGCCTCGCGATCAATCCCGACACCGCGCCAGAGCCGTACCTCGAAGCGCTCCGGGCGGGGCCCTACGCCATGGCACTCGTCATGAGCGTGCGCCCCGGCTTCAGCGGGCAGGCCTTCATCGAGCGGTCGCTCGAGACGACCGCACTGGTCCGGCAGTCCGTCGGCCCTGCGTCTGATTCGGGCGTGCGCATCCAGATGGACGGCGGCATCAAGCCCGAGAACGCACGCGCGTGCCGGGACGCGGGGTGTGATGTGCTCGTGGCGGCGTCGGCGATATTCGGGAAGCCCGCGCACGAACGGGCGGATGTTGTCCGGGCGATCCGGTCGGGGTGATCGCCCCCATCGGCCGCCTCCCTGATAGGCTGACTCTCGGGCAGGACGCCCCTACGCTCTCTGTCTGACCCGGCGCACGGGCACGCGGCCCACCAGCGCGAAAGGACACCGCCGATGGCGACGACCAGCACACGCTCATGGACCGAGCTCAAACCCGCCGGCTCCTCGCGCATCCCCGAGGGGCTGTGGCTCCGCTGCCCCGCCTGCGGCTCGATGATCTACCGCAAACAGATGCAGACCAACCTGCACTGCTGCCCCGACTGCGACCACCACTTCCGGATCGGCGCCGACGAACGCGTGCGGCAGCTCGTGGACGACGGCTCCTTCGAGCCACTCTTCGACAACCTCCGCTGCGTCGACCCGCTGAACTTCACCGACCTCAAGAAGTACACCGACCGCCTGGCCGCGGAGCAGAAGAAGACGGGCCGGCACGAGGGGCTGCTGTCGGGCCGGGGCTTTATCAAGGGCCGGCAGGCGGTGATCGCGGTCCTCGATCTGCATTTCATGATGGGCACGCTCTCGAGCGTGGTGGGCGAGAAGCTGACGCGTTCGATCGAGCTCGCGACCGCCGAGGACCTGCCGCTCATCGTGGTTTCGGGCTCGGGGGGCGCACGCATGCAGGAATCGGGCCTCTCGCTTATGCAGATGGCCAAGACGTCGGCGGCCCTCGCGCGCTTCGATGATGCGGGCGGCCTCTTCGTCTCCGTTCTGACCGATCCGACGACGGGGGGCGTCTCGGCGAGCTTCGCGATGCTGGGCGATGTCATCCTCGCCGAGCCCCGCGCGCTCATCGGGTTCGCGGGCCCGCGCGTGATCCAGCAGACGATCCGCCAAGAACTGCCCGAGGGCTTCCAGACCTCGGAGTTCCTCCTCGAGTCGGGCATGGTCGACCGGGTCGTGCCTCGTTCGGACCTGCGCAACGAGCTCGCGCGACTGATCGACTACGCCGGCAAGTGATGGCCGCGGAAGACGCGACACCCGCGATGAGCGCGACGCGTCGTGCACCTACGCCGATGAGCACCGGTGCGAATCGATCTGCAAAGCCGCCCCGCAGCCTCTGGTCGCCCGCCATCACGTTTCTGCTCGCCTGTGCGCACGCGGTCTTTATCGTCCTCCTCGCCGAGCCCGATGCGCTCTCGCTGCTGCCCGCGCTCGGGCTGCTCGTTCCCCTTGCGCTGCTCGCCGAGCGCACGGGTGCCCCGCTCCGCGCGAGCGCAGCGGTCTGGCTGACCGCATCCATCGCCTGGGGATTCGCCCACGCGTGGATCGGCGGCATTTCCTTTCTGGGCCTCCCGCTGCTCGCGGCGGTCATGGGGCTCTTCTCAGCCATCCCCCTCTTGCTCGCAACGCGGCTCCGCTCGCGGTGGAGCGTCTCCCCCCTGCTCTCACTCCCTGCCCTCTGGGCCGGCCTCGAGTTTTTCCGGGGCGAGATCCTCTTCACGGGCTACGCGTGGTTCCTCCTGGGCAACGAATCGATCCCGCTCGTCGAACGCACCGCGGGCACGCTCGATCAGTACGGCCGGTCCTTCGCCCTTGCCGTCGCAGCGATGGCATCGCTCGCGATGCTGACACGCATCGCCCGGCGCGCACGCAAGGAGCGCGTCCGGGGCAAGGGTGTGGAAGCGCAGCTCGCGGTGCTTCTTGCACTCGTCGCCTGGTGGGGGTCGGGCTTCGTGGGCTTCGGCCAGCGCGAGCCCGTTGAAACGCAGGCGGAACCGCTGCGCGCCGCGATGATCCAGTCGGCCGTCTCGCAGGAGGTGCGCACGAACTGGAATATCGATCAGCGTCTCGAGGAGTTCGGCCGCATCCTGCGCCTGACGGCGCTGGCGTACGACACCTTCCCCGAGCTCGATGTCATCGTGTGGCCCGAGACGATGTTCGCGGGCGGCTCACTCGACACGCAGGCCGTCGCCGAAGAGCGGGCCGCGGCCCTCGCGTTCCGCACCTCCACGGGCGAGCTCGTGCCCTCGACGCTTTTCTACGACGCGCTGATGCAGATGTCCGCGGAGCGCACGCCGGGCGTGGATCTGCTGATCGGCGCTATCGGCTTTGAGTCGCTGCGCATAGAGCTTGAGGAAGACGGTTCGGCGGACCTCACATGGGATCGCAAGCACAACAGCCTCTTCACGCTGAGGGACGGTGCGGTGCGCGCTCGCGCGGACAAACGGCGACTCGCGCCCTTCGGCGAGGTGTTGCCCTACGTCGATGCCTGGCCCTGGCTGCGCGAGCGGGTGCTGGCAGCAGCGGCGAACGGGATGCCCTTCGACCTGGATCCGGGAGCACCCGCCCCAGCGCCCGGCACCATCGCTGCGCGTGACGGCCGGCGGGTGCGCTTCGCGACGACGATCTGCTTCGAAGTCGCCGCCGACGACGTGCACCGCGCGAGCCTGCTCGCCCCCGACCCCGCGGGCGAGAACGGGCGCGGCGCGGAGTTGATCGTCAACGTGTCGAACGACGGCTGGTTCGGCGGGTCGGTGCGTGCCCACCTCAATCACCTGCACCTCGCGCGCGTGCGCTCCGCCGAGCGGCGCACGCCGACGCTCCGGGCTGCGAACACGGGGATCTGCGCCGCCATCGATGCCAGCGGCGCCGTGCTTGGCACCACTTTTCTCAGCGAAGAAGGGCGGGTGACAGAGCAACACGACCTCCCGCCGGGCGGCATCGGCGTGTGGGGCGTGCGGTACGCCGAGCTTTTGATCCCCACGCCCGCATCGGCGGTCCCCACGATGCTCAACAGCGGGTGGGTCTTCTTCGCCAGTGCACTTCTTGGCGCTGCGCTCGCGTTCGTGCCGAGAAAACTACCTCCCGACGAGCGACCTTCAGACGCAGACCGGGCGTAGGACCGCAAGCACGCACCACCGTCCGGAGCCGAGACATGCCCGCCCGATCACACCGCTGCCGCCTGACCCCGACCGCCCGCACGCTCGCCCTGATCGGCGGCTTTGTCGCAGTCGGGGTCGCGGGCGGGATCGCGGGATGCTCGTCGGGGTCTGGTTCGGGCACAGCGACTCCTTCGCAGCGCGGTACCAGTGGCAATAGCGCCGCCGCTGCTGCGGGGTACTCCACGCTCGACCGCTCGAAGCTGCGTGAGCGTGCGCTGGGCGTGCTGGAGGAGGCGGCCTTCGACGAGTGGGCGCTGGTGCGTGCGAACGCGCTCGAGGGCCTGTCGGCTGCGCCGTCTCGCGCGCGCAACGCGGTCCGCGCGGGCCTCGCCGACGAGAACGCGGGCGTGCGCATGGTCGCCGCCATGCTCGCGGGGGAACTGGGTCTCAACGAGAACACAGCGGTCTTGCGTGACCTGCGCGACGACCCCTCGCCCCTCGTCCGCGTGGGCGCGGTGTCGGGCCTCGCCATGCTGGGCGAGCCCATCGACCAGACGCCGCTCGCCCGGCTGCTCGAGCACCGCGACCCGGGCGTGCGCGCTCAGGCGGTCTTTGCCCTCGGCGAGATCGGGAACCCCACCGCGATCCCCCTGCTCAAGTCGTCTCTCAGCACGGTCGTGAGCACGAGCGATGAGATCGCTGCGGCGATCTACCGGGTGCAGGTGGCGGAGGCGCTGGTGAAGCTGGGGGACGCAGAGGCGGTCAACGCGCTGCGTGCGGCCCTGTACCCCGAGAAGCGCGAGTACGCGGAGGTGGCCGTCCTGGCCTGCCAAGCGATCGGCGAGGTGCGCGACCGCGGGGCTGCGAAGCAGCTTGTCGAGATCGTGGAGTACCGCATCGGGCAGGGCGGGGCCGCGAGCGAGCAGGGCTCGGGGGCGTTTTTGTACCCCGCGGAGATGCGCCTGGCTGCTGCGACCGCCCTTGCGAAGATGGGGTACACCGACGGCGGGTACGTGGGCACGACCTCCCAGGCGAGCCCGAACCCCGCGGTGCGTGCACAGACGGCCTTTCTGTACGCCGCCATCGGCGGTGACGAGGCCCTGGCGCGGCTGGAGGGCATGCTGGGCGATTCCGAGCAGATCGTCCGCGTCTCGGCAGCGGCGGGGCTGGCTCGCGTGCTGGGCGGTTGATCGCCCGCCGGGGGCCCGGGGGCATTTCGTGGGCGGAGCTGGCCCGTTGTCGAGCTGCTATTCCGGGGCTCGATTTCGGGTCGTGAATCGGTGAAATGAGTGCTCGTTTTGGCGTGCTGCCAGCAACCGCGGGGGGCCCCAAAGTCGAATAGGGCCCGCCCGCGCACCGCCATTCGAGGAATGGTCCCTCGACCCGCCCCACAAAGGCCTTTAGATGCGGTACGCTGGTGTGCTCGTCTTTTGACGCACCCGAAACCGGCCCGGCGCGACCGTGCGCGCCGTCTTGTCCCAGGAGCGGCCCGTGCACATCCTTACGAAGCTTCTCGTTGTTCTGACCTCGGTTCTGGCGGTTCTTCTCGCCGGCCTCACCATCGCGTATTCCGCGAACGCCGACCGCCTCGTTGAGGCGGCAAAGAGCTCCGAGGCCGCCATGGTCGCCGAGCGCGAGCGTGCCAACAGCAGCGAGTCGCGCACCGCAGCGAACGTAGAGAAGCTGAACCGTCAGCTCTCTCGGCTCGAGGGCGAGAAGGTCGCCGCCGAGACGCGCCTCACCAACCTCCGCCAGGAGATCGAGGACCTCAGCGCCGAGAACCAGCGCCTGAACCTCGCGGAGCAGAGCCTGCGCGACCAGATTCAGTCGTTCGTTCTCCTCGCCCAGCAGAGCGATTCGTTCCGCGCCGCCGACCGCGAAGAGATCGCCGAACTCCGCGGCGAGCTCAACCGACTCTCGACCCGCATCATCGACCTTGTCGATCGCAACAGCGATATCGAGAGCCAGCTCGACGCCTCGAACAACCAAGTGCGTGCCCTCGAAGAGCAGCTCGTCGCTCTTCGTCGTGGCAACTCGGGGACCGCGGGCTCGTCGGCCGCCCTGCCCTCGACCTTCCGCGCTCGCGTGACCGAAGTGAAGACCGACTCGGACGGCGCGGTGCTCATCGGCATCAACGCCGGCACCTCGGACCGCCTCGCGGAGGGCGCTGAGCTCGTCGTCGTCCGTGGCGGGCTCTTCCTCGGCAAGATCCGTCTGATCAACGTCGACCTGAACGAAGCCGTCGGCCGCCTTGTGCTCGACGCGGACAACGGCGAGATCCGCGACCGCGACGAGATCCGTCCCGCCGCCTGATCGGCATCCGCACCCCGGAACAGAGAGGTTTACCTATGTCTCAGCTCGGAATGCAGATGCCCGGCCGCAAGCGCACCCGCCCGGCGACCGTGAACGTCTACACCGGCATGCTCCTCGCAGCCGTCGGCGCCCTTGTGGCTGCGGTCGTGCTCGTCGGCTCGGCCGCCATGAAGGTCGGCCCGGGCGACGGCGTCATGTCGGCGATCGAGATGCACCCCGCGAACCAGCCCGTCCGCCTGGACTGAGCTGCCACGCTGCACCCCATGCGGGTGCGATGACCACCCGTTTGAGCACTCGTTTGAGCATCAGGCCACGCCCCGCGCGTGGCCTGTTTCGTTGTGGAGTGTCCGATGATCGATCACATCGGTCGATTGTGGCAGCGAAGCGGGGGTTGACCCGATAGAATCCTCTCTGAGGCCGTGCCAGCGGGGTTCCGTCAACCGCGCGCCCGGACGGCGTGACGGCGCACCCATCCTGCACGGAGACGCAATGCGTGTGAGGCGACCGGCGTGAGAATTGCCAACCTGCTCAACTGGTTCGGTGTCGATATGGGTATCGACCTGGGCACCTGCAACACGCTCGTCTGCGTGCGTGGCGAGGGGATCGTTCTGAACGAGCCCTCCGTCGTCGCGGTCCGTAAGGGCACGAACGTGGTGATGCAGAACGGCCAGGCCGTCGGCTGGCGGGCCAAGGAGATGCTGGGCAAGACGCCCGGCTCGATCTCGGCCATCCGCCCGCTCAAGGACGGCGTGATCTCCGACTTCGAGATCACCGAGAAGATGCTCAGCTACTTCATCCGCAAGGTGGGCGGGCGTTCGATGCTCGGGTTCTTCCACCCGCGCGTCGTTATCGCCATCCCCTCGGGCATCACGACCCTCGAGAAGGAGGCGGTCAAGCAGTCCGCGGAGCGCGCGGGCGCCCGCACCGTCTTCCTCATCGAAGAGCCCATCGCGGCGGCCATCGGCGCGGGCCTGCCCTTCGTCGAGCCGACGGCGAGCATGATCGTCGACATCGGCGGCGGCACGACCGAGGTCGCCATCACCTCGCTCGCGGACATCGCCACCTGCGAGAGCGTCCGCGTCGCGGGCGACGACATGGACGAGGCCATCATGGCCCACATGAAAAAGCACTACAACCTGATGATCGGCGAGCAGACCGCCGAACGCATCAAGATCCAGATCGGCTCGGCGGCGCCCGTCGGCGAAGAGACCTCGATGGAGGCGCGCGGGCGCGACATGGTCAGCGGCCTGCCACGCAAAACCGTCGTCACCTCCGAAGAGATCCGTGAGGCCCTGCAAGAGCCCCTCAACGCCATCGTCGCCACCGTCACGCGCACGCTCGAGCAGGTCGAGCCCGAACTCGCGGCGGACCTCGTCGAGAACGGCATCACCCTCGCGGGCGGGGGCGCGCTCCTCCGCGGGATCGATATCGTGATCCAGAACGCTACGGGCATGGACGTCCGCATCGCAGAAGACCCGCTCACCTGCGTGGCGGCGGGAACAGCGATCTTCCTCGACAACCTCGAGTCCTGGAAGCACACCGTCGAAAGCAGCATGGACGACTGACCCGAGCACGCCCGAGCACGACCGATCGCAGGCTCGGGCGATCACGAGCCCGGAGGCAGACCGCGTAGCGATGGCCCGCAAAGGCAACAACACACGCGCCGTACTGACCACGCTCATCGTGGTCTTTCTCGCGTGTGCGCTCGCGCCCGCGAGCCTGACGGGGTGGCTTGGCAAGCTCCGCGGCCCCGTCCTGATGATCACCGCCCCGCTCTCGAGCTCACTCAGCAGAGCGAGCCACACCCTGCGCCCGCCCGTCGCACGCTTCCCCGACGAAACATCCCCGACGGTCGAGAGCCTGATGGCTGAGCTCAATTACGTGCGCGGGCTCCACCAGAACCTGCTCGCGCAGAATCGCGACCTCGCGCGGCTCGTCGAAGACCTCTCGCGCATCCGCGTGACGGCAGCTATCCCCATCCGCCCCGTCAGCGCGACACGGGTGGGCTCCGACCTCGGCTCGGGAACCGCGACGTTCCGCCCCGGGCAGCGCGGGGGGATCACGGTCAACGGGGTCGCGGTCGTGCGCGGCGGTCAGCAGATCGTCGGACTCGTTACCCGCGCCTCGCCCATGGTCTCGACCGTGCACCTGCTCACCGATGAGCGCTTCCAGCCGGGGCTCGTCGTCGGCGTCGCCACCCCGACGGGCGGCGATATCGAATCGCCCGAAGCCTTCGAGCGCCTCCCCCGCGCACAGTTCCGGCCCACGGGCAAGGGCACGTACGCTGCCGACCAGGTGCCCGCGGATGTCGCGGAGCGCATGAACCGCGGGGATACGATCCGCGTCTACGACGACACCTGGCCCAAGGCCGCCCAGCTTCAGATCGTCGGGCGCATCACCGACATCCTGCAGACCGACGAGCCGCTCTTCCGCCGGGTCGTTGTTACGCCCGAGATCGATCCGCGGCGTGTGCGCAGCGTGCTGATCCTGATGCCCGACGACACGACGGAGGTGGGCGGATGAACTGGCTCGTCTTCGCACTCATCGCGTGGGTCGCTGCGGGCTTCGAGGTGGGGCTGCGCGACCTGCTCGTATTGGGCTCGGGCTCGGTGGCGCCGAGCTTCCTCGTGATCGCGCTCGTCTTTGTCTGCCTGTGGGCCAAGCCGGGGCCGATGATGCTCGGGGCTGCGCTCCTGGGCCTTTTGATGGATGTCCTGCGCGTGGAGCCCGTCCGCGAGACGGGGGCCTCTCTTGTCATCGTGGGCCCCTACGCACTGGGCGCGATGCTCGCCGCCTACACCGTGCTCACGGTTCGCAACGTGATGGAGCGCTCGAACTTCGTGACCGTCGGGGTGATGTGCCTCATTACGACGCTCCTGCTCGAGATCGTCCGCCTGACCGTGCTCGCGATCCGCAGCATGTACGACGATGTCATCCGAGAGGCCGCCACTCCTGCTTTTGGGACGGCGATTGGCATCGCCACCTACACCGCCCTCGCTGCCCTACTGCTGACACCCATGCTCAACCGGCTCCGCAAGCCGCTCGGGGCGGGTTCGGGAGCGCGTTCGGGCTTCGTGATGCACCGCTAGGCCTACGGATATTCGCCCTTGGTGCCCGGTCGCCGATGCCGTATCATGCGAGCGTCGGCATATGCCGTTGTTTCGTAGGCACAGTGGAGGCGTCGCATGGAAGACCGCGAGAAGCAGGCACAGGAGTCGGGTTCGATCTTCTCAGCGGTGATCGACACCGAGGAGGCCCGCCTTGCCCAGGAGGCCGCCGACCGCTCTGCGAACCTGCCGCCGGACCAGATCGACATCGACGCGATGAAGGTCACGCAGCGGCACGAGCTCTACTCCGACGAGAACCACGAGGTCTGGGGCACGATGTTCGCCAAGCGCATGATCCACCTGCGCGACCAGGGCCTGGGGTCGAAGGTCTTCCTCGACGGCGCCGACGTGATCAACCTCAACGACCAGCGCGTGCCTGATCTGCGCGTGGTCAACGACAACCTCTCTCGCTGCACCGGCTGGTCGTCGCACGGCGTGCCGGGGTACCTCCCGGCCAAGAGCTTCTTCGCCTTCCTCGCGCAGCGCCAGTTCCCCACGACCATCACCGTCCGGCCCAAGACCTCGATGGACTACCTGCCCGAGCCGGACATCATCCACGATGTCTTCGGGCACGTGCCCCTGCACGCCGACCCCGTCTTCGCGGACTTCCTGCAGACCTACGGCAAGGCGGCGCTCTTTACCAATAACCCCGAGCACACCGAGCGCCTCGCCCGCCTCTTCTGGTTCACCGTCGAGTTCGGGCTCATCCACGAAGAGGGCAAGCTCAAGCTCTACGGGTCGGGCCTCATCTCGTCCGAGGGCGAGGGGCACCACGCGCTCGAGAGCAACGACGTCGAGCGCCGGCCCTTCGACCTCGACCGCGTGTGCGAGACGACGTTCGAGATCGATCACTACCAGCCGATCTTGTACGTGCTCGACTCGTTCGAACAGCTGCGCGACGCGATGATCGATTACGCCGGGCGCGTGCTGGAAGAGGTCGGCCGGACGGACGAGCTCGACTCGCTGGCGTCTGCTGCGGGCAACTGAACGGCGCAGTTCGGGCAGCGCGTGAGTGCTGCGTCGGCGATGCCGATCCCGCACGCGTGGCAGGTGCGCACGACCTTGGGGGTGCGCGCCGGCAGGAAAAAGACCGCTGCGATGAGCGCGAGGCCGAAGGCGCACAGCGAGGTGGTCGCAGCGAGGGTCGCCGGCGCGCGCGGTGCCAGCCAGATCGAAACGCCCAGGGGCATGAGCACCAGCATGGGCATGGCCTTGTTGAGCGGCCGCTGAGCGATGAGCGCAACAGCGGGGACCGAGAGCAGCGCCCCCGCCCCGGCGCCCAACAGCAGACCGATGATCGCGCTGGCCAAGCCGTCGGGCGCGAGGGCCGCCAGCCCCGAACCGGAGGCGCTGCACATCACCCCCCCGGCGACGATCACGCGTCTCGTGCTGGCACGTTCGATTGCCATGCGTGTAGGGTAGGACCATGACCGGACGACCCGTAGGCGTGCTCTTTGTGTGCATGGGAAACATCTGCCGCTCCCCGCTCGCCGAGGGCGTCTTCGAGCACCTCGCCCGCCAGCGCATGGCCCAGGACCGCTTCCGCATCGACTCCGCGGGCACCGGCGGGTGGCACACCGGCAACACCGCCGACCCGCGCTCGGCTGCGGTCGCAGCGAAGCACGGCATCACCCTCACCTCGCTCGCCCGCCAGATTGACCCGCCCAGCGACTTCCTCCCGCCCGAGGAGGGCGGCTTCGATCACATCATCGTGATGGACACGAGCAATCTCAACGACTGCCTGCGCTCCGGCGCCGACCCGCAGCGCACCGCGCTCCTCCGCAGCTTCGACCCCCAATTCGCCGGCGACGGCCCGCACAAGGCCCCGGGCGTCCCCGACCCGTACTACGGCGGACCCGACGGCTTCGAGGATGGCTACCGGATGATCCACGCCGCCTGCACCGGCCTGCTGGACCAACTCGACGACTGAGCCGATGATACGAGTGTGCGAACGACGGTGCGAATGATGCACCGCTCAGCGTGCGACCAGTATGCTGGTCGAGAAGGAGCCGACCGATGCCCTGGTACGAGTACACCTGCGAAGCCAACGGCAAGACCCTCGAAGCCATGCACGCGATGGATCGCACTATCAAGACGTGGGGCGAGCTCGCGGAGGCTGCCGGCGAAGACCCCGGCGATGCGCCCGCCCAAACGCCCGTGCAGAAGGTCTTTACCGCAAGCCTCTCCATCGCCGACGGCTCCGCGAAGGGCCCCAGCATCGACGACCTCCCCCCCGGCTCCTGCGGCTCGGGGTGCGCCTGCCACCCGGCGTAGAGTCGCACATCCGCTCAGACTTTGGCCGTATAGTGGTTGCTCCTCTAAACTATGGAGCATCCCGGTGGCGACATCAGAGAGACTGAAAGTACTTGGCGAGCGTGCTGCTTCCCTGCAAGATTCGCTTGAAACGGAAGAGGCGACGAAGAATGCCCTGATCATGCCTTTTATTCAGTCGCTTGGGTACGACGTATTCAACCCGAAAGAGGTTGTGCCCGAATTCACTGCTGATGTTGGGATTAAGAAGGGCGAAAAGGTCGACTATGCCATCATGCTTGATGGTGCGCCTGCGATCCTATTTGAATGCAAGCACTGCGCAAGCAAACTCGATAAACATGGCTCGCAGCTATTTCGCTACTTCACCACAGTCAGCGCCCGCCTGGCCATTCTGACCAACGGCATCTCGTACCGGTTTTACACTGACCTACGCTCTCCGAATCGCATGGACGAGCACCCGTTCTTCGAGTTCGATATCACTAAGAGCAGCGAGAGGACCCTTGAGCTGTTGGAGAAGATCTCGAAGGGCAGCTTTGATATCGAGGCGCTCGTCGAATTCGCCACCGTCCAACAGGACCGCACCAAAGTCAAAGCGAGAATCAGATCTGAGTTTGCTGAACCAAGCGATGCGTTCGTTCGGTCGATCATCGATCCGATACATGATGGGCGGATGACACAGCAGATCATCGAGAAGTTCAGGCCTCTGGTACTCGCTGGTGTTCGGGATATTGTCTCTGAGCGAGTCGAAAAGCGGCTGCAAGACGCGCTTGGACAATCTCGGATACCAGAAGATCCCACTCCCGATGACATCGCCCCTGAGTTAGAGACTGAGCCCAGCGATGACAGCGAGGAGATTGTGACCACCGTCGAGGAGCTCGAGGGCTTCTTCTCCGTAAAGTCGATGCTCCGCGATCTTGTGGATGCCAAGCGTGTGACTTCGCGTGACGTACGGAGCTACTTCGGTATCCTTCTAGACGACAACAACCGTAAGCCGATCTGCCGCCTGTGGTTCAACCGTGAACAGAAGTACTTGGGCGTGTTTGACGCGGGCAAGAAAGAGACGCGGATCCCGATAGGTTCCATCGATGAACTCTACGAGCACGCGGACGCCATCCGGGAGTCCCTCAAGCATGTTCTCTAGCTGCCACCAAGCAACAGCGCGCTCTTCGTAGTGGAGCTCAATGCTCTGGCTCCTCGCCCTCGCCGATGACGCCGATGCGGTAGAGGAACCGCTCGGCCTCTTCGAGCTCTTCGACGCTGAACTCGCGCTCGCTCGGGGGCATGCCCGCCGGACATAAGAGCAGCGGCAGCCCCACACGCTCGCCCGTCCGCAGCGCGTGCGCCTCCACGATCGAGAAGTACACCGCGGTCGCGGCCCGGCAGAAGCGGTTGATCTCCGACTGGTCCATTTCGTGCCCTGGCTTCATGGTGCTGATTCCTCCGGGATGAACCGCTTGGGGGCGAATGGCTGTCCTACCCCGCCCCACTATTGAGACTGAGTCTCAATTTGTCAAGATATCACGGGCCAGCTGTGCCCTTTGCCCTTGACGGGCTGTCTCGATCGCCTAATCTTGCAAACGCTTTCTCATTTACAGGATCGCTTTGCACAGGCATTCCCGCAATCAGACCGGCTTCACCCTCGTCGAGCTCCTCGTCGTCATCGCGGTCGTTGCGCTCCTGATCGGCGTGCTGCTCCCCGCGCTCGGGCGGGCCCGGCACGCAGCACAGGTCATGGGCTGCCTCTCGAACATGCGGCAGGTCGGGACCGCGGCGTATCAGTTCGCTGTCGAGCGCAACGGCGAGCTCATCGAGGCCAACCTCGCGCACGGGGGCCTCGATCACACCGACCGCCCCGCGTGGGTCGTCGCCCTCGAAGAGACGGACGACGTGCGCCTGGTCATCCGCTCGCCACTCGACACCAGCCCGCACTGGGGGCCGGCACCAGACGGGGCGCCCATTCCGGGTGCGCCCCCGACCCAGCGCCGCGTCACGAGCTACGGCATCAACACCTTCCTCAACAAAGAGACCGCGCCTTGGGGGCCGAACTTCCGCATCCCCTTCGAGGGGTACAAGCTCGAGCACGTGCCCTCGCCGGCCTCGACCGTGCACCTGTTGATCATGGCCTACGAGGGCGAGTTCGCCGGCGCGGATCACCCGCACATCGAGAGCTGGTTCGACCACCCAGTGCCCCCGTTCAAGGCGCAGGAGCAGTCGCAGATCAACGCTGCGGGCGGCGCAGCTGCGCAGTGGGACGCCCGCAGCAATTACGCATTCCTCGACGGCCACGCGGAGACGAAGAGCTTCCGCGACGTCCTCACCGACTACGAGCGCAACGCGTTCGACCCGTACGCCGGCAGGTAGCCGGCTATTTCTTCTGAAATCGGAGTCCCGCACAGGGTTCCAAGGCACACGTAGAGAGATAGAGAGAGATCACCCATGGTTCGTATCACCGCTGCTGCGCTGTTGTTCGCCGTTCCCACGATCGCCCTCGCCGGCGATGTCGAAGAGCACGGCCACGTGGACGCGCTCGTTCTCCTCGGCCCCGATGGCCGGCTCGTCACGGGCGGCGTCGAGTTCGATGAGCAGGAGTTCGTCGAGTTCACCCGCGTCTACGAGGGCGAGTTCGCCCTTCTTCCCGGCTTGATGGGCGGCCAGATCGGCTACACCGACGAGCCCGGGTTCAACAGCCTCGCGTCGGGGAACACCACCCTCCCCGCGGGCTACACCGCCCTCACCGCCAACACCGCCCTCTCCTTCGACGCCAAGGCCTTCGCCATCGGCAACGCTACCGCCAACCTCTGGCACTGGGACGGCAACGGCGCGGTGAACTTCGCCCCCGCCAACGCCTCCATCCGCTTCACCTTCGATCCCGAGAACACGCCCAGCGCCGCACTCGACGGCTCGGCCAACGACATCACGGGCTTCGAGATCGCCACCTCGGCCGGCGACGGCGCGCTGCACCAGCACGTCGATATGTTCTTCGAGGACGCCCACCTCGCCGACACCGGCTTCTACCTCTGGTCGTTCACCCTCAAGACCGACACCGGCCTCGAGTCGCTGCCCGTCTTCTTCGTCCACGGCCTCGGCGAAGGCCTCGACGAGGAGCAGCACGAGGCCGCCATCGACTGGGTCGCGCTCAACGTCGTGCCCGCCCCGGGCGCTGTGGCCTTTGGCGTGATGGGCCTCGCCTGCGCGACGCGCCGCCGTCGCTGATCGCTCGACCGATCGGACGCAAAACCCCGCGCCCGCGCCCGCCGAAAGGCGAGCGGGGCGATTCCCTCGCTGCCCACACCCGCTGGAGAAGACCATGCGCTGCGCCGCTTCGCTCGTTGCCCTCGCCGCCCTTCCGATGATCGCGCTCGCCGGCGAGACGGTGGACCCCGTCGAGCACGTTGATGCGCTGGTGATCCTCGACACCGAGGGGCGGCTCGTGACCGGGCTCGTCGACTTCGATACCGAGGTCCCGCTCTCGGACACCACGCGCGTCTACTCGGGCGCGTTCGGCGTCTTCGATATCGGCGGCGGCAGTCAGACCGCGACGACCGACGTCCCCGGCTTCTTCGCGCTCCGCCCCTCGAGCCCGAACATCCCCGCGGGCTTTTCGGCGCTCCCGCCCTCGACCGACCTCCTCTTCACCGCGGGCGTGATCGAGATCGACGGCGCCTCCTCCAACTTCCTGCACTGGGACGGCACTGGTCCTGTGAGCTTCGCTGCTGCGCCCATCGCGGGCAACATCTCCAAGCCGCCCAGCTTCCTGTTCAACATCGATCTGAACACCACCGCGAGCAGCGCTCCGGGGTTCACCATCCAGCGCACCACGTCGCAGGGCGGTCTGCACCAGCACCTCAACTTCAACATTTTCGATGCGCAGCTCGCGCCCGACGGCGTCTACCTCTGGTCGATGACACTCCACCTGGGCACGCTCGACTCCGACCCGATCTACTTCGTCCACACGCTGGGCGACATCGATGCTGCCACGCACCAACAGGCGATCGACTACGTCCGGGATACGTTGGTGGACACATCGACCACCCTCTGCACCGCCGACCTCGACGGTGACCTCGCGGTGAACCTGGAGGACTTCAGCATCTTCATCGCGCAGTTCGGCAACGGAGTGGCCGACTGCGGGAGTGGCTGCACCGCCGACCTCGACGGTAACGACGCGGTGAACCTCGACGACTTCAGCATCTTCATCGCGCAGTTCGGCAACACCGCTGCCCAGTGCGCGGGCTGACAACGAACGCCGCGCCCGCCCACATTGGATTCGATGTCTTTATCATAGTGATATAAAAAAATCGCGGATTGCCTGATGAGATCCGTGACGCCGCATGTAGAATCATCTTGTCTGAGTACTTCCTAAGGAGATCGCGATGCCGAGCGCACGCACGTTGATAGTTGGGACCGCGGCGGTGGCGGTGGGGTTTGTCGGGTTGTCGTTTGCGCAGCTGGGGCCGCTGGACCCACCGGCGGGGCCGATCCAAGACACCGGACCAGATCTGGCTGATTTGGAAGCTCAGCTGAATGCCCTCGAAGTAAGCCTAATCCAGTCGGAGCTGTCCCGAGGACCATGGGAAGTATTCACCGCGCCCGATTTTGGCGGGCTAACTGATCGTCCCTCCAGCCAATTGATCGCACCCGGCCGTGTCTTAGTTCATAGTGTCACGATTACGAGTATCGGCAGTGTCTGGATCTTTGACGGGCCGGGAACTATTGCTACTTCGTCTAACCTAGTCACATCAGGCAATCGCATCGCACACGTAAGACAAGGTACGTCCACCCAAGGTACTAGCGGACGCTCACAAGTCGGTACGCAGACACTGCCGCTTGATGTTGTCGTCGAGAACGGGCTGCATGCGGCTTGGACTACCCAAGGGGGCGCGGTGACCGTAACGATTCTCTACCGAGATCTTCCCGACTAATCAAACCCCTAGCAGCATCCGTTCCGGCGTCTCGATGCACTCCTTGATGTGCTTGAGGAAGCCGACGGCGCCCTGCCCGTCCACGATGCGGTGGTCGTAGCTGAGGGCGATGTACATCATCGGGCGCAGCGCGATCTCGCCCGGTTTCTCCGGGTGCTCGACGGGGCGCTTGATGATGTTGTGCATGCCGAGGATGCCCGACTGCGGCGGGTTGAGGATGGGCGTCGAGAGCATCGAGCCGTAGATGCCGCCGTTGGTGATCGTGAAGGTGCCGCCCTGCATCTCGTCGAGGGTGAGCTTGCCGTCGCGCGCCTTCTTGGCGAGTTCGAGGATGCCTGATTCGATGTCTGCGAAGCCGAGCGTGTCGGCGTCGCGCAGCACGGGGACGACGAGGCCTTTGTCGGTGCCGACGGCGATGGCGACGTCGCAGTACGTCCGGCTCTCGACCTCGGGGCCCTTCTCGCCCTCGACGATCGACGAGTTCACGGCGGGGAACTTCTGCAGCGCCGAGCAGACGGCCTTGGTGAAGAAGGACATGAAGCCGAGCTTGACGCCGTGCGTCTCGAGGAAGGCGTCCTTCTGGCGCGAGCGCAGGGCCATGACGTTGGTCATGTCGCACTCGTTGAAGGTGGTGAGCATGGCCGCGGTCTGCTGCGCCTTAACGAGCTGATTGGCGATGGTCTTGCGGAGGGGCGTCAT
>CAZNUZ010000007.1:0-49076 GCA_964576725.1 uncultured Phycisphaeraceae bacterium
GGCGCATCCAGGTCGACCTCTTCACGCTCGTGCAGGACGTGCGCAACACGCTCGAATCCGCGATCACCGTCCCGATGAAGGTCGCCGTCATGGGCTGCGTGGTGAACGGGCCGGGCGAGGCCGAGGGCGCGGATGTCGCGGTCTTCGCCGGCAATAAGCGCGGCATCATCTACGTCCAGGGCGAGAAGGTCGCCAACATCCCCGAGGAAGAGATCCTCGAACGCCTCCGCGACGAGTGCGAGGCCTTTCAGCGCAAAGTCCTCGCGGGCGAGGCCGAGCTGGGGCAGAAGGTCGTGGACATCGTCCCGCCCGACCCGATCGGCGAACTCGGCTCGGGCGCGGAGAAGATCGCCGCTGGCGACGTCGATCGCGTGACAAGCCTCACCGTCGAGGGCGCGTAAATCGACGGCGCAGCGTGCCTGCGAAGGCAAGGGTGAGGCATGGGACCATCACTTCCGCGCGTCATCGTGTTCTGGGCGCTCGTGCTCGGTTGGATCGCGCTCCCGGGTTGCGTCGCGGGCGGCCCGGCCAATCCGAGCTTCGCACTCACAGAAGACGAAGCGCGGGCCGAGCTGCGAGCGATGGCCGACGCGCCCGCCGCCTTCGAGCGCCCGGTGCTGGTGCTCTCGGGCTACTTCGATCCGGGGATCGCTTCGGGGCGGCTCGCCCGGAAGCTCCGCGCTGCGACCTCGACGCCCGAGCTCGTCTCGAGCACGCACTTCGTGTGGGACTCGACGGTAGAGGCCGCCCGTCAGCGCGTGATTCAGACGGCGTTGGCCGAGTTCGCCGGCGGCGACGAAGCACGCCTCCGCGAGATGGAGTTCGATCTCGTCGGGATCTCGATGGGCGGGCTGATCGCACGCGCCGCTGCTGCCGATGGTTTGCGCGTGCGCCGGATCTTCACACTCGCTTCCCCGCACCGCGGGGCGGAGGGGGCGCAGTTGCCCACGCTCGACGCGAAGGTGCGATCCATGCGCGCCGGCAGCGGCTTCCTTCAGCGACTCGATCGCGCACTCATGGACGCGGAGTACGAGCTCGTCTGCTACGTCCGCCTGGGCGATGACGTTGTCGGGGAAATCAACGCAGCCCCCCCGGGCACGGATCTGATCTGGATGCCGAATGCCCCGGGGCAGTTCCCACACATGAACGTCGCGCGCGACGATCGCATCGCTGCCGACATCGCGCGCAGGCTCCGCGGGGAAGCTCCCTACGCGATCCAGCCGGCAGCGCCGCTCCCGCCCGCCCGTCCCCAGCCGCCCGAATCGCCCGAGCCCTGAATCCAGCCGCGCGATTTTCGGAATGACTCACTTGCATGCGCAACAATCATGACAATCCGAGGACCGGCATCGGGGGCCTCGGCCCCGCGCGCGAGGAGCTGCGCCGTATGGCCGCATCTCTGGGCATGCTCGAGCGCCCGCTGTTGGTCATGTCCGGATACCGCGCGACGCGACAGCTCAGCGCAGCACTGGCGGCTGACTTAGGCAGGCTCTTCACGAGCGCGGCGCGCATAGTGCCGGTGAGTTTCTTCTCGGCGTCGAGCTTCGATGCTGCGTGCGGGGTCGTCCGCGCCGTGCTCGAACGCGAAGGCCTGGCCGATCAGGAGCTCGACATCGTGGGCGTCTCGATGGGCGGGCTCGTCGGGCGGACCCTGGCGCTGCCGGGGGAGGGGCACGTGCGCGTGCGGCGGCTCTTCACACTCTGCACGCCTCACCGAGGCGCTCGGCTCGCGGAGGTGCTCGCGCCCGATCCTGCTGCCATCGCGATGGTGGGCGGGAGCGCGCATCTGGCCCGCCTGGATGATGCGTTGCCTTCAGCGCAGTACGAGCTCGTCTGCTACGCGCGGACGCGCGATTGGTGGGTCGGCACCGATCGCTGTGCCCCGCCCGGGCATGAGGCGATCGTCCTCGAGACGCCGCCCGCGTCGCTGGGCCACCTCCTGTGCTCGCGCGACCCGCGGGCGCAGGCAGATATCGGACGTCGCCTGCGGTCCGAACCGCCCTGGCTCGCGCCTTGAGGGTGCAGCCTCGCCGGTTTTCGAGCTCACGCTTGGACGAACAGCCTGGGGCAGTACACTAGAGTGAGCCCGTACAGGCTTTGAATCAGTCCCAAACGAAGAGAGAGACATCTATGCGTTGTACACACGCCCTTGCTGCGCTCGCGTGCGCAGCCGTTGTTCCCGGTGCACTCGCCCAGGCCCAGCAGAGCATCGACCTCGGCGCTTCTGCCGACACGACGATCTACTCGAACCTGCCCACCTTCGCCAACGGTTCGGGCAGCTTCCTGTTCGCGGGGCAGACGGGTGGCAACGGCGATCGCCGGGCGCTGATCGAGTTCGACTTCTCCGCGATCCCTGCCGGCGCTCAGATCACCGCGGTGGAACTGACGCTGCACCTCTCTCGTGAATCGTTCCAGAACCCGGGCGCGACGAGCGTCTCGCTGCACACCGCGACGAGCGACTGGGCGGCGGGCGCGTCCGACGCCGCGGGGGGCGAGGGCTCTGGCGCACCGGCGGCCAACGGCGAGGCCACCTGGTCGGACAACTTCTTCGGTTCCAGCATGTGGAACACGCCCGGCGGCGACTTCACCGCGTCGGCCTCCGCTTCGACCGCCGTCGATAACGTCGGGTTCTACACCTGGTCGAGCGATGGGCTCGTTTCCGATGTGCAAGCGTGGATCGACGGCAGCGCCGACAACCACGGCTGGTTCCTCATCGGGGGCTCGAACAACCTCGATGCCCGCCGCTTCGATTCGAGTGAGAACGCGAACGCCGCCTTCCGCCCCGTGCTCTCGGTGAGCTACGTGCCGACCCCCGGCGCGCTCGCAACGGGCGGGCTTGTGCTCCTCGGCGCTGCTCGTCGTCGTCGCCGCGCCTGACCGGTTGCTTTCAGTAGTGACTCCAGAACACGCGCCGCCCCACGCCCATACCGCGGACTGGGGCGGCGTTCTTGTGCGCACGCGCGGGGCCTGATACACCATCACCATGACTGTGCCCACCCCGTCCGGGATCCCTGTGCTGCATCGTGATGAGGGCACAGTCATTCTCGATAAACCCGCAGGAGTGCCCGTCGAGTTGCCCGCCAACGCCCGCGGGCGCTCGGTGCTCGCTGAACTCAAGGAGACGCACGCCGAAGCGCGGCTGCCCCATAGGCTTGACGCAGTAACCTCCGGCGTGCTCGTGGTCGCGCTCAACGCGAAGAGCGCTGCCTATCACAGCGCACAGGTCGCAGAGCGGGCGTGGACCAAGCTCTACACCGCTACCGTCGCAGCACCGCTGCAACAAGTAGAACAGCTCGTTGGTGCGCACAAGTCGTACCTATCGCGCAAGGGCAAGCGCGCCGAGAGCGTGCGTGCGGGGGGGAAGCCGGCGTTCCTCGATGTGCTGGCCGTCGAGTCCGCGGGAGCGGGTGCTTCCACGGTGCTCGTGCGTCTGCGCACAGGCCGGTACCACCAGATACGCGTGATGATGGCCGAGCGCGGGGCGCCGCTCGTGGGTGATGCGTTGTACGGCGGGCCCGCCGGTGAGCTTCGGCTCACCCACGCCGCCCTGCACGCAAGCCTCGGGCTGAACATCGATCCGCGTTGGTTCGTCTCGCAAAGCAGGGGCTACGAAGCGGGCGGTGCGATCGAGTGCGCACTGCGCGCATGGGTCGACAAGCCACCCTCGGATTAGCTGCCCTGTTCGAGCACGAGCGGCTGAGCTTCGTCCGGGTGTTCGACGGTGACGGTGCGCGCGTTGGCGTCGATCGCGGTGATCGTCCAGCCCGACTCGTCGAGCTCATCGCCCACGCTCAGCAGCGCGCCGCCCGCGAAGATCGACACCGTGCCGTCGCTGTTCCGCAGGAACGAAGCTATGCGCACGTCGGGAGCCGATGCGACGGTCCCCTGCGCGGGGACCCCGGGGAGAGCGTCTACCGCGCCCTCCACCATCGGGAGGAGCATGGGCGTGGTGTACGCTGAGGTCTCGGGGCAAAGGCCCGCGCAGTATCTCCGGGCGGCGGCCTCCGACTCGGTCGGCTTGCGCACTTTGAGCCCCGCGAGCAGGGACGGATCGAGTGTCTGCTCCGCCGGGATGGCGGCGTTCGCGGAGGCCGGGCCGCTCGGGTTGAGGGCGTCCCAGCCGAGCGTTCCGAGTGCTGGGCCTGTGAGCAGTGCGCCGAGGATCAGCCTGTCGCGCGCGGACGCGCTGGACGACCGGACGCAAGCGCGGTGCTTGATGGAGTGCTTGCTCATGACCCTGCTCCCGTCGCTTCGCCCTCGCTCGGATCAGCCGCGACCTCGAACGCCGCGGGATCGAAGGCGAGTTGGCTTGTCTGGATGGTCACCGAGACGGTGTCATCGCCCGGCCTCATCGAGGGGCGGACATCGATCTTCTCGGTGCGCACGAAGCCGGGCCTCGCCTCGAGATCGCGCACAAAGCGGGCGATGCTCGCGTAGGTCCCGTTCGCGTCGATGGTGAGTTCGACGGCGTGCGTCGGTGCGTTCGACGCGCCGGGGTCGCCTTTGCGCATCTCGTCGCGCGGGTGCGTCTTTTCCGGGTCGATCCGGTCGACCCGCACGCCCGCCGCTGCGCCCAGGTCCTGTATCGCTGCCACGAGCACCGCGGGGTCGGCCAGAGCGTTCGCACGGGCGACGGCCTCGCGTTCGGTGCGCAAGCGCTCCGTGCGCGCTGCGCTCGTGCCGGCAGCGGGGGGCTGGGCCTGCGCTTGGGCGATGGTCTGCTGGAGGTGCTGGGTCTGAGCCTGCGCCTCAGCTGCACGCCCTCGCGCGGGATCGACGAGCACAAACTGGGCGCCCACGATGACGGCGGCTGCGATCGCTGCGTGCGCGCCGATCTGGCTGCGTGCGGGTTCAGTCATCGCTGGTGGCCTCCGCGAGTGTGTGCGTGGTCGGAGCGGCGGAGAGCATCACGGTGAGCTGGAAGCTGGTCGAGCCCTCGCCGAGCACGGTGCCGCGACGCGTCGTCCCGAGTTCCACGCTTGCGACGAGCGGCGAATCGGCGAGGCCCTCAAGGAATCGTCGCAGCCGCTCGTTCTCGTTCGCGCCCTCGATTTCGCCGGGGGTGACGACGCCCGTGAGTGTGATCGCGCCCGCGTCGCCTTGCTCCCGGAGCGCGTTCATGCCGAGAAGAACGACACCAGTAGGGGTGCGCTGCGCGAGATCCACAAACCAGCCGGGCCAGCGCGGCCCGAAGCCGGTGTGCTGGGCGATGGCCGCATCGAGTCGGCGCTGGGTCAGCATCTCGCGCTGCAGCGCCGCTTCGGACGCCTTGTCGTTTTCGACCTGCTCAGCGCTCGCAGCGAGCTGCGCGGAGGCCTCGGTCGCCTGCTCAGCGGCGGCGCTGTGCCAGAAGAACTGGCCCACGCTCAACGCCAGACCCGCTGCAGCACCGGCCCACAGCGCCTTGGCGGTGCGAGAATCGGTCCCGGAGCCGGCGGAGTTCGACGGTTCAAGGCCGATGGAGTCGAGCACCTCGCAGGCGAGCGGCGTGTCGGATGGTGTGCCCTGCTGCGTAACCGCGACGCCGAGCACGCCCCCGATGAAGCCCGCGAGCCCCGGGATGCGCGAGGCGGGCCCGCAGAGCGTGAGTTCGACGCTGCGCTGCTCCTCGGCGGTCAGCCCGAATCGAAGCGACTGTCGGAGATCAACGCAAGCGCGTTGGACCAGGGGCTGCATCGCAGCGCGCAGTTCGGTGTTGGAGAAGCCGGGCACGGAGGCCTCGGCATCGGGGTCGGGGACGCCGACGGTCATGAGCACGCTGTCGGCCTCTTCGGCGGTGAGGCGTCTCTCGGCCTGTGCCCTTGAGTTGGCAGCGGTAAGGGCGCGGCGAAGCGCATCGCCGGTGAGCGAAGACGAGCGCACGAAGCGGATGCCCGACTCGCCCGAGAGCACCACACCCGAGGCCCCGTCGCCGATCCAGAGGCTCAGTGCCGCGCCGTGGGCCGGCTTGCTGAGGTGCTCGCGGAGCGCCCCGACAAGGCCGACACTCTCCGCGGGTATCGCCCGTCGCATGCGCACGCCGGCGCGTTCGCACCAGCGGTAGAGCGTGTCGAGCGTCGAGGCCGGGTCCGTCACCGCGACGCAGTGTGCCGCGGTTCCCGAGCCGATGACTGTTGCTCCGTGAGGCTGGATCGAGAGGTCCGCGCCGCTGTGCTGCTCGAGTTCGAGGAGCACGGTCTGCACCGCCTGCGCCGGCTTGCCCGGAGCGGGGCCCGCGGTGATGGTCGCGGTGTCACTCGAGTAAACTACGTCTACGCTCGCTCCGGGCGCAACGCCGGCGCTCGCGAGTGCGGCTTCGAGGTGCTCGTCGATCGTGCGCAGTCCCGAATCCCAGTTCGCTTGGCTATCGCCGGGGATCCAGGCGCTGGCATCACGCGAGGCGTCGCTGGAGTGGCGGACACGGAGCCGTGTGCCGCGCAATTCGATGATGGTGCGTGCGTTTCTTGGCATGTCGGTCTCAGTGGATCGGCGTAATCGGTATCGGGCTTCGCTGGGACTGGGGGGTTAGCCGACGATGAAGGTGCGAGCGCGTTGCGATCGTCCGGATTCAGCGCGCACGGTGACGGTCCAAGGCCTTGCGGACTCCGATACGGTGATCTCGATCGTTGTGTTATCGGTCAGTGTGACGGTCCCCTCGGGCACGTCTCGGCCTGCGAGCAGTTCGCCGGCTGCGATGTTGAGGCCCGATGCGAGAGCGGCCTCGGCGCGGGCGGCCTCGATCGCGTCCGCGGTGGCGATCGCGTCATCGCTCGTGGCCACTACGCCGCGCACGATCATGAGGTGCAGCGCCGCGAGTATGAGCACGATGGCGGCGAGTGAAAACCCGCGCCTGGTCTGAAGTGCCTTGTTCATGGTTTGCTCCCGGTGAATCGCGCGGGGTGGGCGGCGGCTCTGTCGATCTCGATCCTGCGGGCGAAGATCGAGCCTGTGTGAGTGGTGTCGCGCGAGTAGACGGAGGCTCGGGGGGCGAAGACTGTGCCGAGCAAATGGCCTCTGTTCAGGCGGAGGCGTTGAGCGTCGGGGAAAATCCAGGCGATGTTGCTTGGGGCGGGCGTGCCTTCGCCGCTTGAGATCGAGAACTCGCGCATGCGCGGGCTGCTGCCGTCGCAGACGATGTATACGGTCGCGCTGGGCGGGGCTGTGATGACGATGTTCCGCGCGGCGTGCAGGTTTGTCTGCGTGACGCGGAAGAAGCTGATCGTTTGGTCGGTAGCGAGGCTGAGCGTCCCGTTCTCTTGGGCAACGGTCGTCGCGTCGGCTTCGTCGGCGTCGTCCACGAGGCGTTGCAGCTGGTTCTTGTAGAGTGCGATCGGCGCCGAGGAGAAGCCGGTGATGATCTCGCCGTCGTGCACGGTGGAACTGCGGTTCTGACTTACTCGGCCCGCTCGCACGTCGCCCGAGAAGACGTTGGCCCGATCGAAGCGGATGTAATCACTCGCGTCCACCGCGACCCCGCCGGTGCCCGATGGGTTGTTGTTCCCGACGGTAGCGCTTCGGATGCGTGTGTCTCTGCCGGAGACGGTGACGCCGCCCACACTCGCGTTTCGGATGTCGATGCTCTCGGCGGCGAAGAGATCGATCTCGTAGATGGTGCGCTCGTCCACGACACTCGCAGCGGTCGCCTTCGGGACGATGCGCACGTTATCGATGGTGTAGAACTCGTCTCCGCCCGTGACCTGGGTGCGCGCGATGATGCGGACCTCGTCGCCGCTCAGCACGGGGGAGACGAACTCCTGGTGGGCGCCGTCCCAGCCGCTCGCAGCGAAGACGCGCTGCTCCGTGCCACCCGACTCGATGAAGACGTGGAGCCAGTCGCGGATCGACCCGCGTGAGTCGAGTGTCCCGCTTCCCCAGGTGGAGAAGGCGAGCACGGGCTCCTCTATGCCCGAGATGTTGATGACCTCGGAGCGCCATTCGAGCTCGAGGCCGCGGGGTCTGGTGAGCGAGAAGGCGTAGCGGTCGGTGTTGACTCCGTGCGAGGCGTAGGTGAGTCCGTTGAGGTCCGTCTCCCAGGCCGTCTCGCCGTCGTCCCAGGTCTGCCCGGTGGCGAGCTCGTCGAAGGTCTCGATCCATAGGCCGCTGGGCGGCGCGGGGTAGGTGCGCGCGGTCTCGCGGTAGACACGCCCGGCGAAGCTCAGGTCGTGCGCACCGATGACGATCCCGATCCGCGCGATGCCCTCGAGGGTCTCTGCGTCGAAGGGGCCGGTGAGCGGTTGCGCGTCCGCGTCGTGATAGACGAGTTCGAAGTCGGAGACATCGCGCGCGAGGGGCGCTTCGGGCAGTCCCGCTTTGGTCATCAGCAGGTCGCCGCCGCTGACTCGGAGGCGCAGGCCCGTAGAGAGTTCGATCTCGTCGCGCCCTGCGGTGGTAATGGTCGTCCCGGGCACCGCGAGGGCGTTCGATAGCGAACGGGTGGCGGCCCGGAGTGCGTAGCCGGATTCGTCCATGGCCGAGCGGTCCGACGCGGTCGTAGCGATCGAGCCGGAGGCCGACGCCAGCATATGGCCGAGCACCGGGGCCAGCGCGGCCATCAGGACGACGACGGCGAGCGTCTCGACGAGCGTGATCCCTCGGCGGTTCATTCGTGGAGCCCCGCTACAAGCACGGTCACGCGCGCTGACCGCGTGCCCTCTCGCGCGTCCATGAACTCAACGACCGCCGACACCGGCAGGTAGATGTTCCGCGAGGCGTCTCCCGCTGCGATACCGGTAGCAGAGACGGGCCTGGCGACCTCGATCGACCACGACATGCCCGCTTCTTCGAAGGGCTCAACGAGGTCGGCGAGGCGCGTGGCGAGCTCCGATCGGTACGCTCCCGGGTTGTCGAGCGGCGTCACCCCGAGCGTTTCGTGCGAAGAGGCCGCGTCTGCAACGACTTCTTCAATGATGAGCCGGGCCAGCATGCCCGCGCGTTCGCGCTGGACGCTCGCAGCCCGCACGGTCGCGGCGTCTGAGAGCATGGCGACGCTCACGGGCACCGCGATCGAGAGCACAACGACCGCGACCACGCCCTCGATGAGCGTGAAGCCGCGTCGCCGGTTTCTCGTACTCGTGCGCATGCCGCCTGTTCTTTCGATTGAATCGTCTGCCGCCTGTGCGCTTACTCGCGCTCGATGAGGCCCGTCGAGGGATGAACGATGACGCTGCCGCCATCGGTTGTGAGCGTCGCCTGCGCGGTCAGGTTTGCAACGAAGGTGCCCGCCTCGTCTCGGAGGTGCGGCGTTCCTTCGGCGCTGAACCAGAGCGTGTCGGTCGTGCGCCCCTCTGCGTCGAGCCCGGAGATCACCACGCCCGGGAATCGCTGGCCGACGGGCGCCGGCTCGCGAAAGGGGGTGGGCGATGCACCGATCGAAACGATCTCGATCGCGTGCGCGACCTGCTGGGCTGTGTCGAACCGGATACCCGCGGGCACACCCGCGTCGAGCGCACGATCGCGCGCGACGGTCAAGAGCCGCTGGGCCTCGCGTGCGAGCCCCGAAGCGCGATCACGCTGCATCCGCGAGAGCGCGGGTGCAGCGGTCGCCGCGAGGATCGAGGCCACAACGAGGACCGAGGCGAGCTCGATCAGGGTGTACCCACGACGCCGTGACATGCTTAGAGGTCGTTCGAGGTGATGGCGTTGCCGCTCGCGTCATCGACCTTGGACTCGTCGCTGGTGTTGGCGTAGAAGACGGCAACGGGGGGGTCCTGCGAGTTGTCCACGAAGTAACGCCAGCCTGCTGCGGTCGCGCTGACGGTGCGGTTGTTCGCGTCGTTCTCGTTGGCGGCGATGACGTTGTTGAGGCCGTTGTAGGGGTTGTTGGGGATGCCTTCGGACATCACACCGCCGGGCGCGGTGAGCTCGGCGAGTGTGGGGTAGGTGGGCGATCCGTCCATGGCGGAGCTGGCGTAGAAGTTGGAGATGCCCGACCGCACGCCGCCGAGGGCGCCTTGCAGCGAGGAGCTGCGCGCGCGCTCGGAGTAGTCGAGGTACTTCGGGATCGCAACGCCAGAGAGGATCGCCAGGACGACGATCACGGCGATGAGTTCGATCAGGGTGAAGCCGCGGCGGGCTTGCTTGAGAAACGCGTTCTTCATGTTGTTCATTGCGAGCTTCCTTGCGGTGTGCGGGGCTTTGCGCTTCGCCTCCTGGCTCCGCACGATTGACCCATCGGTGTGTCCGCCGAACGTCCGGCGGTGTCGAAACGAGAAAGAGAACGGCTAAGAGACGACGGCGGCCATGTCCCACATCGGGAGGAACACGCCCAGCGCGACGATCAGGACGACGATCGTGAGCCCCATCACGGTGACAGGCTCGATGACTTTGGCGAGGGTCTGCGCGAGGTGGCGCGTCTCCCGCGTGTGCGTGCGGGCGATGAGCGAGCACATCTTGGGGAGCTCGCCGGACGTCTCGCCCGCGCGAAGCAGCTGACGCACGAAGGGCGGGAAGTAGCTGCAGCGAGGCAGCGCTGAACCCAGGCGGCTGCCCTGCTTGATGGCGTTGATGAGTGTCTTGGCGTCGGCCTCGAGGGAAGGGCGCCCGGACGCACGCCCGCCCAGTTCGATGCTCTCCATGAGCGGGAGACCTGAGCGCAGGCAGACGCCGAAGACGCCCGAGAAGCGAGCGACCGCCAGTCCGACCAGAACGGTGTTCAACCGCGGGACGCGGTGGAGCATCGCGTCGATCGCGAGCTTGCCCTTGGGGTTCGACCACGCCTGGCGCAGGCCGAAGACCCCGGCTGCGAGTGTTCCGAGCAAGACCCACCAGTACGTGCGGATGAAATCGCCCGTCTCGATCAGGCCGACGGTGATCGCGGGGAGATCGATCCCGCGCTCGGCGAACATCGTCGCGAACTTGGGGACGACGGCGGTCATCAGGAATATCACCGCAACGGAGATGGCGAACATGACGCAGGCGGGGTAGATCATCGCGCCGCGCACGGCCCGCGTCATCTCCGACTCGTCTTCGATCATCTCGCCGAGCTGCTCGAGGACTGCGATGAGGTTGCCCGAGCGTTCGGCGGCCCGGATCGTCTCGACGATAATGCGCCCGAAGGTGCGCTCGTGATGGGTGAAGGCGTCGGTCAGCGTCTCGCCCGATTCCACGCGTGAAGCGATGTCGAGCGCGATCCCGCGCAAGCGCGCGTTGGGCTCCTGCTCCGCGATCGAGGTCAGGCACTCCGTCACGGGCAGACGAGCGGCGAGCAGCACCGAGAGCTGGTGCACGAACCGAGCGACGTCCCCCCGCGCGACCCTGCCCGCGGACTGGAAGAGCGAGAGCCTGCGCGCACGCTGGGAGATCTTCGTAGGCGTGAGTCCCTGTGCACCGATGGCGCGGAAGGCCTCTCTGCGGTCGCGTGCCTCGATCGTGCCGCGCACAACGGCGCCCGAGGCGTCAACAGCAGCGTATTGGAAGCTCACAACGCTCATGCCGCGGCCCTCTCAATCGTGTCGGAGGCACTCGCTGCTTCGCCCATGGTGGAGGCGATGCGCACGACCTCTTCGACGGTGGTGAGGCCCAAGGCGGCTTTGTCGATGCCGTCGCGCCACATGGGGCGCATCCCGTCGGCGATCGCAACGCGTGTGATCTCGCGTGTGGTCGCGTCGGCGTCGATCGCCTCGGCGAGCGCCGGCGTCATCTCGACGAACTCGTACACGCCCATCCGCCCACGGAACCCCGAGCCCGCGCACGCGGGGCAGCCCGCGCCTTGCACGAAGCGGCCCGAACCGGGCTCGATCGAGAAGCGCTCGAGGAGATGCTGATCGGGCAGCCGCGGCTCGGCGCAATCGGCGCAGACGCGTCGAACCAGGCGCTGGCCCATGACGCCGTTGAGCGCCGACGCGATGACGAAAGGGGGCACGCCGAGGTCGCGGAGTCGCGCGATGGCCGCCGGCGCGTCGTTCGTGTGCAGGGTCGAGAGGACCATATGACCCGTCAGCGATGCCTGGAGCGCGATGTTGGCGGTCTCGCCGTCGCGGATCTCGCCGACGAGCACCACGTCGGGGTCCTGGCGCAGGATCGATCGCAGGGCGCTCGCGAAGTTCAGCCCGATGTCGCTGTTGGTCTGGATCTGGCGCACGCCCTCGAGTCGGATCTCGACGGGGTCCTCGATGGTCATCACGTTGCGGTCGGGCGTGTTGAGCTGGCGGAGCGCCGCGAAGAGCGTGCTCGTCTTGCCCGAACCGGTAGGGCCGGTGACGAGGAGGAGCCCGTGCGGTTTCGAGATGGCGGCGGAGAGCCGATCGGCGATGCCGTCGTTCATGCCGAGCTGGGCGTAGTCGAGGATCTCGGCGTTGGGCCGGAGCAGGCGCATGACGACGTTCTCGCCCGCGACGGTCGGGATCGTTGAGAGGCGCACCTCGAGTGCTTGCCCGCGGTGGTCGAAGCGGAACTTCCCGTCCTGGGGGCGGCGGGTCTGCGTGAGATCGAGTTTGGCCATCACTTTGAGCCGTTGGACGATCGAGGCGTGCGTCGAGAGCGGGGGGCCTTGGAGTTCGCGCAGGCGACCATCGATGCGGTGGCGGAGCTGGACCTCGCGTTCGCAGGGGCTGATGTGGATGTCACTCGCGCCCGCGTCGGCGGCGTCGGCGACCATCTGGTTCACGGCCTTCACGATGGGCTCGTCGCCGGTCGTGAGGTCGAAGGTCTCGTCGAGCTGCTGCGCGCCGGCGTCGCTGGTCGTCAGGGCGTAGGCCTGCCCGATGAGCTTCTCGATGGCCGAGCGCTCGCAGACGACCGTCTCGATGTCGCGTCGAAGAGACTGGCGCAGGCGATCGACAGCGGTCAGGTCCATCGGGTCGAGCATGCCGACTGTGGCGACACGCTCGGAGACGAACAGCGGGAACGCGCCGTGCTGTTCCGCGATGCTGCGCGGCAGCAGATCGGCGTTGCGGATGTCGATCGAGTAGTGATTCAGGTTGACGAAGGGGCACTCCATCAGGACGGCCTTCGCCAGCGCGAGCTCGCGCGACGAGAGCAGTTCCGATGACTCGAGCACCTCTTCGATCGAGACCGAGCCGCGCGTCGCACGCTCGGCGACCTCGGTCGCGGCCTGCGCGTCGAGCACGCCCTCTTCTTCGAGGAATCGCAGCAGGAAGTCGGTGGGGCCGATCATGCGGCTTCTCCCCCCGTCAGCTGCGCGATGGCGGCCTTGGAGCGATCGCTGAGATCGGTGAACTGCACGCCGGTCGAGTAGGTGGGCGCACGGTCGATCATCTGCGCTCGGCGGACTACCCCGCGGACGTTGGTGATCTCGCCGTTCCCGTCCGGATCGGTGATCGAGATGCACACCCGGCAGTCGCGGGGGAAGAAGACTGTGGACTCGAAGCCCAGCCCCCCCGCGCCGATGTCGATCAGAACAGCCTCGACGCCCTCGGGAGTGGTCGGGGCCCGATCGCTCAGCTTGGCGATCGTCTCGGAGGCGGGCGGGAGCGAGACATGAGCGCGCAGGGCGATCTCTTGGCGCGTGTGCCCACGAACAACGAGACCTTGTCTCTGGTTGAGCGTCATGCCTGTCTCCGTTTCCGGCGAAAACGCCGTACTTCGGGGACTTCGGCTCGATTCCCCCCCTCGTTCGGCGAGGCTCGGAAACGGACACTGCGCAGGCCCCCCGCGAGGTGCGGGTTGTAACGGTTCACCCGCTTGCAGGGGTCGGGGAACCGCGCGGGCGGGGACCTACCGGCGCTCGAGGACCGCGTGAGCCGCCCGGGTGCCCTCCTCGAGCGCCTTCTCGCGCGAGGGTTGGTGGGCGGCGACCTGCTCGGGTATCTCGCCCGAACGCACGAGCTCGAGTGTCTGCGTCGGGAAGGCGAAGCGAACGCCCAGCCTGTGCGCGAGGCGGATGACGTCGAGCATAAAGAGATGCCGAGCCCGGAGCTCGGCGGACCAGTCGGGCACGCGGAAGAACATGTAGAGGAGGATGTCGAGCGAGTGATCCCCGAAGCCGTTGAGGTGCACCTCGAAGTAGTCCTTGCGCGTGTCGGGGTGCTTGCGGATCAGCTCGCGGATGCCCTCGGTAAACGCGTCGATCGCGTCGGGGTCGGTGTCGTAGGTGACAGCGATCATCGTGCGGAAGCGGCGGAACTTGCGTTGCCCGTAGTTGTCTACCGTGGCGCGAACGAGGAGCGCGTTGGGCACCGTCACAAGCGAGTTGTAAAACGTGCGGACCCGCGTCGAGCGGAAGCCCAGCTGTTCGACGATGCCCTCGGTGTCGCCGACCACGACCCAGTCGCCCGCGTTGAAGGGGCGGTCGAGGATCACCGCGACCGAGCCGAAGAGGTTCTCGATGGTGTCCTTCGACGCGAAGGCGATCGCGGCGCCGGCGATGCCGAAGCCCGTCACAAGAGAGGTCACGGGCAGGCTGAGCGATTCTGCGATAAAGATCAGGCCCACCGCAGCGAGCAGTGTCTTGACGCTCTTCCGCAGTAGGGGAACGAGCAGGTCATCGAACCGCGTGGCGGTCTTGGCGGCCCGGCGCTGGAAGTGCTCGCCCACAAGGTCCACAACGCGGAAGGCGGCCCACAGCACGCCGAACATCGCGAAGGTCTTCGCCGCCACGCGCAGCACGCCCTCTGCCTGGGCGAGCAGCTCGATGTGCGGGATACCGAAGTACAGCACGCCGCCCGCCGCAGCGAGTCCGAAGGGCTTCACCGAGCGTTTGATCAGCTTCTTGGAATCGCCGGGCGTGTGCCCGTCGTCCTCGCGCTTGAGGTATCGGCGGACGACCGCGAGCGAGAGCAGCTGCACGACCATGTCGATCAGCCACGCCGCGAAGACGAGCATGAAGAGGCTGATCCACTGGTAGTACTGGATCCCGAACACGCCGTCGCGGAGCAGTACCTCGGCGCCCATGCGCTCGAAGAACGAGCGCAGCAGGTACTCGTCCGGGAAGAGCTCGGCGTGCAGGCGGGTCAGCGTGTCGACGGCCTCGGTGCTGAAACGCCAGGCGCCGCTCTCGTCGGACTGCAACACGAGTGCAGCGGCTTCCTGCGTAGGCGGCTGGATCCGCCAGGTAAAACGCGTGTCGGACGTGGCGTCGGGAAGCCTGAAGATGCGCAGGGCGCCCTCAGCCCGCACCTTGTCGAGGACCGCGCCGATGCGCAGCGCGTCGCGCACGCCCGCGTCGTCGAACGCCGATCGGTAAGAGGGCGGAAGGTAGGCGAGCAGGCGCGTGCTCTCGGTGCCGCCCTTGCGCCACAGGTCGAACTCATCGAGGTACGCCTGCACCATTGCTCTCGGGGAGGACAACTCGTCCTCCACTTCGGGCTCGGCTGCGGGAGCGGGGGCAGACTCCGCCTCGCTGGTACTTGGCGTGCCCACATCGGGCAAGCCCGTGCCGAGGCCCGGGATCATGCCGTGGGCTGGGGTGGTGCACAGCGCGAGCAGAAGCGCACACGCGAGCGCGACGATGAGATTGCGAGTGGCGCGGATCATGCCGCCATCGTACCGGGACGCTGCGCTCCGGCGGGGCGTGAGTGCTGCGGCAGACGGTCAGAAATCACGCCGGGCGAAGATGAAGCAGCAGACAAAGAGGACGAATGCCTCGAAGCCGAGTGACGTGCCGATGACCCAGAGCGTGGTCCGGCTGCGCGACTCTTCGATGGTCCGCTGCTGGGGGCTCGGGACGGCCGACGGGTTGGGTATGCCGTCGATCTCCTCTCGCTCGATCGGGTCGTTCGCCTCTTCGTAGTCGAAGTTGCTGCCCTCGAAGAGCGCGGGGAAGGCGGCGGCCATCTCGTCGACGTCGATCATGTGTCGCTCGAGGAGCGCCACGGTCTCGCTCGTCTTCGGGAGCAGCGTCTTCGAGGCGACGAGGTAGCCGTGCCAGCGTTCGATCGCTGGGAGACCCAGTTCGGCGCGGGCGGCGCGTTCGGAGGAGCGTTCCGCCGACTCGGTGAGGCGTTCGATCCGGGTTGCCGTCCGCGGGTTGGGCTCGATTCCCGCGGCGACATCCTCCTCCGCCTCGAGTTTCAGCTTGTCGGCGAGGTGCGTGTCATACTCCGCTTTGACCGCGTAGTACTCCGCGTCGAACGCACGGCCGTTCTTGATGTCCATCATGATGCCGTCGGCCATGTTCACGAGAAACACCACGCCCCAGAAGAGGCCCGTGATCAGGACGGATGCCATCGCCGAGCGCGTCAGCAGGCCCATCAGCGACATGAACGCGAAGAGATAACTGAAGAAGAGCACCACCAGCGGGACGGCGAGGAAGATGCCCCATTCCCACGTCCCCGCGCGGAGGCCCATCACGAGGAACGAGCCCACGCAAAAGACCAGCACCTGCAGGCCGACGAAGAGCAGGCCCGTCGTGTACTTGGTGAGGAAGAGACGCACGCGCGAGAGGGGCTTGGAGAGCATCGTGTCGATGCGACCGTCTGCGATGAAGTCCGGGATGATCGAGGCGGTCGACAGCAACGCGATGATCGTCGCGGCCCACGCCAGCCACACGTTGATGCCTATGTTCACCATGAAGAAGGCGTAGAAGAACCGCGGGCCGATGCGTGCTGCGAACTCTTCGGAGCCGGGGATCGACCACCCGAGCATGTGCAGGCCCTGGTTGTCGACCTTGATGAGGGCAAAGACGAGCACGATGAGCCCCGAGAGCATCATCGTGAGCCAGAACATCTTGCGCGCGTGGAGCTCGCGGAAGGCGTCGAGGAAGAGTGCGCCGGTCTGCCTGAGGATCACGATGCCGCTCCCTTCTGCGCAGCCTTCTTGCTGCGGGTGTCGTCCTGATCGCGTGCGACGGCGCCGGGGCCGAGTTCGTTGCCCGCGTCGTCGACGACGGCGGCCATAAAGAGGTCTTCGAGCGAGGGGCGCCCGTTGCCGATGAACCGCGTCACGCGGATCCCTTTGTCTCGGGCCGCGACGAGCAGCGACTGGGCTTCCTCGAGGCTCACGCCGTAGTAGAGGCCCCTCGATTCCTGCTCATCGGCTTTGCTTGCGCCGAGGGCGTCGATCGCGGGGCGTATCGCGTCGAGGGGGGCGCCGTCGAGCGCGATCTCGACGTGCGCGCCGTCGCGCGTCAGTTCCTCGATGGTGCCCTGCTGTTTGACCCGGCCCTGCACCATGATGGCGACGCGGTCGCAGATCATCTCGAGCTCGGAGAGGAGGTGCGAGTTGAGGAAGACCGTTTTGCCGCGGTTCTTGAGCTCCGCGATCATGCCCCGGATCTCGCGTCTGCCGACGGGGTCGACGCCGTCCGAGGGCTCGTCGAGGAGCACGAGGTCGGGGTCGTTCACGAGTGCTTGGGCGATGCCGATGCGCTGGCGCATGCCCTTGGAGTACCCGCCCACGCGCTTTTCTGCCCAGCGTGTCATGCCGACAAGGTCGAGCAGCTCGCCCGCACGGGCGCTGCGCTCGCGCTTGGGCACCCCCGCGAGTGCGCCCGCGAAGTCGAGGATCTGCCTGCCGGTGAGATAGTCCGGGAACTTGTGGTGCTCGGGGAGGTAGCCGACGCGGGCGAGGACCCCTTTGCTGCCGACGGGTTCGCCCAGGATCGTCCCCGTGCAGGCGGTGGGCTTCACGACGGTCATGAGGATCTTCACGAGGGTCGATTTGCCCGCTCCGTTGGGCCCGAGCAGGCCGAAGACCTCGCCCCGCTGCACGTCCATCGTGATCCCGCGCAAGGCGTGGACCTTGCCCTTGTACATCTTGTCGACGTGCTCGAGGGCGAGCGCGGGTGTGTCGGGGCCTGCGGTGGTCGCGATCATGTGCACCTCGGTCGCAAAGTGGGAGGGGACGCCGGCGGGCGCGTACAGGGTTCTCTTGTTCCGGTATCGGCGATCCCGGTTTCACGCGTCCCCAACCTACCATCTACGCATGCACCCATCGCTCCGAGACTACATGCGTGCGCTCGATGAGGCGGGGCACCTCGCCAGCGTTTCTGCGCCGGTGAGCCCGATCCTCGAGATCACCGAGATCGCCGACCGCGAGAGCAAGTCGGCTGCGCCCGGTCCGTACAGCCGCTCCTCGCGCACAACCGACCCTCGCTTCTACGATCGCGGCGGGCGGGCGCTGCTCTTCCACAACGTCGAGGGCTCGGACTTCCCCTGCCTCATCAATGCCTATGGCAGCTACAAGCGCACCGCGATGGGCCTCGGCTGTGACGACGAAGCGGGCTTCGAGGGCGTCGCCGAGACGATCGGATCGCTTGTCAAGCCCGAGCTGCCGCGTTCGGCGGGCGAAGCGATCGCCAAGGCGAGGCAGTTCGCGCCGCTGCTCAAGATCGGCCCCAAACGATCGCGGAGAGGCGGCCCGTGCCAGGAGGTCGTGCGCACCGGCGATGACATCGACCTCACACGCCTGCCCATTCTCCGCTGCTGGCCCCTCGATGGGGATCTCGGCGCCGTCGGCTACCCGCCCGAGACGAACGCGGGCGTGCGCGGGATCGACCCGCAACGCGAAGACCTGCGCGGCCGGTACATCACCCTCGCCGGCATCCACACCATCCACGCCGACGATAAAGACGTTGCCAAACCCAGCTCGCACAACATCGGTATGTACCGCGTGCAGTTGCTCGAGAAGAACCGCGTGGCGATGCACTGGCACGTGCACCACGACGGTGCGGCCCACTGGCGATCGTGGAAGAAGCGCGGGGAGCGCATGCCCGTGGCGATCGTCCTCGGCGGTCCGAGCGTGATGCCGTACGCAGCGACGTGTCCGCTCCCGCCCGGGATATCCGAGCTGCTCATGGCGGGGTTTCTTCAGGGGCGGGGTGTGCGACTCTGCCGGGCCAAGACGGTCCCGCTCTGGGTCCCCGCCGACGCGGAGATGGTCATCGAGGGCTGGGTGAGCAGCGAAGCGGGCCCGATCGGGTACGACCCGCGCACCGGTGAGGAGCTGGGCACGGGCGCGGTCTTCGAAGGGCCCTTCGGCGACCATACCGGCTTTTACTCCCTGCCCGACCGCTACCCCATCGTCGAAGTGACGGCCTTCACGCACCGCGCCGATGCGGTCTACCCGACGACCATCGTGGGCCTGCCTCCGCAGGAGGATTACTACCTCGGCAAGGCGACCGAGCGCATCATGCTCCCGCTGCTCAAAACGATCCTCCCGGACATCGATGACTACGACCTGCCCATGTTCGGCGCGTTCCACAATTGCGCGTTTGTGCGCATCAACAAGCACTACCCGACGCACGCCCGGCGGACCATGCACGGGATCTGGGGCGCGGGGCAGATGTCGTGGACCAAATGCATCTTCGTCGTCGACGAGAGCGTTGACGTGCACGACACGTCGGCCGTCCTGCGGGCAGCGGCGCGCTTCTGCCACCCCAAGCGCGATGTCGACACCGTCCGCGGGCCGCTCGACATTCTCGACCACGCCGCGCCCCGCCTCGGTGTCGGCACCAAGGTCGGTTTCGACTGCACGCCCAAGTGGGCGGGCGAGGACCACGCGGGGGTGCCACTCGATGGGGCGGCGAACCCGATATCGGATGAAAGCGATGCTCGCCGGGCGCTCGAAGCGGTGCGCGGGATCGAGGGCGTGCAGGCCGCGGCCCTCGACGAGGAACTCGGCTACGGCTGGCTCTTCGTTCAGGTCGACAAGCAGCGGGGGGGCGACGGCGCACGCGTGATCGAGGCGATGGGTGAGCTCGGCACCGCGCTCCCGCCCTTCGCGGTGCTCGTGGGAGCGGAGGCGGACCCGTCGGACTACGACGAGGCGCTCTTCCACTGGTGCGCACACGCCGACGCGGGGCGCGATGCGACGCTGCTGGAGTCGGCCTCGGGCGCGACGCTCGTCTTCGACGCGACACCTAAGGCCGCGGGCGACGAGCGGCACGACGAGCCGGTGCGTGATTGGCCGCCGATGCTGCGCATGGACGAAACGGTTGCCGACCGCGTGAGCGCACGCTGGGACGAGTACGGGCTATAGCGCGGACCGGCGCTCGTCAGATGGCTCCAACAGCGCGGAGCGCGCGCTCGAACTGCGCCCACCGCTGCTCGAGTGAGCCCGTGTAGCCGATGGAGACGCGGACGAGCCCGGGCTCGATGCCGGCTTCGCGCAGGGCCTCATCGTCCATCTCAGAGGAGGTGCTCGTCGCGCTGCACGACATGAGCGTGTCGAAGAACCCGAGGCTGACAGCCATGAAGCCGAAACGCTCGGTGTTCTGCAGGTGTTCCATCAGGCTGTTGGCCATTTCGGAGGAGCCGACGTCGAGCGCGAAGACGCCGCCCGCGCCGTAGGCGCTGTTCCCGATCTGCTTCAGCAGCGCGTGATCCGGGTGGGTCGCGAGGCCCGGGTAAGTGACCTTGAGGCCGTGCGCCGCGATGCGTTCGGCGAAGGCTTGTGCGCGGCTCGCGTGCTCGACCATGCGCACGCCCAGGTGGGGCAGCCTCATGGAGATGTTGAAGGCAACGTGCGGGTCCATCGTCGGGCCGAGCAGCATGAGCGAGCCGTGGTGCAGGTCCATGAGGCTGGAGACGAACTCGGTCGTGCCGCTGACGGTGCCCGCGACGATGTCGGAGGCGCCGTTGAGGAACTTGGTCGCGGAGTACACGACCACGTCGGCGCCGAGTTGCAGCGGACTGATCACGAGCGGGCAGAAGGTGTTGTCGACGACGAGGGTGAGGCCGTGCTTCTTTGCGATCTTCGAGAGGGCCGGGATGTCGGCGACGCGCAGCGTTGGGTTGCTCATCGACTCGGCGTAGAGCACTTTGGTCCGGGGGGTGATCGCGGCCTCAACGGCGCCGAGGTCGGTGATATCTACGAACGTGGTCGTGATGCTCGTTTTGGGAGGCAGGTAGTCGTGCATGAAGGCGTAGGTGCCGCCGTAGAGCGTGTTGGTCGATACCACGTGGTCGCCCTGATCGCAGAGCTGGAGGATCACGCTTGAAATCGCCGCCATGCCCGAGGCGCAGCAGTAGCCCGCTTCCGCGCCGTCGATGGCCGCGATCTGTGCGCCGAGGTTGGAGACCGTGGGGTTGAAGTGTCGCCCGTAGAGGTAGCACCCGTCCTGGATGGGGCCCTTCTCCCCGCCGAAGATCTCGGGCATCGTGTGGGCTTGCAGCACGGTGAATGTGGTGCTTGCTTCGACGGACATATTGACGCCGCCGTGCTCGCCGAATTCGTGCTTGCAGTCGGCGAGGGATTCGATGGGGTCGAAGCGGCTTGTTTCGTGCGTGCTCAACGCGTTCCTCCTCGGGCGTGCGGGCCCGTGTCTGTTTCGGGAGGAGGATGGTACGCCTGTAGCCGGTTCAATACGCCGCGTCGCGGCAGGCGCGGTTGTACTCCGTCCAGGAGTCCAGCAGGCGCTCTCGGCGTTCGCTGAGCCTCTGGCCCATCGATTCGATCGACTCGCCGCTGAGCGTCTGCGACTCGATGTACAGCTCGAGTTGGAGCGCGAGCGCGTCGGCCTCTGCCTTGAGTTCGATCGCCTCGAATCGAAGTTGTTCGAGCCGCTCCGCGCAGTCGCCCGCGAGCATCGCAGGGTTCTGGGCTTCGAGATCGACTTGCAGCCAGTGCGCGAGATGTCGCGCGGTGCCCACAGTCCCCGCCTCGTCGAGGGAGTCCAGCATCTTTTGTGTGCGAGGTGAGGTCGCGCTGCACCCGCTGGTTATGAGCGATGCAAGAGCGAGGGCCGTGAGCGCAAGGGCTGTGATGTGGAGTCGCATGGGCCCACGGTACCGCACGGCTCAATCGGCACAAGACTCAGACGGCTGCGACCTGTCCAGCGGCGATCGTCCGCAACGACCGGGCGGCGTGGGCAATGTCATCCACGGTGACAAACGGGCCCACGCTCAGGCGCGTTGCGCCGGCCATCTCGTTGCCGACCGCTTCGGGGTGCGTGCCAAAGGTCTGATGCGCACCCGGCGCGCAGTGCAGCCCCGAGCGGGACAGCACCCCGAAGTCCGACTCGAGACGGTCCGCGAGTTCGGCCGGCGTAACGCCTTCGAGCGTGATCGCGAAGACGCCCACGCGCCCCTCGGGTGTGTGCGGCCCGAGCAGCCTCATACCCGCGGGGGGCGAGCCGCCCGCGAGGAATTCCTCGAGAAAGACACCCGTGAGCAGGCGTTCGTGCTCGTGGAGCGAGTCGATGCCGCGCTCGGTGATCCACCCGACCGCGGCTCCGAGCCCGATGAGGCCGATCGCGTTGTGCGAGCCCGGCTCGTATTTGTCGGGAAGAGTGTCCGGCTGGCGGTCGGATTCGCTGACCGAGCCCGTCCCGCCGTGGCGCACCGGCTCGATGCGTGATTCGAGCCCCGGGCGGATGTAGAGCCCGCCGGTTCCGAGCGGTCCGAGCAGCCCTTTATGCCCGGGGAAGGCGAGGAGATCGACCTTCATCGTGCGCACGTCGATGGGCATGTGGCCGATCGTCTGGGCCGCGTCGACGAGGAGCGGGACACCCTTCTCGCTGCAGCCTGCCCCGATCTGCTCGATCGGTTGGAGTGAGCCGGTCACGTTGCTCGCGTGCACGACCGCGACGAGAAACGTCTCGGGGCGGACGGCGTTCAGGACGGCCTGCGGGTCGACGATGCCCGTTTCGGGGTCGACGGGCACGCGGGTCTGGGTCAGGCGCCCTTGTTCCTCGAGCGCGTTGAGAGGCCGCAGGACCGAGTTGTGGTCCATCTCGGTCGTGACGACGTGTGGGAGCGGCGATCCGGTGGTTTGGGGGGGGAGCCCTTCGAGCAGGCCGCGGAGGGCGAGGTTGAGCGCATCGGAGGTGTTGAGGGTGAAAATCACCCTCTCCGGGCTCTCCGCCCCGATAAAGCGGGCGATCGAGCTGCGGGCAGACTGCATGAGCTCGGCGGACTGGCGGGCCTCTTCGTAGGCGCCGCGCCCGGGGGAGGCCCCGAGGGTGGTGGCGTAGCGGGCCATCGCCTCATGGACGCAGGGGGGCTTGGGGAAGCTCGTAGCAGCGTTATCCAGATAGATCCGGCGGACGGGGTGCATGCAGGGAGTGTACGGGGCCTCCGGAATCAGGTGTGGCGCGACCCGCTCCTGCCGGTAGTATGAGGGCAGAGAACAGCGCCCCTCTGTGGGCGTCGAACGCCGCATAGCTGCTATCGCTGCACCCGCAGCACAACCCCGACCCTTCGGAGGTACCCGAATCATGCGTCTATCGCGAACCCTGAGCCGCGTGCTCGCCCCCGCGGTGCTCATCGCTGCTGCGATGCCCGCCTACGGGCAGTCTCGTGCGAACTTCAACCCGCACAGCGGCGACTGGCTCAAGGAGGTCAATCTCCGCGCTGCCGTCTCGCCGGGCACCTCTTCGGCGGAGGACGTGCTCTTCCCTGCCCTAGCGGAGATGAAGGCGCCCCCCGTCTCGGTCGAGGTCGGCCCCGAACTCGATGCGGTCTTGCTCGTGGCGCCCGGCTCGTCGAGCTGGGGCAGGCTCGAGCGTTGGGCCCGCGCGGACGAGCAGCAGGCGGTGCTCGAGGCCCTGCGGACCCTCGCCGACCCCGATTCGCGTGAGGAGTACGTCTTCGGCATGCAGTACGAGACGGAGCCCGCCAACGCGGAGTGGGCCGAGGCGGGGCTCTGGATCGAGGTCCCGGGCGGCCTGATCGCCAACGCCATCCCGCACTACACCGAGCGTCTGCAGTGGGCGGTCGCGTTGGGCCTCGTCGAGGCGATGCGCTTGTCGGACGAGGGCGAGGGCGAGGCCGCCATCGAGACGCTCGTCGCGGTGACACGTCTCGGCCGCATGCTCGCAGAGCGTCCGGGCGTGGAAGAGGCCAAGCTCGCATACAGCATCATGCGGATCGCCTCCGAGCGTACGCGTGACGTGGTCTACACCTTCCCCGAGGCGTTCGAGAGCGACGATCTGAAGGAGGCGATCGACGCCTTCGATGCGCGCCGCCTCCGCCCGCGGCTGATGTCGTTCCCCGACGCGAACAAATTCGCCGCCCTGCAGATCATCCAGAAGACCTTCGCCTCGCGCGGCCCGGCGTCGGTCAACGACTTCGGCAGCACGCTCGCCGAGGTCGAAGCCGGTGAGCGGCCTCTTCGCCGCCTCTCCGAGGCCGCCCTGTGGCGCGAGGTCGCGCAGTCGCAGGCTAACGCGGTCGATCAGGCCGACACCATCGAAGATGTCTTCGGCGACTTCGCTGCGCGGTGGGCCGTCCCCGGGTACCAGGACGATCTGCTCAAGACGACCCCGATCCTGAGCCGCCTCGACGGCCGGTCGCGTTCTGTTGCTTACCTGCTCGCGAAGGACTTTGAGGATCTCGTCGGCATCCGTACGGCGCTCGAGAACGATCTCGCCGGCACGGTTGCGTCTCTTGGCGTGGTTGCGTTCCGGAAGGCCGAGGGCAAGTTCCCGCCGCAGATCTCGGGCATCGAGCCGACGTACGTGAGCCGTATGCCCAAGGACGCGTACCACTGGGACCGCCGGTTCCGCGACGTGCACATGGACATGAACTACTGGGTTCCCATCCGCGATCAGGAGTGGGACCTCCGCCGCGAGGACCCCGTCCCCTACACCGTGGAGATCGGCCTGCCCCCCGAGGGCGTGAGCCTCTTCGAGGCCTCGGCCCCCGCGGGCGGCGCCGCCGACGCGGTCATGCGCGAAGTCAGCGAGAAGATCCCCGCCGTCACCGCCCTGATCGGCCGGCCCGCTCCCGAGATCTCGCTCGATAACTGGCACAACAACAACGACGGCCCGACCACGATGGCTCAGATGCGGGGCGATATCGTCGTCACGATCTTCTGGGCGACCTGGTGCGGCCCGTGCAAGGCGTCCATCCCCTCCAACAACGAGAACTACGCCCAGTACAAGTCGCAGGGTGTGCGCTTTATCGCTATCTGCGATAACGGCAACGGCGGCGGCATCATGGCCCGCACCGCCGATCAGCACAGCATGGCCTACCCCACCGCGCTCGATACTTCGGGCGACGCAAAGAAAGCCTACGCGCTGCCCTACTTCCCCTACGCCGTCATCACCGACCGCAAGGGCACGATCCGCGCAGCGGGCGTCCGGCCTCAGAACCTGGGCCGGGCACTCGCCGCTCTCACCGCCGAGCAGCCCCTCGGTTGGACCGACGGCGAAGATCTCGCCGCCATGAACATGGGCGATTTCGACATGTCCGGCATGGACATGGGCGACTTCGATATGTCGGGCATGGACATGGGTGATTTCGACATGTCGGGCATGGATATGACCGGCATGGGCGGCGCCGGTATGCCTGGTATGGAGGCTGTCCCCGACGGCGTGATGGAGGCTATCGACCTCCAGACCATGACGGTGGACGTTCCCAAGCTCCGGCAGGCGCTTGTCGACGAGGCCCGCAACAGCCCAGCAGTCGCGGCCGACGTCGACGAGATGCTCGGGCTGCTCCAGCCGCTGATCGATGCCGATGTGACCGCCTCCAACGCTTCGCAGAAGATCATGGAACTCATGAACGCGGGCGGCAGTGCGGCTGAACTCCAGCAGATGAGTGCGATGGCCGGCATGTTCGGCATCGACATGGGGCAGGTCCAAAGCGTCCTCGGCGACGTGGTCGCCCGCTGGGTCGGCATGCCCGAGACGCAGGCGATGATGACCCGTGTCAAGAACAACGAGACCATCACCCCGCAGGAGGTGAAGGACTTCGAGATCGTGACGATGGAACACATGATCGTCGACGAGGTCGTGAACCCGGTCATGGGCCTGGTGCGCGATGTCATGGCGAACATGGGCGACCTGGACCCCAGCATGATGGCCGGCCTCATGGGCGGCATGGCGGGCGATGCCGGCGGGAAGTCGGGCACCGTCCTCCTCGATGACACGACCTTCCTCCTCTACTCCACGGGGCCCGACGGCCTCGACAACCGTGCGGCCAAGGTCGGCGCGGGCGGCGATGACGTCCTCTTCTGGCCCCCCGTGATGAGCCTCACACGCGAGATCTCCGGCGGCATGTAACCCGCCTGGACCCGCTGCGGCCGCTCGTAGGGCCGTATGAGGCCCCCCGCAGGCCAGCCCGCCCGCCTGAGAGCGGGCAGGCGGGCCCGATCACTTCGGAACAATCGGCAACGCACGCCGGTTCGCTGACGCGGGCCGGCGTGTTGTCGTTTAGGATGCCCGGCCCGATTCAGACCCAAAGGAGCAAGCAGGGACATGGCAGAGACGGACAACGGCGTGCACAAGCTGGTCATCATCGGTTCGGGCCCCGCCGGCTGGACCGCGGCGATCTACGCCGCCCGGGCCAACCTCGACCCCGTCTGCTACGTCGGCGTCGCGAAGAACGACCCCGGGCCCATCCTCCCGGGCGGGCAGCTCATGCTCACGACCGACGTCGAGAACTACCCTGGCTTCCCCGACGGTGTCACCGGGCCCGACATGATGCAGAAGTTCCGCGATCAGGCCGAGCGATTCGGTACCGTGATCAAGGAAGAGGACATCACCGAGGTCGACTTCTCCGCGGGCCCCTTCACCATGAAGACCTCGGGCGGCGAGACGGTCCGGGCCCACTCGGTCATCATCGCTACGGGCGCGACGGCCAACTGGCTCAACCTCCCCAACGAGCAGCGCCTCGCCCGCTCGGGCGGCGGTGTCTCGGCCTGCGCCGTCTGCGACGGTGCGCTCCCGCCCTTCCGCAACCAGCCCCTCGCGGTCATCGGCGGCGGCGATACCGCGATGGAAGAGGCCACCTTCCTCACCAAGTTCGCTTCGAAGGTCTACATCATCCACCGCCGGGACGAGCTCCGCGCCTCGAAGATCATGCAAGAGCGCTTCCTCTCGAAGGACAACGCCGAGGTGCTGTGGAACAAAGTCGTCGTCGATGTGCACGGCGATGAGTTCGTCGAGGGCGTCGAGCTCGAGGACACCGTGACCGGAGAGCGCTCGCGCCTGGATATCAAGGGGCTCTTCGTCGCCATCGGCCACACGCCCGCGACCAAGTTCCTCAAGGAGTCGGGGCTCGAGTTCGACGACGCGGGGTACATCGACCTCAAGCACCGCCACAGCGCGACGAACATCGACGGCGTCTTCGCTGCGGGCGATGTCGCCGACGCGGAGTACCGCCAGGCGGTGACGGCCGCAGGCATGGGCTGCCAGGCCGCCCTCGACGCCGAGCGCTGGCTCGGGGCCAAGGGCCTCATCTGAGTTCAGCGGGCACCCCAGCCCCGCGATCCCGAAGCAAGGAACACGCCCTATGCGCGAAGCCATCCTCGGCACCTACGCCATGACCCTCGAGGCCGCCCAGCGACTCGTCGCCGACGTCGACTGCGCGGACTTCGTCTCCGCCCCGTACTCCGACGCCAAGCACGCCGGCTGGACCCTGAGCCACCTGTGCGTCGGCTCCGGCATGGCGGCCCAGTTCCTCGATGAGTCGGGCGCCGAAGCGCCGATGGCCGGCGTGCCCGAAGCGTGGGCGAAGGTCAGCTCTCCGGGCGTACCGATCACCAACGAACGCTCGGCCTACGCCACGAAATCCGAGCTACTGGCCGAGCTCGAGCGCCTGCACGCGCTCGTTTCCGACCGGTTCGGCTCGGTGAGCGACGAGTACCTCGCTCGAGCGTTCCCGATCGAGGATTACCGCTCGTTCTGGCCGACGATCGGTCACGGCGCGTTCTACATGCTGGCGTACCACGAGGGGTACCACCTCGGGCAGATGAGCCAGTGGCGACGGGCTGCGGGGTATCCGTCGGCTGCGCAGTTCTGAGGGCGAGGGGGGCTGGGGCTCTCAGACGTTCACCAGTTCCCGTGCGTGCTTGTGCGTCGAGCGCCCGTCGCTGGAGAGGTGCTCGAGGCGGGGCCTCAGACCTTGGCGATGTCCTGGAAGTGCTGATAGCGCTGAGCGACTTCCTTGGGCTCGAGCTGCGCGAGGCGGTCGAGGCTGAAGCTCTCGATGGCGAAGCTGGCGATGACGGTCCCGTGGGCGAGGGCCTGCTGGACGGAGGCGAGCGAGACGTTCATATCCGCCGAGTGGGCTGCGGCGAGGTGGCCCATCATCCCGCCCGCGAAGCAGTCGCCGGCGCCGGTCGGGTCGGCGACCTCCTCGACCGGGTAGGCGGGCAGGACGGCCACGCCCTCGTCGTGCACGAGCACGCACCCGTGCTCGCCCTTCTTGATAACGACAAACATCGGCCCCATCTCGGCGATGATCTTCTTGCCCGCGCGGACCGCGTTGCGGATGCCGGTGAGCAGGTGGGCTTCTTCATCGTTGATGATCAGACCGTCGACCTCGGTGAGGAGCTTGCGCAGCTCGTCGGGCTCGGTCTCGATCCAGAGGTTCATCGTGTCGGCGACGGAGAAGACGCGCTGCGGCAGGGCCCTCAGGAACTCGCGCTGAACGGCGGGGTGGCTGTTGGCGAGGAAGACGAACTTCGAGTCGGCGTAGGCCTCGGGCACCTTGGGCGCGTGCTCGCCGAGGACCCCGAGCTCGGTGAAGAGGGTCTCTCGCTGGTTCCAGTCGTCGAAGTACTTGCCGCCCCAGGCGAAGGTCTTGGAGCCCTTGCGGATCTCGAGGCCCGCGACGTCGATGTTGTCGAACCCTCGGAGGATGGCGTGGTAGTCGTCGTGGAAGTCCTCGCCGGCGGCGGCCACGAGGCGGACGCCCGTGAAGAAGCTCGCTGCTGCTGCGAAGTACACCGACGACCCGCCCAGCACCCGCTCGCGCTTCTCGAAGGGTGTCTCGATCGAATCGATGCCGACGGTTCCGGTGACGACGAGTGGCATGACGCTCTCCAGGTGGTGCCTTGTGCGGGTGCGGGTTTCGTGGGTACGCCGATGATCGGCGGGAGGGCGATCGTACCGCGCGCGGGCGAGCGGCGCGGCTATCGTGGGGCCATGAGCAACACGCCCGCAGTCACTCGCTTCGCCCCCTCGCCCACGGGCGATCTTCACATCGGCGGCGCCCGCAGCGCCCTCTTCTGCTGGGCCCTCGCCCGGTCGATGGGGGGGCGGTTCCTGATCCGCCTCGAGGACACCGACCAGGCCCGCTCCTCCGACGAGTCGGCCCGCGCGATCCTCGCCGATCTCGCGTGGCTGGGCCTCGATTGGGACGACGGCCCCGCCTTCGAGCACGCCGGCGCGACGATCGGTGGCGACGAGCGCAGCGTCGGGCCCTACGAGCAGTCGAAGCGGATCGGGCTCTACAACGAGCATCTCAAGCGCCTCCTCGATTCGGGCCGGGCCTACCCAGCGTTTGATAGCCCCGAGGAACTCGCTGCGATGCGCGAAGCGGCTCAGAACGAAAAGCGCAACTTCGTCTACCGCGCACCCGAGGGTTACGACCGCGACGAGGCGATGCGTCGCATGGAGGCGGGCGAGCCCTGCGTGATCCGCTTCGCCGCCGACCAGTCGAAGGCGCACACGGTCAAGGACGCGGTGCTGGGCGAGGTGACGTTCGGGCCCGGCGAACTCGAGGACTTCGTCATCCGCAAGGCCGACGGCTTCCCGACGTACCACTTCGCCGTGGTCGTCGACGATGCGCTCATGGGCGTCACCCACATCCTGCGCGGCCAAGAGCACCTCTCCAACACGCCCAAGCACGTCGCGCTCCAAGAGGCGCTGGGCTTTGATACCCCGACCTATGCGCACATGCCGCTGATCTTCAACGACCGCGGCGCGAAGATGAGCAAGCGGGAGCGCGATCAGGCCGCCCGCGATGCGGTGAAGCAGGCGGGCGCTGAATCCGTGCCGGCTGAGGCGGTCGATCCCGACGAGCTCGCCAAGTGGCTCAAGGACAAGAAACGTCAGCTCGAGCCCGCGCAGCTCGAGGCGGTCGCCGAGGCGGTCGGAGTTGATCTGCCCGAAGTAAGTGTGAAGGACTTCGTAGAAGCGGGTTACCTGCCCGAGGTGATCGTCAACTACATCGCTCTCCTCGGGTGGACACCGCCGAAGAACGAGGACGGCAGCGAGCGCGAGCACTTCGATGCTGCGTTCCTCGCCCAGCAATTCAGCGTGGAGAAGATCGGCAAGTCCAACACGCGCTTCGATCGCAAGAAGCTGCTCTCCTTCAACATGGACTTCATCGCGGCCCTCGAGACGAGCGCCTTTATCGAGCGGTTCCGCGCCTGGGCGCCGCTATACGCGCCCGAGGTGAAGGATGTTCGAGCTGAACTGCTCAAGGCGGTGCACCCGCAGTCCAAGACGCTGCGCGACGCGGCCGACCGCTGCCGCTTCGCGGTTGTGGCCCCCCTCGACTACGACGAGAAGGCGACCAAGAAGTTCCTGCTCAAGAACGAGGGCGAGGGCTTGAAGGGCCTGCGCGCCCTGCGTGAAGCGCTCGCCCAGCAAGGCGATTGGTCGGCCGAGGCGCTGCACGCCTGCGCGGAGCGCGTCGCGGAGGAGTCGGGTCTGGGCATGGGCAAGGTGGCCCAGCCTGTGCGCATCGCTCTGACGGGTGCTGCGGTGAGCCCGGCGATCGGGCCCACACTCGCGGCCCTGGGAGAGGGTGAGGTGCTGAAACGCATCGATGCCTGCCTCGAGCGCATGGCGGCCCACGCCGGCTGAGCACGGAGTACCCCTGCGCGATCTCTGCCCGATCAGTGCGCGAAGAGCGATGCGTGTTCGAGCTCGAGGAGTGCCCGCTTGTTGTCGAGCCCGCCCGCGTAGCCGTGGAGCTTGCCGGTCGACGCGATCACGCGGTGGCAGGGGATCACGATGGCGACGGGGTTCGAGCCGTTTGCCCGCCCGACGGCCCGCGACGCGCCCGGCATGCCGAGCCTGTGGGCGATCTGCCCGTAGCTCGTCGTGGTGCCCCAGGGGAGGCGCAGCAGTTCGCCCCAGACGCGCTGTTCGAATTCCGTCCCCCGTGCGTCGAGTGGCACGCGAAACACGCGCAGCGACCCAGCGAAGTAGGCGCGGAGCTCATCGGCCAGCTGGCCGAGCACCCCGCCCGGCAGGGGCTCGCTGGCGAGCGCGCCGAACCGGAGCTCGGTGATGCCCTTCTCCGAGGCGCGGGCAGCGAGCGGGCCGAGGGGGGAGTCGATCTGGGCGGTGTAGCGACTTGCGTGATGCGGGGCGGGCATCGCAAGAGTCTAGCGGGCGTAGTGGCTATTCTTCGCCCATGACAGACAGCGCCACACACCCCGGTACTTTCTCCGAAGCCTCCCCCGAGACGCCGCGACACTTCATCCAGCAGGCGATCGACGCGGACATCGCTGCGGGGCGGTGGGGGGCTCCGGGCGATCGGAGCGTGGTGCGCACGCGCTTCCCGCCCGAGCCCAACGGCTACCTCCACATCGGTCACGCGAAAGCGATCAGCACCTCGTTCGGGCTCGCTGAGGAGTTCGGCGGCGCGTGCAACCTCCGCTTCGACGACACCAACCCCGCCAAAGAGGAGCAGCGGTACGTCGACTCGATCATCGAGGACATCCGCTGGCTCGGATACGAGTGGCCCGGCTGCGACGGGGAAGCGCACGACGCGGGCGTGCTCTACGCCTCGGATTACTTCGAGCGCATGCTCGTGTGCGCCTTCGCGCTCATCGACGCGGGCAATGCGTACGTCGACGACCAGACGCCCGACGAGATCCGCGCGGGCCGGGGTGATCTCAAGAAGCCCGGCACGCCCTCGCCCTTCCGCGATCGCACGCCCGAGGAGAACCGCGCTCTGTTCCGGGGCATGGTCGATGGCGAGGTCGCCGACGGCGAGCGCGTCCTCCGCGCCAAGATCGATATGGCCTCGGGAAACATCAACCTCCGCGACCCGGTGATGTACCGCGTGCTCAACACCCCGCACCACCGCCAGGGCGACAAGTGGCACGTCTACCCGATGTACGACTGGGCGCACGGCCTCGAAGACTCGTTCGAGGGCATCACGCACTCGCTCTGCTCGATCGAGTTCCAGGACCACCGCCCGCTCTACGACTGGTTCATCAAGGCTATCAACGAAGCCCGCAGCGGGGCCGAGCCGATCCACCACCCGCAGCAGATCGAGTTCGCGCGACTCGCGCCGACGTTCGTCATCACCTCGAAGCGGCACCTGCGTGCCCTCGTGGACGCGGGGACCGTCTCCGGCTGGGACGATCCGAGGATGCCGACGGTCGCGGGCATGCGCCGCCGGGGCTACACGGCGGAGGCGATCCGGAGTTTCTGTGTGGGCGTGGGCGTGACGAAGTTCAACGCCTCGCACGACTTTGGCCTCCTCGAGAACGCCGTCCGCGCGGATCTCAACGCCCGTGCGCCGAGGCGGATGTGCGTGATGGACCCGCTGCTCGTGACGATCACCAACTGGGACGACGAGGGCGAGCCCGGCCGAACCGAGACGATGAAGGCGATCAACAACCCCGAGGACGAGTCCGCGGGCGAGCGCGAGGTGCCCTTCTCGGGGCGTCTCTACATCGAGCGCGCGGACTTCATGGAGGACGCACCCAAGAAGTTCTTCCGTCTGCGGCCGGGCGGAGAGGTCCGGCTGCGCTACGGCTACTGGATCACCTGCAACGAGGTGATCAAGGACGACGCGGGCAACATCACCGAGCTCCGCTGCACCTACGACCCGCAGACCCGCGGCGGCGACTCGCCGCCCGCCGACGCGGAGGGCAAGGTGCGCAAAGTGAAGGGCACGCTGCACTGGGTCAGCGCCGATCACGCTGTCCAGGTCGAGGTGCGCCGGTTTGATCGCCTCTTCAACGATCCCGCGCCCGGCAAGCGCACCGGCGACCCGAAGGACGATTTGAACCCCGAGTCGGTGCGCGTCGTACAAGGCGCGATGCTCGAGCCCAACTGGCACACCGCGGGTCAGGCCGAGTGGGCCGACGGCATCGAGCGGGTCCAGTTCGAACGCACCGGCTACTTCTGCCTCGACCCCGACTCGACCGCGGAGAAGCCGGTGTTCAACCAGACGGTCTCGCTCAAGGACTCGTGGGCAAAGGCCGCCAGCAAAGGGTGAGCCCCCAGCGGGCGCACATTTGGGGGAAGAGCTCTATGAAGCGATTTCTGATCATCTCAGCGGCGCTCGTGGGTGTCTCGTGCGTGAGTGTGGCGCTGGGGCTCTTGTACGCCGAGTCGGTCCACCGCGAGAGCGCGTACGACCTGCTCAACTCCAGCGTCGAACTCACGGACGCGCAGCGGGACGAACTGATTGCGGACTTCCGGGAGACACCCTTCTTCATGCCGGCGCTCTTCAGCGGGACGGCCGGGGCGGCGCTCATCGCAGCCGCCCTCGCCGGCGCGTTCTTCGAATCACGGTTCTGCGGCTCGGACCCTGGCGTGGGCCTCTGACACGCTCAGCGCTTGCGCGCGACGTGCAGACCGTCGGCGATGGGGATGAGCGTGGCATCCACGCGCTCGTCTTGCTGCAGGAAGGTGTTGACCTCGCGCATCGTGACGGCGTTGGTTGATTTATCGTCCGCGTCGGCCACCCGGCCATCGTTCAGCACGTTGTCGATCATCACGAGCCCGCCCGGGCGTACCAGGGCGAGGCAGTGCTCGTAATACTCGAGTGTCGGCGGCTTGTCGGCGTCGATGAAGGCCATGTCGTAGCTGCCGGTGTGGCCCGCTTCGATCAGACCCGCGAGGGTGTCGAGCGCGGGGCCGATGCGCAGGTCCACGCGGTCTGCGACACCCGCCTCGGTCCAGGCCCGCCTTGCCTCTTCGGTGTACTCCGCCGAGACGTCGCAGCAGGTCGCCCGGCCCTCACCGCCCATCGCGAGGAGCACTGCGAGGGAGGAGTACCCGGTGAAGGTGCCCACCTCGAGGTAGCGGGTGGCGCCGGTGAGCTGGGCGAAACAGGCCATGAGCCGGCCCTGCTCGGGCGCGATCTGCATGACGGCTTTGGGGTGCTGGGCGGTGCGCTCCCGGCACGCGCGGAGTGCGGGGTGCTCCGGGGTATGGTCAGCGACGTATCGCCATACATCCTCGGGCAGGCCGATGGTCTCCCTGCTCATGCGCAACTCCCGGTGTCACAGTGTTAGCCGACGGTGGTAGATACGAACGCCGAGGGGATCAGGCGGGGGAGGGTAGCCCGTCGAGACCGTCCTCGTTCTCCTCGGACTCTTTGCCCGCGTGCTCTTCGGCAGACGCGTCCGCGAGCTTGCCCGCCTTGAGCTTGGCGGCTTCGGCGGCGAGGAGGTCGCTCACGGTCGGCTTATCCACCGACTCGCCACGCATGAGCGCTGCCACGTCGTCGGCGTTGAGGGTCTCGTACTTGAGCAGCGCCTCGGCGACCGCCACGACCTTGTCCCAGTCCTCGTCGAGCATGCGCTCGGCGTCGCGGTAGGCCTCGTCTGCGAAGCGGCGGATCTCATCGTCGATGAGGGTCGCCGTCGCCTCGGAGTACTCACGCTCCTGGTACATCGCGCCCGAGTCGGTGGGCGTGTAGCGGACGAATCCGAGCTTGTCGGACATGCCCCACTCGAGGACCATCGCCCGTGCGGAGGAGGTCAGCATCTGGATATCCATCGCGGCGCCGGACGAGATGTCGTCGGTCTTGCGTTTCTCGGCGATGCGACCGCCGCACACAACGCGCATCGTGGCGAGCAGCCAGCGTGCGCCGTAGCCGTAGCGGTCCTTCTCGGGCAGGCTCATCGTCGAACCGAGCGACTGCCCGCGCGGGATGATCGTGACCTTGTGCAGCGGGTCGGCGTCGGGGAGGAGCATCTGCAGCACCGCGTGGCCCGCCTCGTGGTACGCCGTGGCGATGCGCTCCTTCTCCTCGAACTTCCTCGAGCGGTTGGAGCGCCCGTAGCGGACCTTGTCGCGCGCTTCCTCGAGGTCCGCCTGTTCGATGGCGTCCTTCTCGGCCATGGTTGCGATGATCGCCGACTCGTTGATGATCGCCGCGAGCTCGGCGCCGGAGAACATGGGCGTCCCCCGGGCGACGGCCTCGAGCGAGACGTCGGGGCCGAGCTTCACCTTCTTCGCGTGCACGCGCAGGATCTCGAGGCGGCCCTTCGCGTCGGGTGCGTGGACGTCGACCTGGCGATCGAAGCGACCGGGGCGCGTGAGAGCGGGGTCGAGGACGTCGGGGCGGTTGGTCGCCGCGATGACGATGACCTGGTCGGAGCTCTCGAAGCCGTCCATCTCGACGAGGATGGCGTTGAGCGTCTGCTCGCGCTCGTCGTGCCCGCCCGAGCTGAAACCGCTGCCGCGCTTGCGGCCGACGGCGTCGATCTCGTCGAGGAAGATGATGCAGGGGGCCGACTCTTTGGCTTGTTTGAAGAGGTCGCGCACGCGGCTCGCGCCGACGCCCACGAACATCTCCACGAAGTCCGAGCCGGAGATGCTGAAGAAGGGCACGTCCGCCTCGCCGGCGATCGCCTTGGCGAGCATGGTCTTGCCGCAGCCGGGTTGGCCCGCGAGGAGCACGCCGCGCGGTATGCGCCCGCCGAGCCTCATGAAGCGCTTGGGGTTCTTGAGGAAGCGGACGAGCTCGGTGACTTCCTCCTTGGCGTCTTCGACGCCCGCGACATCGGCGAAGGTGACGTTGGTCGATTCCTTGGCGAGCACGCGGTGCCGCGACTTGCCGAATGAGCCGAGCATCCCGCCCGGCCCGCCACCCGCACCGCGAGCGGCCCGGATGACGAAGAACCACAGGAGGAACATGATGAGCACAAATGGCAGCAGCCAGATGAGCGTGCCCATGAAGAACTGCATGAAGGCGCTCGGCATGACCTGCTCGAATTCGCCCTGGGTCAGCTCGTCGACCTTCTCGATGTAGAACTCGGTCGCGCCGGGCGTGAAGACGAACTCGATCTCACCCGCTTTGGCGTCGGCCGAAGTCTCGGCGCGCGTGGCGATGATCTTGGAACCCTCCACGCGGATGTCCGAGAGCGAGCCCTCCTGGTGCAGCGCCTGGAACTCGGCCCAATCGACACCCTGGCGAGATGAACCCATCGACTGCACGATGAGCAGCGCCAGGATCACCATCACGATGAGCATCAGCCACGCGACGGGCGGCCTCGAGCGCACGGGTGCAACGGGCTTGGGGCCCTGCCCGGGGGCTGGGGGGCCCTGGCGTTTGTCGTTCGAGGGCGGGGGAGACTGGGGTGTGCCGTTCGAGGTCATGTGTTCTTCTACGTCCTTGGCGTCGCGGGTGTGCACCGCGCGGTCTTATCGGAATGCACGATAGGCGCGCACCCTCCGGATCACCCGAACGGGGTCCGAGCGCAGGGCGGTATGCCCGCGCAACCGGGTTCGCTGAGAATCATCGGTCGGTTTCGCTCCGGGCTTGCCGACGGGTCGATCCTGCGCGGAGAAGGCGGTTTACCAATCGGTGCGCAGCGAAGCGACGATGTCCTTCGCAAGGCGGTCGATGGCCGCCGATCGCCCGATGTCCTCGCGCTCCTGGGCACCGATCGCGGGAACGTAAGGCTCGGCGGCGCGGAAGTTGCGTTTGGCGACGCGCACCCGGCCTGTGTCCGCGTCGGCCCACTGGAAGCTCACCACGATCACCGACGCGAGCTCCTGCGAGAGTCCTGAGTCTCTGCTCGTGCTCAGCACGCGCTTGTCGATGCCCGTCACCGCGCCGCGGAGCTCCGTGTCGGCAGCCGGGCTGCTCGATACGCGCCAGGGCGTCGACCGGTGGATCTCTTTGGCGATCGCCTCGGTGAGTTCGGCCTCGAGCCCGTGCGCGAAGGTGTTGTTGTCGAACATGGGCAGATAGACGCTCTGCACGCCGGTGTCGTACGAGGACTGCAGGGCATACCCGCCGCACCCGCTCATCGGGAGCGTGGCGGATCCAAGAAGTAGCGCTGAGAGGACGGCCAAGAGAGTGCGCATCAGGGCGTGCCCCCGCTGGGCTCTTTGCCTTGTTCCGGCGTGGGCGTGCCTTCTCCGTCGAGCACCTCGACCTGGTCCGCGAGATTGCCCTCCACGGTCACGCTGTCTTGAAGTGCAGGCTCCGAGTCGCTGGGGAGCTCGTACAGCCACCCGCGGTCGTCCATGATCTTCATCGCGGCTTGGGCGGCGATCGTCTCGGGGTGCGCCCGGAGCATGCGCCGGATCGTGTACCGCGCCGCGGCGTCATCGCCTTGGTTGATGTACCACTCGGCGCTCTCGAGGAGCTGGGCCGCGGTCGATTCGTCGATGCGGGCGACGAGGCCCTCGTTGATCCCGCTCGCCGCCGCCTCGTTGGGGAAGCGCGATTCGAACTCGCGGATGCGCAAGCGAACGTCTTGCAACGCGGAGCCGTCGTAGCGCGGGCCCTTGAACCGGGCCATGTCCGCGTAGATGAGCCTCCTCTCCGCCCGCAGGCGGTTCGGGCCCTCGGGGAAGTTGAGGAGGTAGAGCTCGTAGGCCTCGCGGGCGAGACGCATCTCACGCTTCTTGTAGTAGTAATCCGCGAGCATGATCGCGGCCTCTTCCGCGAGCTCGCTGCCCGGCACGCGCTCCTGCACACGGATCAGCAGCTCGATGGCGATATCCGAGGCATCGATGATGCGCATCCCGAAGAAGCGCAGCCGGAGCCCGCTCAGGTACATCTCGGCGATGCGGAGCTCGCGCTCGTTCGCGGTGACGAAGTGCTCGCTGCTCGGGAAGCTGCGGAGCAGGCGTTCGTAGTCGTAGAGCGCGTCGAATTCCTCATCCCGCGCTACCTTCGCGTCGCCCCGAAGCAGCAGGGCCTCGGGCAGGTACGCGCTGCCGTCGCTCTCGGCGCTCTCGATGAAGGCGTTGAGTGCGCTGAGCGCCTCCGAGGCTCGGTCGTCGGCGAGCAGTGTGCGTATGCGGCGGATCTCGGCCTCGTCCGCGCTCGGGGCCTCTGCTTCTCCGTCGGCGACCCAGCCCGCGCCGTCGCGCAGGGTGTAGGTACCGCTGCCCGCCGTCTGTGCGGCCACCGCGGGCGTCAGTGCGAGTGCACCCGACGCGGCGACGAGAGTCGCGGTGTGGAAGGATCCGAATCGTCTCGCCCAGCGGGGGGCATTGTGTCGATGCATGGGTGTACCGTACCCGTTCCTCCGGGCGTCCGCCGCCCGTAACCTGCCCCCCAGCCGAGCGAGGGATCCGTGCACGCCGCCTTGGTTTTCAACCCGATCGCCGGCAAGGGCAAGGCCGCCCCCGCAGCGACGGTGGTGACGTCAACGCTCGAGGCTGCGGGGCACTCGGTTACACCGGTCGATGTCGGGCCCGAGGGCCAGCGTGATCGCCTGCCCGAGCACCTGGAAACTGCCGATCTTCTGGTCATTCTCGGGGGCGACGGCACGGTTCAGGCCAACGCCACGATCGCCGCCCGTGCCGGCGTTCCCGTCTATCAGTGGCCCCTCGGCACCGAGAATCTCTTCGCCCGCGAGTTCGCCATGAACCGCCGGGCCGAGACGCTCCTCGGGGCGATCGACCACGGGAGGACCCAGGAGGCCGACGTCGGGGTGTGCAATGGCGTGCCCTTCCTCTTGATGTGCTCGGTGGGTCTGGACGCCAACATCGTGCACCGGCTCGCCGCCCAGCGCACCGGTGCTATCTCGCACCTGAGCTACACGCGTCACATCCTGGCGGAGCTGTGGAGGCCGGGATACACCCCTCTGACACTCCGCGTAGACGGGGAGACCATCGTTCACGATCGCCCGGGCATGATCGTTGTCGCCAACTGCAGGCAGTACGCCCTGCGGATCGACCCCGCGAAAGACGCGTCGATGTCCGACGGCCTACTCGACGCGGTCTTCTTCCCCGTGGGCACACGGGCGGGGATGCTCAAGTGGATGGCGCTCGCTCGCGCGCGCCTCCAGCACTCGTTCCGCGGCTCCGAGCGCGCGCGGGGGAGGTGCGTTGAGATCCTCAACCACGGTTCGCCCGTTCCCTACCAGCTCGATGGCGAGGCGGGGAACCCCGAGGCGCTGCACGATGCAGCGCCGAAGATCGATCTCTCCTTCGCTCCCGAGAAGCTGAAGGTGCTCGTCCCAGCCTGAGGCACGGGGCGCGGTTTCGACTCGCCGGGAGTTGCGCCTGCGGGCCGAGGCACTGGCAGCGCTCAGCTGGCGTTGGAGGCGGTCGCGGGCTCGTCCTCGTCGAGGCGACCGAAGATCAGCCGCCCCGCGCTGGTCTGCATCGCGCTGGTGATGGTCAGCCGGACGCGCTCGCCGATCATGTGGCCCCCGTTCTCGGCGACGATCATCGTGCCGTCGTCGAGGTAGCCCACGCCCTGCCCTTGCTGTTCGCCGGGCTTGATGAGCGTGACGTTGATCTTCTCGCCGGGCAGCACGCTCGGCTTGAGGGCGTTGGCAAGGTCGTTGACGTTGATAACCGCGACATCGTGGACCGCAGCCACGCGTGCGAGCCCGGTGTCGGTGGTCATGAGGATCGCGGGGAGCTGCTGGGCGAGCTCGACGAGCATCTGGTCGACGCCCGACCCGGGGACCGTGAACTCGTCGGTCGTGACGTTGATCTCCGGGGAGCGGCGCATCTTGGCGAGGATGTCGAGCCCGCGCCGGCCGCGTGCCCGCTTGAGGCGGTCCTCGGAGTCTGCGAGAGTCTGGAGTTCGTCGATCACGAAGCGTGGCACGATGAACGGCGACTGGAAGATCGCAGCGGCCGCGACTTCTTGCAGCCTGCCGTCGATGAGCACGGATGTGTCGACGAGCAACGGCTTGGTGCCGCGGAATTGCTTGGCGAATTCGACGTAGGGGATGACGAGCCGGAAGTCGTCTTGTGTCTGGAGGACGGTCGTGATCCCGAGGTAGCAGAGGCCGAGCCCGAGGATGACTTTGGCGGTGAGGAGCAGCCGCTCGCCCTCGCCCGAGTCGAAGACGCCGTAGGTCTTGGCCAGGAGGTCGATGACCGCCGAGAGGAGGAGCGTCGCGATGATGCCCGCGAAGGTGCCGAAGAGGATGCCGGAGATCGTGGAGAGCTTGCGCTTGGGCGTGAGGTGGTCGATGCCCACGACGACGAAGAAGTAGAGCCCGATCAGGCACGCATAAAAGACCCAGTAGGAGACGAGCTGGATGTCGGCGCCCTGGTCCTCGGAGGTGCTGACGATGCCCAGAGCGCCCACGACCGCCATGAGGATGACGAGCATGGCGCGCAGCGTCTGCACGATCCGCGCCCGCTGGCGCTGCTCGGAGGCGAACTCTCGCTTCATGCGCGTCTCTTCGGCCATCGGGGAAGCATAATCCCCTCCCGCCCGCTCCGCCGGGCTTCTGCCCGAGTCGCGTGCCGCCCCGTGGTCCGGCCCGAGATCGCGCACTAGAGTTGGGGCCCGCCTGTGCGCGGGCGCAGATCGGCGGCCGGGCCCGTTTGGGGTCGGTCCGTGAACCTGGTCAGGGCTTGACGGCAGCAGCCATAAGCGTCAACCGACCGGCATGCGGTGTCCTGGCCGTCGATCCGCGTCCCCGCACGGGCTCGCCCGTGTTGCTTACGACCAGCTTCGGCCGGGCTCCTCCCATCAGTTTCATTCGCGCAATTAGCTTCGCCGCCACTCCGCGCCTGCGCCGCCGGTACACTCGCACCATGGCCTACACCGTCCTCGCAAGACGCTACCGCTCGCGCTCGTTCGATGAACTCGTGGGCCAGGAGGCGATCGCTCGCTCGCTCGGCAACGCCATCGAGCAGGGACGCGTCGCCCACGCCTACCTCTTCGTCGGCACCCGCGGCGTCGGCAAGACCTCGACCGCACGCATCTTCGCCAAGGCCCTCGCAGGAGGCAGCGAAGAGGCAGACGCCGCCATCATGAGCGGCCAAGACACCGACGTGATCGAGATCGACGCGGCCTCCAACTCCAAGGTCGACGAGACGCGCGACCTCATCGCCAACGCGATCTACCGCCCGCTCAGAGGCAGCCGCAAGGTCTACATCATCGACGAAGTGCACATGCTCTCCACGGCGTCGTTCAACGCCCTCCTCAAGACCCTCGAAGAGCCCCCCGAGCACGTCGTCTTCATCCTCTGCACGACCGAGACGCACAAGGTCCCCGCAACCATCCAGTCGCGCTGCCAGAGGTTCGACTTCCGCAACCTCACGGCCCCCGAGATCGCCGATCACCTCGGTCGCATCGCAAGTGATGAGTCCATCGAGGCCGACGCCGATCTGCTCGCGGCCGTTGCGCGGCTCGGCAACGGCTCGATGCGCGACGCGCTCTCGCTCCTCGACCGCATCATCGCAGCGGGCGAGCCGGGCGAACGCCTCACGGTCCCGCTGCTCGAGCGCGTCCTGGGCCTGCCCGAGCGTCAGGCCATCGCCGCACTCATCGACTCCTTCGCCTCGGGCGACCCCGCTCGGGCGCTCGAGTCCGCCGACGCCCTCATCGCGCGCGGCACCGACACCGATCAAATCCTGCCCGCGCTGGCTCACCATCTGCGCGATCTGATGGTGCTCCGCCTGTGCGGGGACGACTCCGACCTCGTCGCCCTCTCGGGCGACGCTCGCGCGCAGTCCATCGCGCAGGCCCAGCACTTTCACGACGCAGCACTCACCCACATGATCGCGTTGTGCGAGTCGGTGCACAGCTCGCTGCGTTCGAGCGCCGCACCGCGAGCGCTCTTCGACGCGATGATCGTCCGCCTTGCGCAGACCGAGCGCGTTGCTGATGTGGCGGCGCTCTTGGAGGGCAAGCCGGCGCGTGTTGCAGGGGGGCCGGCAAAAAAAGCGTAAGGGCGGCGCCGCCGCCCGCAGCTCCTGCCCCCGCACCGATTGCCTCTCCTCCGCAGTCGCCGCCCCCGCCCCCGCCAGTGGAGCCAGCTACGCCCGCGCGCCGTGACGAAACGTCGGTGCCCAAGCCGGCCGCGTCGCAACCGATCGCACCGGCAGCACGACCAGCACCCCAGCCGGAGCACGCGCCCGCTCGGGCGGATGCCGCATCGGCTGCTCCGAGCCCGCGCACACCGGCGGAAGCGTGGGCCGAGGTCCAGCGTCTGGCCTCAGGCCGCACCGCCGACGAGATCGCGGTGGGGGCCCTGGGGTTCGCCAGCGCCGACGACAAGCAGATCACCCTGCGCCTGCACGAGCGTGAAGCGTTGTCGCTGGTCGTCTCGCGCAGGAAGTGGCTGCTCTCGGCCCTCTCGGATGTTCTGGGCCGGCCGGTCAAGCTCACGATCCTGGGCATCGATGACGAAGAGCGCCGGCCCGCAGCACAAGACGCCTCCGCCGGCGAGGTGCACGAGGCGATGAAGCACCCGGTCGTCCAGAAGGCCGCCGAGCTCTTCGATGCGAACGTCACGCGGATCGTGCCGCGGCTCGCCCCGGAGCAGGGTGAGGCCAACGATCCGACACCCGAGTAGTCCGGGCGGAACCGATGGGGCGCCGCACCGATCCGCACTTTGCAAGGAGGCACGCGTGTTCGATCAGATGAAAGCGATGGGGGCCGTCGCGGGCCTGCTGCGCAACAAAGAGAAGCTGCGCGAGATTTCCGAGGACGCCCAGCAGCGCATCGCCGCGATCCGCGTCGAGGGCGAAGCGGGGGGCGGCGCGGTGCGCGTCACGGTGACGGGCAAAATGCACGTCGAGCAGGTGCACCTTGAGCCCGCGCTGATCGCCGGGCTTCGTGCCGACACCGAGGGCTCCGACGCGGGGCGGCGCATGGCTGAAACTTTGATCGCCGACGCGACTAACGAGGCGCTGCGCGCGTGCCAAGCCCGCATCCAGGCGGAGATACGGTCGCTCGCTGCCGAGCACGACCTGCCCGATATCCCGGGCATGGGCAACCTCTTGGGCGGTGGCTGAACGTGCCCAAGGGATCACCCTCCCCAGCTCCCGGGCCCGAAGGGGCGGCGTACCCCGAGTCGGTTACGAGGCTCCTCCATCAGCTCGGCAAGCTGCCGGGCATCGGCCGCCGGTCCGCGGAGCGCTTGGCCTTTCACATGCTCAAGTCGAGCAAGGCCGACGCGATGGAACTCGCCCGCGCCATCCGCGACGTGAAGCAAGAGGTCCGGCACTGCTCGATCTGCTTCAACTTCGCCGACGGCGACCTCTGCCCCGTCTGCAGCGATGAGCGGCGGGATCGGTCCACGCTCCTCGTCGTCGAACAGCCCAAAGATCTCATCGCCATCGAGCAGGCCGGCATGTACCGCGGGCTCTACCACGTGCTGTTGGGGCGCCTCGCGCCCGTCGACGGGATCACCCCCGGGGATCTCACGATCAGCCAGCTCCTGGCCCGGGTGCGCGACCCCGAGGCCAACACCGCTGGCGTACGCGTCCGCGAGGTCATACTCGGCTGCTCGCCCACACTCGAGGGCGACGGCACAGCCCTGTACCTTTCCGAAGTGCTGGCGCCGCTCGGTGTGAAGATCACGCGTCTCGCCCGAGGCCTGCCCGCAGGCCGGGAGATCGAGGCCACCAATAAAGCCGTGCTCGCAGACGCCCTCGAGGGCCGCCGAGAGGTCTGAGCGGGGCCCGGAGTCACGCGGAGCGGTGCGAGGCGAAAGAACCCGTGCCCGGCGGACGATGTACCCTGTGGTACGGGCTTTGCAGGCACACCGACGCCGGCCCGGATCGATGCACCCTCACGGACGAGGACTCGCGCACACGATGCGGTTCGATACCTCCCAGCAGATGAAGCTCGGCCAGTCGATGAAGCTGGCCCCCAGGATGATCCAGTCCATGGAGATCCTGCAGATGTCGCTCATCGAGCTCCAGGAACGCATCGACCAAGAGCTCGAGTCCAACGTCACCCTCGAGACGGCAGAAAACGCCGAACACGACCAATCAGACACCGCGCAAGACGCCGGGGGCGAGCAATCGTCGGGCGACCGCGAGCTCGATGTCTCCGACGGCGGCGACAACGCCGACGATTTCGAACGCCTCTCCGACTTCGAGAGCGAAGAGCCCGAGGCCTTCGACGACGCGGGCCCCGTCGCCAAGCGCGAGCTCGACCTCGCGCCCGACCGCATCAGCTCCCGGAACGCGGGCGAACGCGACGCCAAAATGGACGCGATGGCCAACACCGCTGCCAAGGCCGCCTCGCTCACCGATCAACTGCTGGAACAGTGGGCCTTTTCCGATATCGAAGAGCCGCTCGTCGAGCCGGGCCGGCTGCTCATCGAGCACATCGACGACGACGGCTACCTCTCTGCCCCCCTCGAGCAGATCCGCGAGCAGGCCCAGCGCGACGGCATAGAGGCCGATCAGGAGCTCTTCGAAGATGCGCTCGATGAGCTCCAGCACACCCTCGACCCGCCCGGCCTCGCTGCACGAGATCACCGCGAGTGCCTGCTCCTCCAGCTCGACGCGATGGCGGGGGACCCCGAGGCGCCTATCGGCCCCGAAGACAGGCCGACCGTGCGGCTGCTCATCGCCGAGCACCTGGGGGATCTGATGCACAACCGCATCCCCAAGGTCTCGCAGGCCGCGGGGCTCACGCCCGAAGAGATCCAGGAGGCCCTCGGCAAGATGCGGCGTCTCCGCCTGCACCCGGGCCGCGAGCTCGTGAGTGCGCCCAACGCCGCCATCGTGCCCGACGCCATCGTGGAGTACGACGACGAGGAAGGCGGCTACATCGTCTTCCTCACCGAGGGCGGGCTCCCCTCGTTGCAGGTGAACCGCGAGTACGCGAAGATGTCCAAGGACCGCGCGATCCCCAAGACCGATCGCGACTTCCTCAAGACCAACATCTCCAACGCCCAGTGGCTCATCGACGCCCTCGAACAACGCCGCCAGACGCTCCTCCGCGTCCTCCGCGTCGTCGTCGCAGCACAAACCGACGTCTTCGACCGCGGGTGGGAGGCCCTCAAGCCGCTCCCCATGACGCAGGTCGCCGATCAGCTCGGCATCCACGTCGCGACGGTGAGCCGGGCCGTCGCCGGCAAGCACCTCCAGACGCCCCGCGGCGTCTTCGCGCTCCGCCGCTTCTTCACGGGCGGCACGCAGACCGAGTCGGGCGAAGACATGTCGTGGGACGCCGTCAAGGCCGCCCTGCGCGAGGTGATCGACGAGGAGAACAAGTCCAAGCCGCTCAGCGACGAGGCGATCTCCAAGGCGCTCAAAGAGAAGGGCATCGAGATCGCCCGCCGGACCGTCGCGAAGTACCGCGACCAGCTCAACATCCCGAGCGCGCGGATGCGCAAGCAGTTCACCTGAGTCAGTCGCGCCTACTTACGAGCCACCCGCACGAACAATGCAATGAGCAGCAAGAGGCCGATGCCGCTCAAGAGAGCTATCCCCAGCGGATCCTGCGTCTCGCTGTCGCCTGGCTCTGTGGGCCGGGAGCGCACGGCTACTGGCTCTGATGGCGTTGTGCGCGTCTCCAGCGATCTGCCTTGTGGCTCGCTGTAGGAAGACGCTATTCGGTCGAGCGATTGGATTGTGTATCTGCCATCGCTCGCCTGTTCATTGTGTCGCGGATGCTTCGCGAGCTCGTCGATAGCCGATCCGGCTGTATGCACATCACCGACCGCAAGCGAGGTGGCCGCGAGCGCGTAGACAAGCTGCAGTTCTCCGATGCTGCCCGCGTACGCCTCGTGCTCTTGATTCTCGGCGTCGAACCACCGCGTGAACGCGGCATCCAGGTCGCGCGCGATGGCCTGATACGACTCGGCCTCCTCCCGGCTTGGACGCGCCGTGTCGACGAGCCTCCGCAGGCCTGAGCAATGGGCATCGATGTGAATGAGCAGGTCCCCGCCCGCTCCGACGAGGGGCAACTCCGACGTTAGGAGATTGCGGACGGCCTCCGGCCGGTCTGCCGCGGGGAGCACGTAGACAGCGTGCCGGACGATGCCCTGCGCGATGTCGTCTCGTGCCGCACGGCTGGCAAGTCCCGGGCTCTCCTCGATGAGCCGGAACGCCTTATTCAGATGACGTACGGCGAGCGCGCCGTAGTCCGTCTCCGTCGCCTCGACGCCCTGCGTGGTGATGTGCACGAGCGAAGACATGTTGCCGAGCAGCTCGTGGCTTCTCAGCCTGACGGTCGCGACGTCATCGGCGGCTCGCGGTTCGTGGCCTTGGGGGAGGGCGTCGAGTGCACCGGCGCTCTGAACGAGCAGATCGACCACCGCTCGCGCGTGAGGCACCCAGGCGCCGTACTCCGGTCGGTCGTCGAAGCGGCCGAAGGAAGGGTACCCGTCTTCGGGCTGGAAATGATGCGGCGCAGAGTCGAGGTACCGCCGGGCCGCGCGCGTTCCGTAGGCGGCGGCGTCGAGCGCGATGGCGTGTTGGCGCTCCGCCCGGGCTTGTTCTCCGATTTGCGACGAGAGCAAACGGCCCGCAGCACCCTGTTGGGCCACCAGTTCTGCGGAGCCCGAAGCGAGCGCGAGTGCGGTGCTGCCCGCCGCGGCTTCAAGCCGCACGGACGGCACCGTGACCGGGTGGTCGCGAACCTTCGCATAGATGACCGAGCCCTCCGCGTATCTCCCGGACAGCGCGAGCAGGCCCGCGATATCGAAGAGCGAGCGGGTGCCGCGCGATGATCGGGGATTGAGCGTGGTCGTTTCAGCTTGCGCCGCAGCGATGTCGAACAGTTCAGCGGCTGCTTCTGCGTCCCCTGCGGTGCGGGCATTGAGGAAATCGTCGTAAATGAGGTCCAGCAGCGCGATGTCGGCTTCGGAGTCGGCGACAGTGGCTTGCTCAGCGGGCACTCCGGCATCTGATCCGATCGCTGCACTCGGGGCGTAGGTGCAGAGGACGACGATGAGTAGACGGCACCTCATGGGTTGGTACCCAAATCAATGATGATCCAGTCTTTGCGGTCGACGGGGTTTGTGGTGGGATTAGTCGGGTTCTTAATCGTCCCGCCCGATATCGACTCCTGCAGGGCACGCAGAAGTGAGAGGTACGTTCGACACTCAGGGCGATCGCACGGGGGGTGGTCATACCAAGTTGTGTACCACTCGCCCGGAGCCAGAGCGATGTATCGCAGCGGATCGGACTGCTGAGTGGCGAGTGCGGTAACTGAGTCTTCAAAGCTGACCCAAATCATATCGGGGTCGTTTTGCAAGCCGCAGTCTTTGCGCAAGCAGAAGGAGAACGGGTAACCATAGACAGACTCGAACAAATCGAGAAGATTCTGCAAGCTATCACCGTCGCCCGCGTCGCCCAACTCATCTTCATCACAAAACTCATCGATGTAGCTGATTGTCTCTTCGCTTTCAGTCTTCGGGAGGTCAAACTCTCTACCCGAACTGCAGAGTCTCCAGCTGAGTAGCGACTCTAGATCGGCAGTGACGTTCGAGAGATGCGTTGGGTTCTCAAAGCACTCCAGATCGACTTCATAGCTGTAATTGAGTTGCCGTTCGACGGACCAGTCGTATACGTAGCGGAATGTGCGCTTGCGCTTGACCGAGACAGCCTTGCTTTTGATCCCCGGCTGCGGGACAAGCGAAATTTCGCGACCCTCGCTGAGCGTGTACTTGGCACATCCTTCGAGCCCGACGCCAGCGCTGAATTGTTGCTCAAACCCCGCCTCGAATGCAAAGGCCCATTTCTCGCTGAGCTGTACAGACGCGTGCCATTCCGCTCGTAGACAGCCGCTGAACTCGATCGTTTCCACCCGAGAATGCTTCGCGCCATGGTTGCCCGGGCGCAACATTTCGCACCCGGAAACCGCCAAAATCGTCTTCGGTTCTTGCGGCACCCAAGCCTGCAGTTCTTCTCGATGCAAATTGAAAGCGCGTACCTGAACTTCATCATCACCGGCACGGGCCCAATTCAAGATGCACTCCGGGTTCAAGGAGTCAGCATTTGAAAGTTCGGCGCACGCGCCAGCGGCCATTTGGAAACGACAAGGCGCTTGGTTGCAGTGCACTTCACCACCCCAGTTTATCTGGGAAAAGGCGCTGTTCGTTGAAAGCAAGAGAGTGCAAGCCACAAGCAAGACGCGGTACAGGGTCATGAGGGGACTCCGCTTAGGTGAAGTGTGTAGGTAGATACCCTAATACTTCGTTATCCAAGTTTCGTCAACCGACAACCTGCACCGCGGAGAATTATTTGTTCCCCGCCAGCTTGCGCGTCGTCATATCGAACGTGCGCACCATGCTCGAGCGCATCGCCAGCACGACGAGCGTGTAAGCGATCGAGGCCAATATCGCGCCCGTTCCTAACGACCAGCGCATCGCTGCGAGATCGGGCGTGGAACTCAGCACGCCGGAGTAAGCCTGGGCGGGGAAGACGAGCCCGCGCAGGGCCGTCATGGGGTTCAGGGCGGCGAAGGCCGGGCCGACGAAGTTGATCTCCTGCGCCGCCTGCCATCCGCAGCCGCCCAGGATCGCGCCGGCGATGCCGACGATCGCCACCGTCCCGACGACCGAGGCGAGCGTGCCCTTGCTCTTGAGCGACCACTGCAGACCGACCATCACGCAGAACATCAAGAACGCGAGTGCGACCACGGGGAAGACCAGCCCCGCCTCCGGCAGCACCGCCGGCATGTCGGAATTGATCGTGCCGACGATCTCGGGAATCGTCACGCCGCCCTGCCGGCCGAACCCGCCCTGCATCACGTACAACGACGCCATGAGCAGCGTCACGGTGGGCACCGCGACCAGGGGCAGGAGGTACATGATCAGCCCGCGCAGCTTGCCGCCGAGGTAGTCCTTGGGCGTGAGCGGCGTGGTCAGGAGCAGGTCGAGCGTGCCGTCCTCGCGCTCGCGGCTGATGGCGGTCGCAGCCATATTGATCGCGACGAGCGTGATGACCGCGAACTCCGAGGCGATGAGCGAGAAGATGATGAGGCGGAAGTCCGCGGGCGACATCGAACTCCCGTGGAAGTAGGCGATGACGCCGATGCCCAGCAAGATCCCCAGGCCCACAAAGCCCCACCGAAGCGCGATCTTAAAGGGCGTGCCCGCGCGGGCCGTCGACTCGCGCCACGCGATCGGGTTGGTCCCAACGGTCCGCGCCGCACGAACGCGCTCGCCGGCGGCGTTCTTCTTCCCGCTGCGCGAGAAGAGGCCCGATCCCGTGCGCGAAGTGACCTGACGCACGGTGAACGTCGAGAGCCCCGCGAGCAGGGCGCTGAGCCCGCCCGAAACGAGCACCCACGCGAGCACCGGGTTCCCGAACCAGAGCCGGCCCAGGCCCGACATCGATCGCAGCGTGACCTCGTCCGGGACGGGGTAGCCCGCGGGGTTCACGAGCGCCCGCAGGGCGAGGAAGGGGTTGATCGGCGTCATCACCGTCACGCCGGGGACGCCCGCGCGCTGGCGGATGATCGCGTCGAGCGCGAACGTCACACCGAGGTACGTCACCACGCTCACATAAAACGCAAAGACCGCCCGCCGCCCCGCGAGGCGGTTCACCGCGAGAAAGACCGCGATCGCGCCCACAGCAAGCGCGGCACACGCCGCCACGACGTAACTCTGCAGCACCGAGTTGCCCGGCACGCCGCCGAAATACTGCGTCACCGCGAAGAGCGGCAGCGACGCGAGCAGCAGGGCGAGGACGAAGA
>CAZNUZ010000008.1:0-9165 GCA_964576725.1 uncultured Phycisphaeraceae bacterium
AGATCCAGGCGGCCAACCCGATCCTCATCCTCACGCTCATCCCCGTCTTCACGTATCTCGTGTACCCGCTCGTCGGGAAGGTCATTCGCGTCACGCCGCTGCGCAAGATCGGCTTCGGGCTCTTTCTCACCGCCTTCGCCTTCGGTTCGAGCGCCGTGATCGAGATGGGCATCGAGTCCAAGACCCAAAGCGCTGCGCAGAGCCTGTGGACCGCGCTCGCCGAGGTAGACACCGCGGGGCTCGACCCTGTGGATGACGCCGCGACGTTGGAGATGATCGCCGCGCCGCAGGATCTCGAGAACGGCCTGCGTCTCGCGCAGGTCTACGAGTGGGAGCCCGACGAGATCCAGCCGCACCTCGCGAACATGCCCAACATCGGCTGGCAGTTCCTCGCCTATATCTTGCTCACCGCCGCCGAGGTCCTCGTATCGATCGTCTCGCTCGAATTCGCCTACACGCAGGCGCCGCGGAAGATGAAGAGCTTCGTGATGGGCGTCTACTTCCTGGGCGTCTCGCTGGGCAACCTCTTCACGTCGGGCGTGAACTTCGTCCTCGACGCCCTCAAGGCGCCCGACGGCAGCACGCCGCTCGACGGCGCGAACTACTACTGGGCCTTCACGCTCCTCGCGCTCGTCACCGCGATCGTCTTCGTCTTCTACGCGCGCACGTACAAGGGCGAGACGTACATCCAAGGCGAGGGCAGCGATGCCCCGCCCGCCTCAGCGGAAGAAGAGGCGCGAGCGACCGACGCCTGACGGGCCGAGGCCCGTTAGGGCGAGACGCCTTCCATGAGCGCTTGGCTCAGGTCTTGCCAGCGCGTGCCGAAGGGGTCTTCGGTGAGGGGCGGCCGCCCGCCCTCGAGCACGGTGTCGTCGAGGGTGCCGCTCTGGCCGTCTGCGCCGGTGAACATGATCTGCCAGTTATTACCAAGGACGGCGTACCCGTACTCCGCGCCCCACGGGTCGGTGCGCGCCTCGCTCGTGAGCGAGAGCGCGTCGAGGTCCGGCGGGAGTGCTCCGTTGTTGGCAGCCTTGTACGACTCCACCTGCGCCTGGATCGTCTGGTAGTCGGTGGTGATCTCTTCGAGGTCCTCGCCGATCTTCGAGAAGACCCAGATCGCCGAGCCGATCAGACCGCCGCAGACCGCGGTGATCAGCAGCATGACGATGCCGACGATGATGCCAGCGATCGCCAGGCCGCGCGGGCGACGCCGAGATGCCACCGCGCTGACGATCACACCGATCAGCGCAAGCGGGCCGAGGAGCGCGAGGACAAAGCCCACAACCGCGAGCCTGTTCCCCGCGGGCTCATGGAAGCCGAGCTCCGCGTCGTAGGAGGGCTCGGGCTCTTGGCCGAAGGTCCGCGGGTCGTCGGGCATCTGGTACGGGTTCTTGGGATCGTTCATGGTGGCCTCGCTCGGGTGGGGTCACAGGGTAGCCCGGGTGCGGTGGGGCGGTGAGGGCGTGCCCGGAATCCCGAACAGGGAGCGAAAAAATCTGAGCAAGGCTCTTGATCGGTCGATATTCGGGTTCCATACTAATACCGAACAACCGGACATACGACCGGCCTGATCCGCACCTCAGCCCCGAAAGGCCCAACCATGGCCAACCCCGCCCGCATCATCCGCCTGCTCGATTCCGCCCGCTTCGAACGCCTTGTCGAGGACTCGCTCTGGCTGCGCACGGGTGCACCCCTGGCGTTGCGGCTCGCATTGACCTCGAATGACGTCCTGCCCGCAGTCGCTCGCGCGGTCGCCCTCGAGCGCCTGATCGAGACGAGCTACCGCCCCAGCCCGCTCGCCGTCGAACTCGCGGGCGAGGTGGTGGACGCCGCGGAGCAGCTCCTCGCGCAGCAACTCTTCCCCAGCGCTCCCGTGCTGGCGTGTCTGCACAACGCGCTCTCGGCCTGGTCCGAGCGTCTTGGCCTGATGGCCTCCCTCGGTGCGCACCCCGAGGGAGACGCCCGCACCGCCGAGCGCACCCGATCGGTGCTTCAGCGGGTTCAGCACGCGCTGGCCTCTTGGGCCCACGCCCAGCTCGCCAGCGATGACCCGCTCGTGCCCACCCCCGAGTCGGTCGGCACGCTCTGGCTCCTCGCCCACCGCCCCCTCGAAGCGACGCCGGTGCCCGCAGCTGAACTCCTCTCGCGCCTCGATGCAGCGGGTGCGGGGCACGACCCCGTCCTCGGTTCCTACTTCGCAGAAGCAACCCGCCGGGCAACCACCTCCGCTCGCGGCCTGCTCCGCACACCGGCGGCCTAACCATGCATACACCCACCGCACGCCCGCCCATCGGCCTTCGCCCGCCGCGACTCCCCGTGCGGCCGCCCGTCGAGCACCCCGCGCACACGGTCGACCGCCCCCAGCCGCGCACACAGGTCACGCCCGTCGATGTCGCCCCCCGCGGAGGCAGACTCGGTGCGCACGCTCCCCTGTGCGCTTTCGGTTCCACCAGCAATCGGGAAGGATGGCGCCGAGGCTGTGACGCGGTTTGAAACCCCGCTCGCGCGATAGGATCGAAGCGTGACCAGCCACCCCCGAGAACCGCAGGCGCAGGCGAGCGATGGAACACGCTCGTCGCGGTGGCCCGATCGTGTGTGGCTGCACGTAGACCTCGACGCCTTCTTTGCGCAGGTCGAAGAGATCGACAACCCGAGGCTCGCCGGCGTTCCTCTTATCGTGGGCGGATCGCGCAAGTCCGACGGCAGCGTGGGCCGGGGCGTCGTGAGCACGTGCAACTACCCGGCGCGTGAATTTGGCGTGCGCTCGGGCATGGCGCTCGCCACCGCGCTGCGCTTGTGCCCGCGGGCCGAGCTCGTTCCCGTGCGATTCGATCGCTACCGCGCGTTCTCCGAGCGCACGATGGAGGTCGTCCACCGCTTCTCGCCCGCGTGCCACGTCGTCGGCTGCGACGAGGCGTATCTCGAGCTCGACGGCCTCGAACGCTGGGCGACGCACCACGCGGCCGATCACCCGCTCGACGGACCGGATCTCCACAAGGCCCCGAGCACAGCGCTGGGCACAGCTTCGACCAACCCCGACTTCGACTGGGCCTCCTACTGCGCCGCAGCCCTCCGCCGCTCGGTCCGCACCGAGGCAGGGTTGTCCTGCTCCGTGGGCGTCGGGCCCAACCGGTTCCTCGCCAAAATCGCCAGCGACCACAACAAGCCGGGCGGCGTGACCGTTGTCACGCCGGCGCACGCCTCGGCGTTCGTCGCGGGACTGCCGCTCCGCGATCTGCGCGGGGTGGGCCCCGCGACCGCCGAAAGGCTCGCTGCCCGTGGCATCCGCTCGGGGCGCGATCTCGTCGAGCGCACCCGCGACGAGATCGAAGCCCTCGCCAGCGAGTTCGGCGTCGGGCTCTGGGAAGCAGCGCACGGCGCCGCCTCCACCAGCCGCCCGCGCGCCGGTGTCGGTTCGGGTGACCGCAGCCAGCGCAAGAGCATCTCGCAGGAGCGCACCTTCTCCGACGATGTCACCGACCGCGCCGAGCTCCGCGCCACGCTCGCCCGCCTCACCGCCAAGTGCGCCTACACGCTCCGCGAGCGCGGCCTGTCGGCGGCGTGCGTCACCACCAAGCTCCGCTTCGCGGATTTCACCACTCTCCAGCGCGACGCGGCCCTCTCCAGACCCGACGCCGGCGCGATCGGCCGTTCGTCCGACGACCGCGATTTCTTCCCCATCGCCGAGCGCATGCTCGACGAGCTCCTATCCACGCGCACGCCCGAGCACCGGCTCAAGCAGGGCGTGGTCGCGCCCGTGCGGCTTGTCGGCGTCAAGCTCTCACGGTTCGGCGAGAGCGGCGGGAGGCAGATGCTCCTCGGCGAGGCCGAGCAGATCGAACAACGCACCGGCGCCACCCGCGCAGCGGATGCGGTGCGCAAGAAGCTGGGCGCAGCAGCGGTCCAGCCGGCCTCCGCTCTTGCACCGAAGAAGCGCGCCCCGAAGAAGCGCGGCACGCACCCCGCCGGCTGAGCGCACCGATTCCCAACTCCGTGTTCGCAGAGCGCGGTGCTCACTCTCAGTTGTGCGCACGCAGCCGTTGTGTACACCCGCTGGGCATCAGCCGGCTGGCAGTGTCCCCGATGGCGGTCAGACCAAGAACGGTTGACTCGGGCACGGTTGACTTGAGATTGCTCTACTCGCCGCGGGCTTCTTTGAGCTTCTTCTCGGTGTAGCGTTCGACCCAGCGCTCGAAGCTCTTGCCGTGCGCGGTGTCCTTGCCGCTAAACGTCAGGCGTGCGATCTCGTCGAAGCGGACGATGATGTACTCGTCCGAGCCCGGCCCCATGAGGCGCACGACCGAATCGCTCAGCGCTTTTCCTCGGCGGCGGTCGAAGATGTACCCCTCGATCGTCTCGCCGCTCGTCTTGATAATCGTGACGTCGCCGCGATAGTCGAAAGCGTCCTCGAGCGCTTCGACGAGGGCGGCCTCGTCCGAGGCGTCGGCCACGAGGCCCTGAAGCGATTCGGGCTCGCTCTGCTTGCCCGGCGTCTGCTTACCCGGCGTCTGGTTGTCGTGGGACTTCACGTCTTGCGGCATCGTCGTCTTCTCTCTCTGGGTCTGGGTCCGGCTTCGTCTCTGGGTGGGCCTTCGGAGCGGCCTCCGTGTTGGCACGCGTGCGTCAGCCGAACGTCCGGCCGGTGCGCGGGTCCATCATCTTCCACCCCAACGCCCGGCAGACACGCGGGAGCACGCACCAGGCCATGTCCTCTTCGTTCATCGTCACCATGATCTGCATCACGGGGTCGTCCGGGCCGAGCATGGGGAGCTGCGCGGTCAGGCCCGGGCCGTAGAGCACGCCCGCCCCCTCCGGCGAGCCGTCCTCGGCGAGGTTGAACTGGCCCAGGAGCTCGCGCACGTCGCGCATGCTGCCCAGCGAGATCAGGTCCGCGGCGCCCCCGCTGGGCGCACCCTCTTCCTCGCCCTCGTCCGTGGCGAGAACCTTCACGAGCAGGATGCTGCGGTCGCGCGGCATGGGGCCACAGTAGGGCCAAACCCGCCGGCGTGTCACGCCCCATGCCAGCTTGTTCTCTGCCACGCCCCTCACACCCTGCTCGGGCGACTACCCTTGCCGCATGGAGCCCGATGACCAGGTCTGCCTCTGCTTCCGCGTCCCGCTGAGGAAGATCCGCTCCTACCTCGCCCGTGAGGACCCGCCCGTGGCGTCGCTCATCTCCGAGTGCCTCGGCGCGGGCACCGGCTGCGGGTGGTGCGTGCCCTTTCTCAAACATCTCCACGCCCAGCATCAGGCCGGGGAACGCCCCGACCTCGGGATCTCACCCGAGCGGTACACCAAAGATCGCACCGCCTTCCGCGCGACGGGCCAGCGCCCGGGCGACGCGAAGACGCCAACTGTTAGCAAACCTGCCAGCAACCCAAACCAGAAACCCGACCCCGACTCCCAAGCGGACACCAATTAGCTCTGCACCACACCCAACTCGGCACCATAAGCAGCTCGGCACCACACAAGGATCACGCGTGAACAAGGTCAGACTCTTCTTCCTCCTCCTGCCGCTCATCCGCTTCTTCCGCAAGATGAAGAAGGGCAGCAAGAAGGCCGCCAAGCGCGTCGGCTGATCGCTGCTTTGGACTTCACTTCCCTCCAAACGTACCTCGGCCTTGCGCAGATACTCGCGATCGGCTTCGCCATCGCTGCCTTCGCGGTGACGTACGCGACCGTGCGCAAGCTGCGCCGGCCCCCACGCCGGACCTACGGCTGGTCCGCCGCCCGCGGCCTGCCCGGCACGCCCGATGAACTCCAACCGCCCCGCGCGCACGAAGAGCGCGCCTTCGATACAGCCAAGGGGCCGCTCGCTTCGTGGGTGATCGAGGGCGACGACCCGGACGGCCTGACCATCCTCTGCTGGCCCGGCTGGGGAGACAGCGCGATCGGCGTGCTCACGCGCATGGGCGCCCTCGCGCCCGCTGCCAAACGCGTCGTCGCCATCGACCCGCCCTGGCACGGCGAGACGCACTCCAACACCGGCTACTGCGCGCTCGGTGCGCACGAGCCGGCGCTCCTCGTCGAGATCGCCCGCGCCCTCGAGAAAGAGATGGACGCCAACGAGCGCTTCGCGCTCTACGGCTGGTCACTCGGCGCGGGCGTGTGCATCGAGGCGGCGCGCGAGATCGGGGATCGCGTCTCCTGCGTGCTCGCGGAGGCGCCCTATGACCGGGCGCAGACCCCCGCGCGCAACGTCCTCCGGCTCTCCGGGCTCCCCTGGCGCATCAACCTCCCCCTCGCCTACGCCTGGATGGGCCTGCGCCTCGGGCGCGGCCTGCGCTGGCAACGATTCAGCCGCTCGGCCGACGCGAAGCAACTCCCAGGGCGCTGCCCCCTCCTCGTGATCCACGGCGATGCCGACGTCGTCTCCCCCCTCGCCGACGGCGAGGCCATCGCAGACGCGGCTCCGAACGGCTCACTCGTCACCGTCCCCGGCGGCGGGCACAACAACCTCTGGACCGATGATCGATTCCGGGGCTTCGCGACCGAGGCATTCCAGCGTTTCCTCGCGGGGAAGAACGCCCCGCCCGCGTAGACTGACGGGCTATGACGACCACCCGAACCGCGCCGACACCCGACCTGAGCTTCCCCCGCACCCCCGTCGACCGCGTGATGGCCGACCAGCGGGCTGCCAGCTTTACCAAGCGCTCGATCAAGAACGAAGCGAAAGACGCCGGCCTGCGGCTCGCCATCTCGATGGTCGACCTCACCACCCTCGAGGGCAAAGACTCGCCCGAGAAGGTCCGCGCGCTCTGCCAGAAGGCGCTCCAGCCCGATCCGCAGGTCGAGGACACGCCACTCGTCGGCGCGGTCTGCGTCTACCCCGAGCTCGTCGGCGTGGCGAAAGAGGCACTCGGCGGTGCGCCCATCGGCATCGCCTCCGTCGCCACCGGCTTCCCCTCCGGGCAGTACCCGCTCGATATCCGCCTGAAAGACGCCGAGCGAGCCATCGAGGCCGGCGCCACCGAGATCGACATGGTCATCGCCCGCGGCACCTTCCTCAAGGGCGACCTGCAAACCGTCGCCCAAGAGATCGCGGAGACCAAGGCGGTGTGCGACGGGCGCGCGCACCTCAAGGTGATCCTCGAGACGGGCGAGCTCGAGACGTACGACAACGTCCGCCTCGCCAGCGACCTCGCGATCCACGCCGGCCTGAGCGCGGGCGACTTCATCAAAACGAGCACCGGCAAGGTCAGCCCCGCTGCGACGATGCCCGTCACACTCGTGATGCTCGAGGCGATCCGCGACCACTACCTGCGCACCGGCGTGAAGATCGGCATGAAGCCCGCCGGCGGCATCCGCACCGCCAAGCAGGCCCTGCACTACCTCGTCATGGTCAAAGAGACCCTCGGCGACGAGTGGCTCACCCCCGCCCTCTTCCGCTTCGGCGCGAGCTCGCTGTTAGATGATTTGCTCCTGCAACGCCGCAAGCTCGCGACAGGCCGCTACCACGCGCCCTTCGATCTGCCGGGGGCGTGAGCAATCTAGAGACGAAAGCTCGATACGGCGGACTGGGGTGTCTCGTAGCGATAGTCCTAATCGCTATTGCAATGCTGCTTGTGGCAAAGTTCTGGGGTGCGTCCTAACCCCGATCCGACCAGATCGTTACCGGCCGGCCGGTGAGCGTGTCCGTCAGGCGGGCGACGCGGCGCCACGCGCCGAGGCCCACCTCGTCTCGCGGCGGCTCCACGGGTTCCGCGCCCGCTTTGATCGCGTCGCGGTACCGCCGTTCCACCGAGTCGACGAGCACGATGACCGTCTCATCCTCGACGTCGACCGTTTTGTGCGTGGCGCGCAGCGCGCGGGCGAGGCGCGGGTCGAGGGGGAGCTGTTCCTGATCGGGGATGCTCACGCGAGCCGCTCGAAGAGCTGGCGGCGGGTCTCAGCGAAGACGGTGTCGGCGCAGGCCGTCGCGTCGATGAGGGCGTAGTGGTCCGGCGAGCTGGCGGCCTCGTCGAGGTAACCCTTGCGGACCTTGGCGTGGAAGGCGCTGCCCTTGCTCTCCATGCGGTCGAGCAGGGGGTTGAGGCGGGTGGCTGCGGTCTGCTCGTCTACGTCGTAGACGAGGACGAGGTCAGGCCAGACTTCGCCGCAGGCGGCGCGCGCAACGCTCAGGATCTCGTCTCGCGGCAATCCCCCGGCCCGGCCCTGGTACACGAGCGTGCTGGTGACGTACCGATCCGCGAGGACGAGCGCACCGCGTTCGATGGCGGGCTTGAGCGTCTGCGCGACGAGCTGGGCCCGGCTCGCCATGTAGAGCATCATCTCGCACCGCAGGCCCATCTCGTCGAAGGCGGTGTCGAGGAGGATGTCGCGGATGCGTTCGCCGATGGGCGTGCCGCCGGGCTCGCGGACCTCGCACACCTCGATGCCGTTTGCGCGTGCGAGCTCGACGAGCCTGCGGAACTGCGTGGTTTTGCCCGAGCCGTCGGGCCCCTCTACGACGACGAAGCGCCCGCGCAGCGTCTCGGCGAGTGCTGCGTCGGTGAGCTCGGGTGCGCGTCCCTGCGCCGTGTGGTCCTGCGTCATCACGCGATGAATGTAGCAGAGCGCGCCACAGCCGAGGGGGGGTTACGGGGCGGGTTGTTCGAGAAGCGCTGCCAGCGCGTCCCAGTCGGTTGCGAAGGCGGGCAGGTGCTCGCGTGCGCGGGCGAGCAGGTTCAGGGCGCGGTCGCGGTCCCCCGCGTCGGCAGCGGTGGTGATGGCCAGGGCGTAGGGCTGGACCGCGTCTTCGGTGTCGCCCAGCGCGGGGTCGAGGTCGATCGCGCGGTCGAGGAGGCGCTGGTTGCCCGTGATCGCGCCGACGGCGGCCATCAGCCACGCCGCCTCGTGGTTCCGAGCGGCCGACGTGATCCGTCGGACGAGGTCGCGGTCGCCCTGGTGCTCCATCACGAGGACGGCGAGCGATCGGCGGGCCGTCTCGTCGTTGGGGGCAGCGGCGAGACGGGCGATCATGGGGGTTGCTGCGCGCGAGGCATCGCCGAGCCCGCGGGCGGTCTCGCTGTGCTGGGCTGCGAGTGTCGCGTCCCAGCCGAGGGCGAGCAGGCGCTCGATGACGTCGAGCGACCGCGCCGCCTGGTTGCTCGACTGAGCGGTGCGCAGTTCGTCGCGCAGCTCTTCGGCGTTCATCCCGTCGAGCGCGGTCAGGGGCGCGGGCTT
>CAZNUZ010000008.1:9265-47302 GCA_964576725.1 uncultured Phycisphaeraceae bacterium
TTCGTAGGAAAACGGCGCTGCGTCGGCCTGCGACACGCGGATGTCGAGCCCCGGCAGCTCCGCACGGAGGCGGTCGGCCAGAGTGGGCATGTAGGGGCGTTCGGTGTTCGTGTGCCCCGCGAGGAGGACGGAGCACCCTTGGTCGATCGCGGCGAGCGCCTCGTGGTGCGTCATCTCGCCGGTGAGGAAGCAGTCGCACCCCTGAGAGATGGCGGCGTTCACAAGCGAGCCGCCCGACCCCGGGCAGACGCCCACGCGGGTCACGGTCTCGCTGCCCCGCGCGACCTTCATCACGGGCACGCCCAGCGCGGTGCGCACCCGCTGGGCGACTTCGTCGAGGCGTGCGGTGGTATCGAGCGTGATCGCCCGCCCGCCGCCGCGGTAAAGGTCGGGCGCCTCGGCGAGGGGCACGACGTCGTAGGCGGGTTCTTCGTACGGGTGCGCGGAGCGCAGCGCGACGGTCGCTTCACCGAGCAGGTGTGCGGGGCAGACCATCTCGAGGCGCAGCTCCGGCGTGCGCTCGAGCGCGCCGGCCCGCCCGACCGCGGGGTTCGTGCCCGCGCCGCCGACGAACGTGCCTATCCCGGGCGAGGCGAACGAGCATTCGGTGTACGCGCCGATCACCCCGGCGCCGACCGAGGCGAGCGCTCGCCGGACCGCGTCGGCCGACGACTCGGGCACGAACGTCACGAGCTTCACCCGCTTGGTTCCCGGCGTGTGCGGCGCGAGCGCGCGCAGGTCGCGCCCCGATTCACCCTCACCCAGCGCCGTCCGTGCAAGCCACGCGCCCAAACCGTCGGGCGCTGCGTCGAGCGCGGTGTGCGGCGAGAGGATCGAGGCGCCCGTGCGCACCAGGCGCAGGATGCCGCTCTCGCGGTTCGATGCGTCGGTGAGGCGCTTGAGGGGCTTGAAGATGGGGGGGTGATACGCGACGACGGCGCGCGCACCCATCGCGATCGCTTCGGCAGCGACGGCCGAGGTCAGGTCGATCGTGATGAGGACGGGGCCGTGCTCGAGCTCGTCGGCGTGGGAGCCGACGAGCAGGCCGACGTTGTCCCAGTCCTCGGCGAGGTGGGCTGGTGCGATACCGTCGAGCGCGCAGGCGAGTTGGCCGGTGGTGGTCATGGTGCCAGCCTACCCGCCGTCGCCCGCGCGATCACGGATTTGTGGTAGTTGCGCTCAGGGGGCGGTGTTGATGGGGCGTGCGACCCAGACCTGGCTCGAGGGGCGCTCTTCGCCTTCGACCTTGGGCCCGCGCTGGCTGGTCCACATCATGTAGGTGCCGTCGTCGGAGAAGACGGGCAGGCCGTCGAAGCCCGCCGCGATGGTGACGCGTCGGGTTGCTTCTGCGAAGACGCCGCCCGGGGCGTTTGCCTCGCGCGGGAGGGTGTTGCCGCCCACAGCGCCGACGCTGCCCTTGGGGGGCACGGGCACGGAAAAGACCTCGTAGTTCCAGTGTGCGAACTCGCTGGAGGCGTAGACGAGGTGCTCGCCCGAGGGGTGCCAGTAGGGGGCCCAGTTCACGTGCTCGTTGTTGGTGAGCTGGTACTCGGCGCTGACGCCGACGACCGTGCCGTTGTCGTCGAACTCGAGGTCGGCGACATAGATCTGGAGGAGGTCGTTGCCGACGCGGTCCGAGCGGTAGCAGATGCGTGTACCACAGGGGCTGAAGAAGGGCCCGCCGTCGTACCCGTCGATGGTGACGACGGGGACATCGGTGCGCGTGACGTGGTCGAAGACGCGCAGATCGGCGTCGCCCGTCTCGGGGTCGATCGCGGAGAAGACGATGTGGCGCCCGTCGGGGCTGAAGGCGCACTCGGCGTCGTACCCGCCGGGGCGTTCGAAGAGGGGGCGCAGCGTGTCGGAGGGACTCATCCCGTTGGTGTTGATGCTGATGGTGTCGGGCCCGATGTTCATCCCGAGGGCCGCCTCCATGTCGGCGCGGGCCTCGTCGAGGAAGACTTCTTTCACCACGGTCTGGCAGACTTCCATCTCGATGGGGAAGGACCAGGCGTAGCGGCTCTCGCCGCGCTGGTACCCAGCGGTTTCGTCGCCCGAGGGGGGCACGCGGGTCGACCCGAGGATGATGCGGCCCGGGGTGACGGGGTCGAAGAACCCGCAGGTGTTCGCCGAGCCGGTGGGCGAGACCTGGATCGGCTCTTCCGTGCCGGTGATGGTGCCGGCGTCGTCCTTGATGAGGCGGGCGACGTACATCTCGTAGTGCGGCGACTGCTCTTCGCCCTCGGTGGCGCGCTCGGTCGCCTGGAAAATGATCCAGGTGAGGTCGTGGTTGAAGTACGCCTCGCCCGCCCGGCTGAAGCGCTCGGGGTCGGTCAGCATGACGTGATCGGTCAGCACGCCCTCCTCGCCCGCGCGCCAGTCGATGGGCGCACCAGGCTGGCCCGCAGCACCGAGGACCTGCATCTCCGAAGCCGGCCCGTGGTCGTGGGCGTAGTCGTCGAAGTGCATCGGGCAGGCCAGGGCGATGCCGGCGACGGCCAGAAGCGAAAGTGCGGGGAGTGAGGTGCGCATGGGTGTCTCTCTGGTTGGGGAGGGTGCCGCAGGGCCGCCGGAACGCAGGAGGCCTAGGGTGAACTGATGATCCTAGCGGGCAAACCCGTAGAGATCAGTGCCATACGCTTGGGCGTGCCCGCCCGGGTGCCGATGATCCGCCTTCTGCCCGCCTTATCCGCATCCGTCCCCAGCCATTGATCATGACCAGCACGACCCCATCGCCCGCTTCGACGTCTGTTCCGAGGCACAAAATCCGCGTGGTGCTCTTCGAGAACGTGCACGACCGCGCCGCCGAGCTGCTCGGCGCACGCGGGTACGACGTGCTGCGTGTTTCCGGCTCGCTCACGGGCGACGAGCTCGCCGAGGCCGCGGCCGATGCGCACATGGTCGGCATCCGCTCCAAGACCCATCTCGGCGCGGAGTTCTTCGATCGCGCGCGCCATCTGTGGGCGGTGGGGTGCTTCTGCATCGGGACGAACCAGGTCGACCTCGAGGCTGCGGCCTCGCGCGGCGTCGCGGTCTTCAACGCGCCCTTCTCGAACACACGCTCGGTCGCGGAGAAGACGCTGTGCGAGATCATCGCGCTGAGCCGCCGGCTCTTCGACCGCTCGCGCGCGATGCACGAGGGCCGATGGCTCAAGAGCGCCGCGGGCGCGCACGAGATCCGCGGGCGCACGCTGGGCATTGTGGGCTACGGGCGCATCGGCTCGCAGCTCTCGGTCCTCGCCGAGGCGATGGGCATGCGCGTGCTCTACCACGACGTGGTCGACACCCTCCCGCTCGGCAACGCGACTGCGGCGGCGTCGCTCGAAGAGGTGCTGGAACGGAGCGATATTGTCTCGCTGCACGTCCCCGCGACGGGCGCGACGGCGGGGCTGATCGGCGCCGGGGAGATCGCGCGGATGAAGCCCGGGGCGCTCTTCATCAACAACGCCCGCGGCAGCGTTGTTGATCTCGATGCGCTCGCCGGTGCGCTCAAAGGCGGGCACCTGGGCGGCGCCGCGATCGATGTCTTCCCCGAGGAGCCGGCGAAGAACGACGATGTGTTCACAACGCCCCTCGCGGGACTGGAGAACGTGATCCTCACGCCGCACATCGGCGGGAGCACGAAAGAGGCGCAGCGGAACATCGCCGAAGAGGTGGGCGGCAAGCTCGTGACGCTGATGGACAACGGCTCGACGACGACCGCCGTCAACCTGCCCGAGGTGCAGTTGCCCGTCTTGCACGAGGACCACCGCCGCGTCTTGCACATCCACGAGAACGTGCCCGGCGTGCTGATGCAGGTGCACGCGATCACTTCGGAGATGGGTATCAATGTGGCCGCCGAGCACATGCAGTCGCGCGGCAGGCTGAGCTACATGATTATCGATGCAGCCGCATCTGCCGACGAAGCGCGGGCGTTGTGCGCACGGCTCAAGGCCGACGTGCCCGAGACGGTCCGCGCGCGTTCGATTTTCTGAGTCGTTCGGGCTCGCGTCTTACGTGCTTGCGAGCAGTTCAGCGATGGCCCGCGCCGCTTTGCCGCGGTGCGAGCGCTCGTGCTTCTCTTCGCGCGTGAGCTCGGCGCTGGAGAGGCCGCGCTTGGGGTCGCCCTGATCGGTGAGTACGAGCAGGGGGTCGTAGCCGAAGCCACCGGTGCCGCTCGGTGTTGAGGCGATGCGCCCCTCGAAGGTGCCTCGGCTCTCGGCGACGACGGTGCCATCGGGCTCGCAGACGCACATCGCGCAGACGAACCGCGCCGTGCGCTTGTCCTCGGGCACGCCATCGAGTTCGGCGAGCAGCTTGGCGTTGTTCGCCTCGTCGCGGACTTCGCGCGGGCCCTCTGCGCCCGAGTAGCGCGCCGAGTGCACGCCGGGTCTGCCGCCCAGCGCGTCGACCTCCAGGCCCGAATCGTCGGCGAGGCAGCGTTCGCCCGTGAGCTTTGCGTAGTGCGCGGCCTTTTTGCGCGCGTTGCCGGCGAAGGTGGGCTCGTCCTCGACGGGCTCCTCGAAGGGCCCGCCCTCGACCTCCGCGAGCGAGCGGACGGTGATCCCGATGGGCGCGAAGATCTCGCGCAGTTCGTCGAGCTTGTGCGGGTTGGTCGAGGCGATGAGCATGCGTGAGTTATAGCCGGCACGCTGCTCGCAGACGCCGTTCTACCGCACGAACCGAGCGTATGGCGCGAAGGACACAAGCGCGATGACGAAGACAATCGCGTGCGCGAGCAGAGAGATGCCAAGCACTGCCAAGAACGATCTCTGCCGCGACATCGACGGCGCGAGCGCCGCGATCTTCACGCATCACCCCGCACGCGGGGCAGAGCATGCTACTTGTCGATGCGGCGGGGGAGTCGTTCATCAGATCCACGAAAGTGCGTAGGCCACAATCCCGAAGAGCAGCCCTATGGGAATGGCGAAGAGCAACGCGTACAGCAGTGTGCCGAAGGTCTCAGAGATCACCAGACCAAAGTGGCTCTTGCTCTCCGGTGTGTACGGGCAATTCCTGAGTAGTTGTGCGCAACGCTGACCGCTTGCAGCACAAAACGCAAGCGACAGCGTGAGTCCGATCAGCGGTTCAAACACCGAACCAAAGAAGAAGGTAGCTGACGCGAGCATCGCCCACCGGCGCATCACACGGTTGGCTTGTCGTTCGACATATTGCTCGACGGACTGCCGCTCGGAGATCTCCGCTCCGCACTCGGGGCAGGTCGTGAGCCCCGCAGCGATCGTCGCGCCGATGTCGTACCCGCAGGCGTGGCAGTGCAGCGGGCCGGCCTTCATTGCCTCAAGCTCGGCGGTCTCCCGGTTCATCGTCTGGATTGTACGGGGGCGGGGGGCGTGTCCCGCGCTGCAGCGGGAGGGACGTGTGGATGGTGCGGGGAGCGGTATCGTGCTTGCATGGGGCGCAGCCGCGCACAACTCGAGGCAAGGCGATCGGCCCGCGCTGATCCGCAGGTGCGCGGGCGGCATCGCGTGCTCGCAGCGCGGGTGCGCCTCCTGGGTGTGCTTGTGTGCGGCGTGGGGCTTGTGATGGCGGCAGAGGCGGGGGTCTTTCGCCTGAAGGCCGACCGGGTCGACGCAACAGTGACTTCCGTAGAGTCGCGCACGAGCGGAAGCCGTCGCAGCAGCAGGGGGCTCCCCGAGTATCGGCCCAGCTTTACCTACACCGACGCGCAGGGGCGGACCCAGCAGGCCGTCGCCAAGGGCTGGCGCGATTCGTGGGGGTGGGCCGTCGGGCGGGTGGTGCCGGTCTTTGTGCGTGTGAGCGATCCCAGCACGGTGAGGCCGGACACCGGCTGGGGCTACTGGAGCAGGCCGGCGTATGTCTCTCTGATTGGGGTTGTCATCGTGGGGGTGACGTCGCTCAGCCTGCGCACACTCGCGCAACAAGACAAGCGGCAGCACGGCAAGCAACAACAAGACAAACTAAGGCGAGGAAAGCAGCGTCAAGCGAAGGACGAGACACGATGACCGACGTGCACGATTTCATCAGGCAGCGGGCGGCCGAGACGGGTGAACAGCCGCAGACTCCCGCCCAGCAGAAGAAGACGGGCCTGCTCTTCATGGTCACCGGCGTGTTGGTGATCCTCGTCGGAATCGGGCTGCTCGTCGAGCGGGCGATGTTCAACGCGCGGGCAGAGGTTGTAACGGGCACCGTCGTCGAGCGGAACTACGCGCGGTCGACCGGGTCCAGCGGTGGGGGCTCGGGCACCTACCGGCCGACGTTCGAATTTCAGGACGCAAGCGGCACCGAGCATCGCGCCCGGGCGCACATCGGCAGCAGCAACTTCGACTGGCCCAAGGGTGCGCAGGTCCAGATCCGCTACGACCCGGCCGACCCCCTCCGCGTGAGGCCGGTCGTGCCCTTCTTTCAGGCGTTTATGCTCCACTTCTTCCTGCTCGTCTTCGGGACCGCCTTCGCCGTCGCGGGGTGGGTGACCCGGCGTGTGGTGTAGGCAGTACTCATCGCATTGTCTCTGCGGACAACACCGCAGGCGAGCGGACGGTGTAGGCAGCTCTCGGGCGGCATGATGATCGGGCGCTCTCCAACCAAGAGACGCGGCAGAGCGATCAGCCAGTCACGGGCGGGGCATAAAAGAGGTGCACATTCAGTACAAAGCCCGCGATAATGAGCACCAGCGAGACGAGCAGGATCAGCATGGCCCTGCTGATCTTGTAGTCGATCCTGCTGCCCCGACTGCGTGCTGGGTCCGCGAGCGCTCCGTCGCGGCGTGCGAGGTGTATCGCCCCGAACGTGAGCACGAACGCGCCCATCGCAAGCACCACGAGCCCGAACGCGAGGCCGCCGGTAAACATCGTCCGCAGACCGAAAAAGAGGGCGAGCGCGACAATGAGCGCATAAAACCCGACGACCATCCACACCGGCCCGGCGTTGGGGTCAAGAGTGGGCGGCTCGGGCTGCGCCCCCACGTCGCACGCCGGGCAGCTATCTACGCCTCCAGCGATCGCAGCGGTGAGGTTATGGCCGCAGCGTTCGCAGTGGATGGGTGAGATGTCCCCGGAGTCATGCATGCGAGCAGTATGCCTTAGTTACAGCGTCAGGTATCGCCAGGCGAAGAGGAGCGCCAACCCCAAGACCATCCCAATTTTAACTGTGGCGAGTGCGTAGGCAATCCCGAGACCAGCGACGGTCGCGATCCTCCTCCAGAGCGTCGGCGGGTTCGATGCCCACCCGCAGAACGCGCCCGTCGTGTGCGCAGCGCACACCATGCAGGCCGCCACTGAAGTGAGGGCTGCGGTGTTCATGAACCAGTCCATCGGTGTCGCGGGTCTCGCGGGCCCTGCGAAGTCGAGCCACGCCCAGATACCACCGAAGACCCAGAAGAGCTGGACAGGCACGAGGTACCGCAGCGCGATTGCCCGGCCGCGCTGCTTCGGTGTGCGCCGATCGATGTCGAGGCCCATGCGACTCGAGCACCGCGGGCATCGCACGAAGCCGTCTTCGATTGTCTGCGCGATGTCATGGCCGCACTCCGGGCAGAGGAGTTTGGTGTTGCCATCGTCGGGCGAGTCTTGCAACCCAGATGATCCGGTGGGGCGCACGCTCAGCCCAGCTTCTCGCCCAACCAGTCCGCGACCTTGTCGAGGGCGACGCGCTCTTGGTCCTGCGTGTCGCGGTGGCGGACGGTGACGGCCTGATCGTCCTTGGTGTCGCCGTCGATCGTGAAGCAGAAGGGGCAGCCGGCCTCGTCCATGCGTGCGTAGCGCTTGCCGATGGACTGCTTCTCGTCGGTCTCGATCAGGCCGGTGTGCCCGAAGCGGGCGCGGAGCTCGCGTGTGAGCTTCTGGGCGATCTCGGGCAGGCCGTCTTTCTTCACGAGGGGGAAGACGGCGGCCTTGATGGGCGCGAGCGCGGGCGGGAACTTCATGAAGACCTTGGAGGCGCGTGAGTCGTCGGGCGTGTACGCCTCGCAGAGGAGGACGAGCACGCCGCGCGAGAGGCCGGCGGCGGGCTCGATCACGTGCGGGAGGTACCGCTCGTTGCGCTCCTGGTCGAAGTACTCGAGCTTGGCCTTGGCGTGGGTCTGGTGCTGGGTGAGGTCGAAGTTCGAGCGGTGGGCGACGCCCTCGAGCTCGCCGTGCCCGGGCTGGGTGAAGGGGTAGGCGTACTCGACGTCGGAGGTGCCAGCGCCCGTCTTGGCGTAGTGGGCGAGCTCGTCCTGATCGTGTGCGCGCAGGATGAGGCGCGAGGGGTCGATGCCCAGGCCCTTCCACCAATCGAAGCGCGCCTGGCACCAGAATTCGTACCACTTCTCGGCGTCGTCGGGGTGGCAGAACCACTCCATCTCCATCTGCTCGAATTCGCGCGAGCGGAAGATGAAGTTGCGCGGCGTGACCTCGTTGCGGAAGGCCTTGCCGATCTGCGCGATGCCGAAAGGCACCCGCACGCGCATGGTGTCGAGCACGTTCTTGTAGTTGAGGAAGATGCCTTGGGCCGTCTCGGGGCGGAGGTAGGCCTTGGAGTCCTCGGACTGCATGGCGCCGACGTAGGTCTCGAACATCAGGTTGAAGGCGCGGGGCTCGGTGAGCGTGCCGGGCTCCTTGGTGTCGGGGCCGACGATGCTTGCGAACTCTGCGAGGTCGAGGTCGGTGAGGGCGACGGTCTCAACATCGCTCGCGGCGAGGTCACGCTTGGCGTACTTGCCGAGCATCTTCAGCGCACGGCCAGCGCTCTCTTCGTTGTTCTCGATAAACGCGTGCATGCGCTCGCACCCGTCGAGCTTGTAGACGAGAATGTGATCCGCGCGGTACCGGGCTTTGCTCTCCCGGCAGTCCACCATCGGATCGTTGAAGCCCCCGACGTGGCCCGAGGCCTCCCACGTGCGCGGGTTCTGCACGATCGAGGAGTCGAGGCCGACGATCGAGAGCTCTTCGCCGTCGGGGCCGGCGGGGGGCGCGAGGACCATGTCGCGCCACCAGCGGTCGCGCAGGTTGTTCTTGAGCAGGATGCCGAGCGGCCCGTAGTCCCAGAAGCCGTTGATCCCGCCGTAGATCTCGGAGGCGGGGTAGATGAAGCCGCGGCGTTTGCACAGGGCCACCAGGTCGTCCATGGAGTAGTCGTGGGTCGCGGCTTCGGCGGGCATCGGGGTGCTCCGTTGCGGTTGGGGGGCGTAGCGATTGGTGCTCTTTGCGGGTGCTATCGGCCCGCGGGGGCGGTCACTATACCCCGCGCATGGCCGCTCACCCGCCCTCTGCGGGGCGTTCGTCTCGGCATCGCCGGGGAGGAGCAACCCGCTGGGGGCCCCTGCGTATCGTCATGGACCATGCCTATGCCCGCAGACCCCAAGCGCCCCGTTCGCCGTTCGCTCCTTGGCCGCCTGTCTCGTCCCTTGCGGGGGATCGCGGCGGGTGTTGCCCTGGCAACTTGCAGCCTGGCAGCGGGTGAGGCCCGCGCGGAGGACGATCTCACCGCGGCTGCCAAGGCGGGCGACGCCCATCGGATCGCGGAACTGATCGCGTCGGGCGCGGACATCGAGGCCCGCTCGGCCTCCCCCTTCGGCGGGCAGGGGTGGACGCCGCTCTTGCACGCGGTGCACGCGGATCAGCCCGAGGCCGTCCGCCTGCTGTTGGAAGCCGGGGCGGAGACGACCGTCGGCCGGTACGCCGAGCTGGTGTACCGCGCCCGCCAGCAGATGCACGCCACGCTCATCGCTGCCGAGCACGCCGGCCCCGAGGTCATGCGAGTCCTGCTCGAGGCCGACGCCGATCACCTGGTCGAGCTCAACGACTCGGACTCGCTCCTTCACATCGCGGCCACCAACAAGCACCCCGAGCTGATCGACCTTCTGGTTCAAGACGCCAACCTCGCTGTCGACGCCTTCAACGAGGTCGGGCAGACCCCCCTGTACCTCGCCTCGGAGTGGTACCACGAGCGCTCGACGCCCGAGCTCGAAGACCACATCGTGCGCGACCCCGATCTGGAGTCGGGCCGCCTGCTCGTGATGCTCGCGCTGCTCGATAACGGCGCGGAGGTCCGCCGCCTGGACGGCAACCTGATGACCCCGCTCGAGACGGCCGTCACTTTCGGCACCTACGACCAGGTGAGGCTCCTCGTCGAGTGGGGGGCGCTGCCCTTCGAGTCGATCCCCGATGAGTTCATCATCTATAAGCGGAGCGACCTGCGCGACCGCACCCCGCGGACGCCGACGCTCCTCCAAGCGGCGCAGAGCGCCGATCGCGGTGTGATCCCGCTGCTCGTCGACATCGGAGCGGACCTCGCTGCGACCACCGCGAGCGGGGGCGACCTGCTCAACGTCGCTACTGGCGCGGGCAACGCGCTGGTGATCGAGGATCTGCTCGGGCTTGGTTTTGATGTGGAGGGCGTGTACTCCGAATCGAAGATGACCAACCTCATGCGCGCCTGCCTCGTGCCCAACGACCACAGCCGTCGGCGCGACCGGGTCCGCGGCGATCTCCCCGTTGCGCGTCTGCTCCTCGAAGCGGGCGCAGAAGTGAACCGCGCCGACGCCCAGGGCCGCACCGCACTGCACTACGCAGCGGGCGCGGGCCTCCCGGCGCTGGTCGAACTGCTCCTGGAAGCCGGCGCCGATCCGACGATCGCCGACGCGGAGGGCCGGCTCCCCGCCGACTACTGCACGCCCGGCGCGCCGGAGCTGGGGTACTACACGATCAACCAGGCCAGCCGGGCGCGTGCGATGCCGCTCTTCGCTGCGCTGGATGCAGCGGACGAGCCCGAGGGGTCTGCCGAGTCCGAGTCCGAGCCCCAGTCCGAGACAGAGCCCGATTCCGAGCCTGAGCGAGACTAACCGTGTACGCCCGCCCTTCGTTCCGGCCCGATGGGGGCACGCCCTTCGCGCAGGCCGCCCGTGTCTTCGCGGATCACCCCTTCGCGTGCCTGATCGCGATCGACCCGCAGGGTGTGCCCGCTGCGGTGCACACGCCCGTGCTCGTCGAGTATGTCGAGCAAGCCGAGCACACTGAGGTTAACGAGGAAGAGTCGGGCGATGATGGCGTGCTGCGATTGCTCGCGCACGTGGCCCGCGCGAACCCGTGGTGGCGGCACACCGAGCGCGACCCGCGCGTGACCGCGATCGCCATGGGCCCGCACGCGCCCATCAGCTCGGCGTGGTACGCCGAACCGAGCGCGCCGACGTGGAACTACATCGCCTCGCACGCGGTCTGCCGGGCGCGCACGATCCACGACGAGTCCGAGCTCGTGCCCTTCCTCGACCGGCTCACGCGTGCGTTCACGGACGAGCCGGGGTACGCGGTCGATCGCAGCGTGATGGACAAGCTGGTGCGCGCGATCGTGGGCATCGAGCTGATCGTCGAGTCGGCCGACTCGGTCCAGAAGATGAGCCAGAACAAGTCGGAGCGCACGCGGGCGTCGATCATCGAGCACCTCGAGGCGCGCGACGCGGGCGACGACAGGGCAGTGGCTGCGATCATGCGCGAAGGGCGCTGAGGTCGCCTCGTGCGTCGAGCTTGGGTGGGTGTGGTTGCCCGGTGGGCTCAGAAGGGCAGGTCGATCGAGAAGCTGAAGAGCTGAGATTCGTCCGTCGACTCGTCCTTGATGGGGATGGCAAAGTCGAACGCGAGGGGGGCCTGCCCGAACTGCGGCAGGTAGAGGCGCACGCCCGTGCCGACCGAGACGCGGTAGTTGTCGAGGCCGAAGTCGTCGTTGATGGTGCCGGAGTCGACGAAAAAGACGACGGACATGATGTCCTGCCAGACGGGCTTCTCGTACTCGGCTCCGAGGAAGAAGAGGAAGTCGCCGCCGACCTGGTCATCGCCGGGTTGGCCCGTGTCGTTGCGGACGCCGACGGGGCCGATGCCGCGGAACTCGAAGCCTCGGAAGGACCGGCCGCCGAGGTAGAAGCGTTCGTAGACGGGCGCTTCGTTCTCTTCGGGGATGTAGCCGGCCTGGGTGCGGATCGAGACGATGCTCTCGCGTCCGAACTCGTCTCGGTCGACGGTGAGGAAGAGTGTGTGCTCGGCGCTGAGCTTGGTGAAGTCGTAGTCCCCGCCGAAGGCGCCCACGCGTTCGAGCCCGAGCTCGGTGCGCGTGCCCTTGGTGGGGCGGAAGCGGTTGTCGACGGTGGTGCGCGTGAGGCCGAAGCCGACGGAGGTGAGCAGGTTCTGGTCTTCGACCTCGAAGACGTCCACGGGCGCGTCGTTGTCGATGTCGCTGAGCTCGATGGACTCGGCGCGGAGCGCGAGCGAACCGATCCAGCGTGTGCCGAAGCGGCGCGCGAGCCGGGCCCGGCCGCCGAAGCGCTGCTCGTCGTACTGGCGGAACTCGCGGTCGCGGTAGAAGGCCGACCCGCTGAGCGAGTAGTCGGTGCCGAAGATGGCGGGCTCGGTCAGCGAGATGGAGTAGGTGCTGATCTCGCTGCCCGGCTGGAGGGTGATGTCAAAGGTCTGCCCTGCGCCGCGGAAGGCCCGGCCACGGATGAACTCGTCGAACGAGTCGGGGGTGTCGGCGATGTCGAAGTTGCGCTGGTTGAGCGAGATCGCGCCGACCACGCCGGCGTCGGAATCGACGGCCGCGCCGAAGGAGAAGCTGCCCGTGTTCGTCTCCTGGACTTCAACGAGCACGTCGCGGTAGCCGGGGTTGGCCGGGTCGGGCGGGAGGATGGTGATCGAGGGCGGGTTGCCGAAGGCGGGGTTGGTCTCGAAGAGGCGCGACTGCTCGAGGCGGAGCTCCGAGCGGTCGATGGCCTTGCCGTCGAGCCAGCGGTCGGGGGCCACCTCCACCCGGCGGCGGATCACCTTCTGGCGCGTGAGCTCGTTGCCCGCGATCGATACCAGGCCCGTCTTCCAGCGTTCGCCCTCCGAGATGATGATCCGCAGGTCGACCTCGTTGGACTCGATCACCCGCAGCTCCTGGCGGCCCACGCGCGCGTCGACGTAGCCCATCTGGTGGTAGGCGTCGCGGATGGTCGTCGTCGCTTCGCTCACCGCGGTCGATGAGAGCGGGGCGCCGGGCTTGATGCCGATAAGGCCGCGGACCTGCTCGGGCGACATGACCCGGAGGGGCGCTTGATCCCCGTCTGCGTTCGGCGCGGTCTCGACGAAGACGTTGCGGAGTGTGTACTGCTGCCCCTCGTCGATGAGGAAGGTGATGATGGCCTCGCGCCCGTTGGGGCTGGGCGTGATTTCGCGGTCGGCGCGGACGTCGAGGTAGCCGCGCCCGCGGTAGAAGCGCACGAGCGCCGCCACGTCGCGGTCGAGCTGCTCGGTATCGAGCGGCGCGTCGAAGAAGAGGATCTTGGTCTTAGAGTTGACCTCTGGCCGGAGCTGCTTGGAACTGAAGGCCTCGTTGCCGCTGAAGCGGATGCCCGTCACCTCGGTCTGCTGGCCCTCGCGGACACGGAAGAGCACCGTCCCGTCGCGGTCGAGCTCTTCCTGGTCCACCGCGACCTCGGCCTGGAAGAAGCCCTTGGTGCGGTAGAGCTCGATGATGGCCTGCCGGGCTTTGTTGATGCGGAACTCATCGAGGTCGGTCCCCTCGATGAGGCTCACGCGCTCGTTCACGATCGTCGCGATCTCCTGGTTGGAGACCGAGACATTCCCGACGACATCGATCGCCGCAATGATCAGCGCTTCCTCGAAGACGTACACGACACCGATGCTCTCGGGGGAGAGCACCTCGAGCTCGGCTGTGACCGAGTTGAAGCGCCCGAGGCGGACGAGCCTGCGTATGTCGTCCTGCACGGTCTCCCAGCGGAGGGGTCGCCCCGTCGCGGTGCGCACGGTGTTGCTTGCGAGCTGGGGCGAGGTGCGCTCGAGGCCCTCGAAGCGGATCTCGCCCACGAGCATGCCCTCGTAGGGGCCGGCGTCGGCGCCGGGGCCGGGCGTGACCGGGGCGGGTGCGGTCTGGGCGTAGAGCGCCTGGGCACCGCCCGCGAGGCAGGCGAGTACACACGCGGCACGGGCCGCACGGGAGTAGCTGTGAGCGAGGGACATCTGGGGGGTGACGATACCCGCGCGGGTTAGGCATCACAACCGCGCAGCGGTGGGGTGTGTAGAGGACGAACGGTTACAGGGGGGGGGCGCACAATCAGCGCGTGTTACCCGCCGACGCCCTCTATCGGCTCGTCGGCCGAACCGTCGCCACCGCGGGGGGCATCCTGCGGAGCCATGTCGCCGGGTACGGAGTCGCTCGGGTTTGGGTCGGCGGGGGCGACTTTGGCACCCGACTCTGGGAGCCTGGTCTCGACGGGCAGGCGGTAGATCACTTCGGGGGTCCACTGCTCGACCGGGCGGGCCCACCAGAGGATGCTCGGGACCGTGAGCGCAGGCCGGGGGCCGGAGGATGCGTTGCCCGTCTCGGGCAGTTCGACGAGGCGGACCCGATCGCGCGTGAGCGAGGCGATGTTGCCCGCCATCTCTACCAGCAGCGCGCGGACCTCGGCCTCCGACGCGTCGCGGTTGACGCGCAGGCCGCCGGCGATGGGGCCCCGCGCATCGGCGTCGGTCGTCTCGCCCCGGGCTGCATCGAAGATCGGCGAGGGGCCCGGGCCGGCGGTCTGGGCGATGCCAAGCGGGCCCGCGCTCGGAAGCTTGGTGATCGCCCACTCCGCCGACATGCTCGGGTCGTAGGCGAAGCGCAGCGCCCGGGCGACGGCGCGTGCGTGCCCCTCGGTGTCGGCCTGCGGGGTGCGCGATTCGATCACCACACCCAGGCGACCCGCGCGCAAGAGGGCGACCGCGCCCGCAGGGATCTCGGGCTCAACTACAGGGCGCGGTGCGGACGCAGCACCCGCGCTCGTACCGGTGGAACTGTTCCCAGCAGCGTTCGGGGCCGGGTCTGCGCTGGCGGTGAAGAGCCCGTCATCCGACCCAGCGCGTGAAGGCGCGGCCTCTTGTGCTGCTGCGAGGAGGTCTTGGGTGTCGACGAGCGCGGGCGCGCCGGTGAGCGCAGCGACGAGGTCGGGCACCGCAGCGGCGCGCTCGCGCATCAACTGTTCGTCGGTCTTGGGTGTCTCGCCCTGGCGCGAGAGGTCGCCGTCGTCGTCGCCCTGGGCGCTGACGATGCGGTTCGGGCCCATCGGCTCCTGGCCCTCGAGCACCCCGGTCTGCCAGAGCGTGACGCCGATGCCCGCTGCGATGAGCACCGCAGCCGCCGCTAGGTAGGGCAAAGCGCCACTCGAAGCGCGCTGGGCCGCCGGCGGGTTCTCAATGAGTGCGGCCCGCTCGACGCTCTCCATCGCGCCCGCGACGAGGCCCGCCGGGGCGGCGACCTTGGCCATGCTGCGCATTGCAGAGCGATCAGCGCGGAGCGCTTCGAGCCGCTCGGCGAGGCGCGGGTCGTTCTTCAACGCCGCCCGCACGCGGTCGAGCTCCGACGAGGCAAGCGTGCCCTCGACCAAATCGAGCAGGAGCTCGTCCGGGAGGGCGCCTTCGGTCGGGTTGGCACGCGGGTCGGTCATGCGGGGTCGGTCGTGCGGGGTCAATCAGCTCGGGCGGTGCACGCGGGCGGCGCGGAGCTCTTCCACGCGCTCGCGGAGGGCGACGCGGGCGCGGAAGATGCGCGATTTCACCGTGCCCGCGGGGATATCGAGGAGGTCGGCGATGGTGGCGTAGTCCAGGCCCTGCATATCGCGGAGGATGAGTATGGCCCGCTGTTCGGGGGTGATTCGAGCGAGCGCCGACGACACATCGGCGCGGTCTTCACCCGATTCGACGCCCGCCGAGGTGCCCGGTTCCCCCGAGGCGAGGGTGCTCTCCAGCGTAGAGCCCTCGCCCTCAAAGCCTGTCCCAACAGTTGTTTGCAGCGACGCGTGCCGCCGCAGACGCAGCTTCCGCAGCTCCGACAAACACGCGTTCATCGTCACGCGGATCATCCACGTGCTGAGCTTCGAACGCCCGTCGAAGCGGGGCAGCCCCTGGATGATCTTCACCATCGCGTCTTGCGTGAGGTCGCGTGCGCGGTCGCGGTCGCCCAGCATGCGCAAACAAACCGCGAACAAACGGTCCTGGTAGGACTCGAGCAGGATGCCCAGCGCCCGCGCATCGCCCGCGCGGTGGGCCGCGAGGAGGGCCATGTCGTCGGCGTCGGTCGGACGCGAATCGGCGTCGGCGGGCAATGGGCTCTCCTTGCGCAGCCGCAGGGGCTTGCCCGGACTCTGGGGCACCCCCGAGTCCTGGGGCGAGTCCGACATCTTCGCAGAGAAGGGCTGCGCGCTCATAGGTCCCCAAGGGTACCGGCAGTCGCCCGAGTCGCACAACGCGCTCGGGCTCCATGCGTGTGCTCGTGCCACCATACGATCGGGTCCGCGGTGCGGATCGATCCAATCCGCGCCCTCGCCTGTCCCGCGTGTCACCCCCACCCACCGAGATCCACATGCCCGCTTCGCCCCACGACGGTTACGCCTCCCCCCTCGCCGGCCGATACGCGTCCGAGAAGATGCAGCGCCTCTGGTCGGCCCGCCACAAGTTCCGCCTCTGGCGCGAGATCTGGCTCGCAGCGGCCAAGGCCCAGCACGAGGTCACCAAAGACCGCGAAACGCCGCTCGTCACCGCCGACCAGATCGCCGAGCTCGAGGCGAATCTCGACGTCACCGACCACGACCTCGAGCGCGCCGCCCACTACGAGAAGGAGCTGCGCCACGACGTGATGGCCCATGTGCATGCCTGGGGCGAGCGCTGCCCGAAGGCGAAGGGGATCATCCACTTAGGGATGACGTCGCAGGACGTGAACGACAACTGCGAGCTGGCCATACTCGACGATGCACGCTTCATGGTCGTCGAACGCGTGCACGATCTGATGGTGGCCATCGGTGAGGCCGCGGGCAGGTACAAGTCGATGCCCGCCCTCGCGTTCACGCACTATCAGGCGGCACAGCCGACGACGGTGGGCCGGCGCCTCGCCCAGTACGCCTACGACCTCTCGATCGTCGAGGATCGCATGATCACGGGCTACCCCCTCGCGGAGACGCGGGGGCTGCGCGGCGCGACGGGGACGCAGGCCTCGTACCTCTCGCTCTTCGACGGAGATGCTGCGACCGTCGACGAGCTGGAACGCCGCTTCTTCGACGCACGCTACGACGGAGAGAGCGACGAAAGCGCCACCATCGACGAGCGTCACTTCACACTCACCGGGCAGACCTACCCGCGCGTCGTCGACACGCTCCACGCCTCCGACCTCGCGGCCCTCTGCTCCGTCCTCCACAAGATGGCCACCGATCTCCGCCTCCTCTGCAACCGCAAGGAAGTCGACGAGCCCTTCGAGAAGAACCAGATCGGCTCCAGCGCCATGCCCTACAAGCGCAACCCCATGCGCTGCGAGCGTGTGTGCGGCCTCGCGCGCTTCGTCATGAACCTCGTCGGCAACACCTACGAAACCGCTGCGACGCAGTGGCTCGAACGCACGCTCGACGACAGCGCCAACCGCCGCCTCACGCTGCCCGAGGCCTTCCTCGCGACCGACGCGTGCCTCAACATCATGCACAACGTCATCTCGGGCCTGGTCGTCCACGAGGCGCAGGTGAAGAAGAACCTCATGGCCGAGCTGCCCTTCCTCGCGACGGAGAACATCCTCATGGCCGCGGTGAAGGCGGGCGGCGACCGGCAGGAGCTGCACGAGGTCATCCGCACGCACGCCCAGGAGGTCGCCTGGCACATCAAGCAAGAGGGCGGCGAGAACGATCTCATCAAGCGCCTGAAAAACGACCCGCACTTCGCAAGCGTCAAGGATCGGCTGACCGAGGGCGATCTGCTCGACCCGATGCAGTACGTGGGCCGGTCCGTCGAACAGACCGAGCGGTTTATCGAGGAAGTCATCGAGCCGCTGCGCGAGCATGCAGACGCGGGTGAGGCATCGCCCGCGCCCGAGGAGCTACGCGTGTGAGCGGGTCCCAGCGACGGTGATATCGGTCCTCCCCCGTCGGCCGTTTGGCGCGGGCGTGGGCTCGCCGACTTTTCTACAATCCCCCCGCCGCCGGGCCTTATGCCGGGCGGTGTGGAGGATCGCTCATGGCCTGGTTCCGTCGCGGCTCGAAGGTTGCTGAGCCGATCGCCCCCGTCAATCCCGCTCAGGCGACCATCATCGCCCCGCCCGCACGCATTCCCCTCGAGGGCGGCGTATGGCGCGATGAACGCGTCATGGAGCTGGGCGGCGAGCTGCTCCGCCACGCGCGCAATCACAAGGCCGGCGTCTTCTCCAAAGAGTTCTGGTCCGACAAGCTCATGGACTGGTCCATGAAGGACCACGAGTTCAAGGTCCAGTTCTTCCGATTCGTCGACGCCTTCCCCGTCCTCCGGCACAGCCCCGAACTCGTCTACGACCACCTGCAGGATTACATGACCCAGCCGGGCGTCACGCCGCCCTCGGGCATGGCGACGGGCATCAAGGCGGGCGGGGTGGCGAAGGGCGTCTTTACCAAAACGATCGCGGGCCAGATCGAGGGCATGGGCCGCAAGTTCATCGCGGGCACCGACGCCGCCGACGCACTCCCCGCGCTCGAGCGCCTGTGGAAAGACGGCATCGCCTTCTCGGTGGACCTCCTTGGCGAAGTGTGCGTCTCGGACAAAGAGGCCGACGGCTACCTCGAGAAGTACCTCGACCTCGTGCAGAACCTGCCGGAGACTGTCTCTTCGTGGGCCGGCAACGAGAGCCTCGAGACGGATCACCTGGGTGCCATCCCGCGGACCAACGTCTCGATCAAGATCAGCTCGCTCTCGGCCCGCTGCGTGCCCATCGACCCCGACGGCGCGATCGCGGATCTCAAGACCCGCATCATCCCGATCCTGAAGGCTGCCAAAGAGCGCGGCGTGCTCATCAACTTCGACATGGAGCACTACGCGCTCAAAGACCTCACCCTCCGGCTCTTCATGGAGTGCTGCGAGGAGGTCGACTTTGTCGCGGGCCTCGCGATGCAGGCCTACCTACGCTCGGGCGACGACGACGCGCAGCGCATCGCCGATTGGGCCAAGCGCACCGGCCGCCAGGTCACGGTGCGCCTCGTCAAGGGCGCGTACTGGGACGCGGAGACGATCCACGCCGAGCAGATGGGCTGGCCCTGCCCCGTGTGGAGCGTGAAGCGGGATTCCGACGCGTGCTTCGAGCGCATGACGGAGATCTTCCTAGATGCGACCCCGCGGACGACGGGCGAGGGCGGAGTGAAGCTCGCGCTCGGCTCGCACAACGCGCGGTCGATCGGCGCCGCCCTCGACGGGCTCGAACGACGCGAGCTCCCGCGCAACGCCATCGAGCTCCAGATGCTGCACGGCATGGCCGACCAGCTCAAGCACGCCGCCACCGAGATGGGCCTGCGCGTGCGCGAGTACGTGCCCGTGGGCGAGATGATCCCGGGCATGGCGTACCTCGTCCGGCGGCTGCTCGAGAACACGTCCAACGAGTCGTGGCTCCGCGCTGGCTTCCTCGACGGTGCGAACGAGCGCGAGCTCCTCGCCTCGCCCCACGACGCCGCGGGCGCGGACCGGCCCGCCGACCTCTCTGTGATCGCGCCCGAGCGCCACGCGCTCTCGCCCGCCGAGCCAGGCGTCGGCGACGGGCGGCCCTTCTTCACCGAGCCGATGCGCGACTTCGCGCAGGAGCGTGACCGGCTCGGCTTCGCCGCCGCGATCGAGCGGGCATCGGTGCCGGTTGTCGCGAACGACAAGACCGCGTCCGACGCCGACGCCGCGCTGACCACACTGACGGACTACTTCCCCGCGTGGCGCGACACCGACCCGGTCGACCGCGCGAACATGCTCGCGCGTGCTGCCCGCTCCATGGCGGCCCGGCGTGACGAGCTCGCGGGCGTGCTCCTCAAGGAGAACGGCAAGCCCTGGGCCGAGGCCGACGCCGACGTGACCGAGGCCATCGACTTCTGCGATTACTACGCGCGGTGCGCCCCGGCGCTCTTCCGCCGCGAGCGCCTGGGCAAGTTCATCGGCGAACTCGACGAGCTCTGGCACCAGCCGCGCGGCGTCTGCGCCGTCATCAGCCCGTGGAACTTCCCCCTCGCGATCGCCTGCGGCATGACGACCGCGGCCCTCGTCACCGGCAACACCGTCGCCCTCAAACCCGCCGAGCAGACGCCCGCCATCGCAAAGATCCTCTGCGACATCCTGTGGGAGTCGGGCGTGCCGCGCGAGGCGCTCGCCTTCCTGCCCGGGCTCGGCGAGGACGTGGGCGCCGCACTCGTGCGTGACCCGCGCACGAGCGTGATCGCCTTCACCGGGTCGAAAGCCGTGGGCCTCGACATCATCAAGACCGCCAGCGCCGTCGACGAGGGCGCGGGCCAACGGCACGTGAAGCAGGTCGTCTGCGAGATGGGCGGGAAGAACGCCATCATCGTCGACACCTCGGCCGACCTCGACGAGGCCGTGCTCGGTGTGCGGTACTCCGCGTTCGGTTTCAGCGGCCAGAAGTGCAGCGCTTGCTCGCGCTGCATCGTCGTCGATCCCGAAGGCCCGGGCGGACCGACGATGCGCGCCTTCGTCTCCAGGCTCGTCGAGTCCACGCGCGCGCTCGTCTGCGGCGACCCGATGCTCCCGGGCACCGACGTCGGGCCCGTTATCGACGATGAGGCCGCAGCCCACATCCGCGGCGCCATCGACAAGGCCAAGTCCGAGATCGGTGCGCCCGCGCTCGAGATGGAGCACCTCACGCTCCCCGCGGACTCGCCCACGATCCCCAAGAACGTGATCGCCCCGACCATCTTCACGGGCGTGACGCCCGAGCACGATCTCGCGCGGAGCGAGGTCTTCGGCCCGGTGCTCGCCGTGATGCACGCCGCGAGCTTCGACGAGGCGCTCCGCATCGCCAACGACCACGCCTACAAGCTCACCGGCGGGATATTCAGCCGCAAGCCCATGCACATCGAGCGCGCGAAGCGCGAGTTCCGCGTCGGCAACTTGTACATCAACCGCGGGTGCACCGGCGCACTCGTCGCTCGCCAGCCCTTCGGGGGCTTTGCGATGTCGGGCGTGGGTTCCAAGGCGGGTGGGCCGGCCTACCTGCAGCAGTTCGTCGAGCCCCGCGCATCATCCGAGAACACGATGCGCCGCGGCTTCGCGCCCGAGCTCTAACACCAAGATCGCATGCCGAGTAGTTCGGCGGGCGGTCAATCTAGGCGCGACGCGACCGCTTCAATCCGCCGGGCGCACTCGGTGTGCTCGCCCCACGAAGGGAGCGCGCGCAGCCGGCGCACCGCGTCACGGATGCCCTGGGTGCGCGAGCCGCCCGAGTTCTGCCGCTCGAGGATCTCGAGCATCCGCGTCCACGCGTGCCAGTAGCCCTCGTCTTCGGTCTGTGCTGCGCGACTCGTCGCGATGTCGCGGAACCGGGTGAACGCGCCGGCCTCGTCGTCCAGCGCGAGCAGCACCTCCGCGTGCACGAGCCCGTCAACGACGAACCTATCGCAGATACGCGCCGCGTCGGTGATCCGCCCCGCGATCAACAAAGCAACCGCCACATCACGGGCGAGGCCAGCGTCGGGCTGGGCCGAAGCGAGCAGGCGCACGCGGAGGTGCGCCGCCTCGGTCGACCAACCCAGCTCGCTGTTGCGCTGATCGGCGATGAAGAGCGCCGGCGTGGTGCGCACGTCTTGGGTGAGCACCGCCCGGCGCTGGCCGAAGAGCCCCGGCTGGCGAGCTTCGAGTATCCCAAGGCCGTGCTCGACCGCGAGTGCGACCGCATCTTCTTCTGCCCCCGATGCGATGAGGGCGTGTGCGAGCACCGATAGCGCCGCATCATCGGGCCCTCTCTCGGTGCCCGCGAGCACCCGCTGGGTGATACCGGTTGCGCCCGATGCGTCGCCCGCCGCCAATAGCGCGTCGGCGGCGTGCACCAGTGAACGCGCATCGAGCGGTGTGCCCGTGCTGAGCGATTGCTCAACGATCCCGCGGACGGCTTGCGCGTGCTCTTCGGCGTCTCCGATCAGGCGCGACGCGGCCGATCGCAGCCGGATCGATAGAGCAGCGACCTCCGCGCCGCGCTCCGCTGCGCTACGCACAGCTGCGAGCCCTTGATCCAAGTACATCCGGCGTTCGACGTTCGAGCGCGACTCGACGATCCTCCGCAGGCAGTACCCCGCCGCTGCGAGATCGAGCCTCCCGTCATCCCGGCCGCTGGAGGCTCGGGCGATCTCAGACAGCCGGTCGAAGGTCAGCGGGGCGATCTCTCCGCCGGCCCGCAGGACGTGTATCGCGCCATCGTACGCGCGGTCGTCCGTCGGCTCGGCCGCGATCGCCCGGCGGAGCGCAAAGCGGTTGTCACCCAGCAGGCCGTGACGCGCCAGCTCGTACGCCGCATCGACGATGATGGGGCTCGTGGAGCCGGTGGGTTCCGAGTCGATCAAGGCGGCTGCTGCTGACTCAACGAGCGCTGCCTGAGGAGATCCGGGGCGCGTTGTCGCGAGCACGCCGACGACGGCGATCGGCGGCAACTCACCGGGGCTTGACCCGCTGCGCAGCCTCGACGCCGCGATCGCGCCCGCGCTGTCGTACACGCCCGCGCGGAGCGCCGCCTGCTCGGTGCTCGCTCCGTGCAGCCTTTGGTAGAGATCGGTCATCGGCGCGCCGCTGATCGCCGGCCCAGCCCCCGAGCGATCGAGCACGCGGTAGCGGGCCTGCGCTTCGAGGAGCGACAGCCGCAGGTGAAGCGTGCGCGACTCGCCCTGTCCAGAGAAGAGCGGCGTCGAGCGCACGCGGTCGAGCGCAGTCAGAACGAGCTGCGTCTCCGCGCCCTCTTCCTGTGCAGCGAGGACCGAGCCGAGGAGCGCCTCTGCTTCGAGGAGTGGGCTCAGGCCCGCGGGCTGTGCGTCGAGCGTGCGCGCGGCGCGATACATCGCAACAGCATCGTCCGGCCGGCCCAGGTACCGCAGCGCGTGGCCCCCGATGACGCCCGCCTCCGCGTACTCCGCCTGGTACATCTCAGCAATGGCGAGCGCAGCGGTGGCAAGGCGCGACCGCTCTTCGCCGTCGAGCCCCATCCCCTCGAACGCAACGGTGATCGCGCCGCGTGCTGCGAGCAGATCGAGCGGGCCATCAAGGAGCACCGCCAGGCGGTCACTCTGCGCCATGTCCCCCGACCAATCCTCGAGGAACAGGCCGACGATGAGCGGCCCGCGTGCGCCCACTTCGATGAGCCTGTGCGCGTGTTCGGTGCGCTCTGCCTGTCGCAGCGGCTGCGCGACCCCGACGCAGGAACGCTCGAGCTCGAGCGCGGCCGAGGTCCGTCGGAGCTCATCGATAAGCGCCATGAATGCCGCGGGGTCGGTGCGCACATCGCCGGCAAAGGGGTCGGGCGGGCGCTCGGTCTGGGTGACGCGCACTTGCGCGAGCGCTTCGAACGCGTGCTTGTCGTTCTGCGTGCTCGCCGCGTCCACGGTGGGTGCTAGACAGATCGCTGCGATCATGAGGGCGCTGCGCATCAAGGCGAATCTCCGGACGTATCGATGGCGAGTGCTTCGAAGCCCGCTTCGCGCAGTGTCGCGTAGACCGCGACCACGTGCTCCCAGGCGGTGTCATCGGCGGGCGCGACGATGATGGGCCGCGCAGCGCCGAGTTGGTCGTACGCACGCGCAGCGATAGCGCCGAATGTACTCGTGTCGCTTGTACGAAAGACGCCCGTTAGATCGTCTACCTGATACCCGCTCGCGGTCGCGTCGAGGGTGGTGACGGTGAGCACCTCGGGTACCTGCGGCAGCGCGAAGGGGTCGCTCGATGCTGCGCCCTCGGCTGCGGGCGTGTAGGGCGTGGTGCGCTCGGGCTCTACGAAGTCGGCGATGAGCACGAAGTAGATGAGCAGGAGAAAGACCACGTCGATCATCGGCGTGAGGTTGACGCGCATCGTCGGGAGCGCGCTCGACCGCAGCATCGTGCGCCGGCGCTCGTGCATCGGGCCCGGGTCGGGTGCCGTCATGGCCCTTCTCCCTCCACGACAAGATCGACGCGTTGGAGGCCGGCGTCGCGCAACGCGTCCAGCACCGGGCGAAGCGTCTGAAAAGGCGCACCCCGCGAGGCGAGCAGCCGTGCTTCGGGAACACCCGCGAGTGACTCGGCGAGCGCGGTCCTCCCCGCCGAATCCAGCTCGAACCAGCCAGACGGCGCGAGCACGCGCGGCGGGTCGGTCGTTGTATCCAGCTGCACAAGCGGCGCGTCGGGCGCGACCGTCTCCTGACCCGCGACCCGCGGCGGATCGAGCTCGAGCGACCGCGCGCGCGTCAGCTCGGCGACGAGCATGAAGAAAATGATCAGCAGGAAGACCACGTCGATCATCGGCGTGAGGTTCACACCAAAGTCCTTGCCGCCCGAGTCTCGAGCCGCGGCGTTCACCGCGCAGCCTCTTCGCGGATCGCGACAAGACGCTCGACGATGCCCTCCGCCTCCCGCACCGCCTCCACGCTCAGGCCCTCCGCGCGGTTGCGCAGCATGGCGTACCCCGCGAGCGCGGGGATGGCGACGATCAGGCCCCAGAACGTCGTGGTGAGCGCGGTGCCGATGCCCGCGGCGAGGCCGATCGCGTCCGGCGTGCCGCCCGAGGCGACGATCTCGCGGAAGGCGACGATCATCCCGTACACCGTCCCGAAGAGGCCGATCATCGGCGCGACGTTGCCGATGATGTTGAGCGGTTCGAGCGAGCGCAGCCGTTCGAGGAGCGCCGTCTCCGCCTCCTGCTCGGCGGCGCGCTTGCCCGCCTCCGCCGACTGGGGCAGGTGGTCCAGCGCTGCCCGCGTGACCCGCGCGAAGAGCGAGGCGTCGTCGCCCGCGAGCTGCCGCCGCACCTCATCGGGCCCGGTCAGCGCGGTGGAGCGCGCACCAGCGACGGCCTGCGCGGGCATCGCTACGCTCCGGCGGATCGCGCCGAAACGCGAAACGAGCAGCGCCACGCACACAAACGACATCGCCATCAACAGCCAAGTAATACCGCTGCCCAGCCATTCGACGGCGCCCGTCGCGGCGTCGCGCTGGATGAAGAACGCCTCGGCGATCGAGACGCCCCGGCCTGTGTCCTCCTCTTGCGCACGGGCGGCGGGCGTGGTGAGTGCGAAGAAGGCGAGCGCGCTGAGCAGGGTCGTGTGCGTGCGGGTCATGGCGCCTCGAGCAGTCTGGAGCGGGTGAGCGGGGTCATCGGCGTATCGCCCGAGTGTTCGGCGGCGATCGCGCTCAGCGGGTCGCCTTCGTACAGGGCGCCGATATGCACGATAGCGATCAGCGACCGCCTGCGCCCGGTGCTCGGCGCGATCGGGTTGAGCTCATCGAGCGCTTCGAGGAGCGAGCGGGTGCGTGTGGCGTCTATCAACGCGGGGTCGGTCGCGGGCGCGAGCAGGAAGACCGCGTCGGGACGCATCGCGAGCGCACGCTCCAAGGCGGGCACGAAATCCGACCGGCCCGCGGGGCGCACCTCGTCACGGAACCACCCCGCCAGGCGGCGCGCGTTCGTGCCGGTCGCCCGGCGGAGGGGCTCTTTGCCGTTCGGAGCGGGGGCGGCTCGCGCGAGTGATCGCCCGGTCTCCGGATCCCCCTGCGCGACGACGATCGTGGCGAGCTGGGTCGCGCGCAGCGCGAGCAGCGAGCGCTCGAGCTCCGCAGCGATCGCGGGGAAGAGGGCCGTCGTCGAGCCCGAGGCATCGATCACGTAGACGATGCGCCGCGCATCCGAGCCGGCGCTCGTCTGGGAATCGAAGAACGTCGCCTCGCGCGTCGCGGGCGGCTCGGGTTGGGGGAGCAGGTCCGCGGGTGGGGCGCCGTCCTGCTGCGCGAGCGGCTGGTCGAAGGTCTGCTCAAGATCGATACCCGGTATCTCGGCGGGCTCATCGAAGAGGCCCGCGAGCGGGTCGTCGGGCGGGTCGTATGGCGGTTCGTTGGGCGTTTGGGCTGTGGGGGGCTCGTCCGCGGGCTCGCGTGCGGGCTGGGCAGCGTCGGGGCGCGTCGGGGAGGGTGTCTCGGCGAGCGCGGGCATCGCAAAGTGCACCACGGTCGCGTCGGTCGCGTGCTTCGGTTCGGGCAGGGCGCGCACCGTCCAGACGAGCGCGAAGCCGGCGCCGATCACGCCCGCGTGCACGAGCGCCGAGACACCAAACGGCACGAACCGCTCGGAGAAGGATGCTCCGCCTGTGCCCGGTTCAGGCATGGGCCTGGGGCGTGTCGGGAGCGCTGGTCTTCTTCTTCTTGGGCTTGCTGCCCCAGGGCAGCAGGTGGTCGAGGCTCAGCGCGCCCGGCCCCGCGAGGAAGAGCCCCACCGCTGAAGCGAAGAGCGCGAACTGCAAGAAGAGCAGCTGGTAGGCGCTCGTCCAGGTCTGCGGGTTGTCGAGTTGCATCGTGGGGAGGAAGCCGAGGAAGGCGTCGGCCGTCCCGACGCTCGGGGCGATCATCGTGAGCCACATCGCCGTCGCCATGGTGCCCGCGAGACCCAGAGCCCAGAATCGAGCGAGGAAGCCCACCAGCACGAAGAAACCGCCCGCGAGTTCGGTGATCGCAGCGGCCCACGCCATGACCTCCAGCATCTGGCCCGACGCAAGGAAACCGGGCCAGTTCGGGCTCGGGCCCTGCGCGTTCTTGTCCATCATCAGCATCAGGCCCGTCATCCGACGGACCGTGCGCGGCTCGAGGGCGGCGACCGCAGCCACCTGCGCGGCCTCCTCCGCCTCCGAGATCGTCTCGGGCTGAGTTGTCGCGGATTCGACCGCCTCTTGGGCCGACTCCACGGCCTCTTCGGCGCCTTGGGCCGCATCCTCGATCGTCTCCTGGATCGCCTCAGCCGCTCCGTCCACAGCCTCCTGCACGCCCTCGGCGATCGACTCCTGCGGGCGAGTCTCCTGGAAGGAGGCGGGGGTGATCATCGGGAACGCGGAGGGGTCCGCGCCGGCGGAGGGCACGCGCGACTCCAGTATGCCCAGCTCAACCAGACGGACCTCCTGCTCGGGCGTCAGGACCATGTCCGAGTAGAACTTGCCCAGCCCGTAGTAGATAAAGATGAGCCCGAGCGCAACGCGCAGGGTCAGCGGGGCAAGGTTGAGTGCGGCGCTCTGGCGGATCGACATCGGTGCCTCTTCGGGTGGCTGGGGGGAGGGTGCAGGGGGGTATTGCGGATCGGAGCACGGCTGTTTCAATGCGTGCGGACGTCAACATCTTACCGGCGAGCCGCGCAAGCGCTCTACACTCAGGGTTATGAGGGGGAGACCGCTGCGGGCGTGGCGGAATTGGCAGACGCGCGGGATTTAGGTTCCCGTGTCATTACGACGTGCAGGTTCGATCCCTGTCGCCCGCATTGCTTCGGAGTCGCTTGCGCAGGATTCTGTGCGGGCGGGACACCCAATATGGCCGCGCGGACCTTCCCGGCGCACCCCTTGCGCACCGCGCCGACTTTTCTGCGCGATTGAGCGCACTTTCGGCGACGAGCCGAAGAAGCTCTCCCGCTCGCGCGTTGTCCGTGCGAGCCTGCACCCCCGAGGACCACACGTGCGCATCGAAGGCGACCCCATCCCGTTCCGTGCTGCACAGGCCTACGGCGTGCACCCGGCGCAGGCCGTCAAGGGCCCGCCCCCCGTCGCTCCGGTCCCCGCGATCGATCGCCGGCCCATCCCCGAACTCCGGCGGATCGACGGGCCCGAGGTCCGCGTGGCGCCGAGCAAGATCGACCGCCTCGTGGCCGCCTACGTCCCGGGCAGCATCGACTTTTCCGATGAACAGGCGCGCCCCGCAGCCCCGAAATCCGCGCTGCCCTTCTACACCCGCCCGGGTCAGAAGAACGAGGCCGCCACGAATTTCATCTCGAACACGGGCCGAAGCCTCGACGTCCGCGGCTAACCCGCCCCGCCGTCCCCGCTCCGGGGCGCGCCGATCCTCGTCACACGCGCCCGCCCGAGTCACTACGATCGGCCTGTGCCCCCGACCCTCTCTGCCATCTTGGGCCAGGATCGCGCCGTCGATTCGATCGTGAGCGCGGTGCAGTCCGACCGCCTGCACCACGCGTGGGTGTTTGCGGGCCCCAAGGGTGTCGGCAAACGCACCACCGCGGTCGCTTTCGCGAGCCTCGTCCTCGACCCGACGACGGGCCCCGACCTGATGGGCAACCTCGCGCCCGAGGACGACAGCCCCTGCCAGAACCTCATCGAAGCGGGCAACCACCCCGACTTCATCGTGGTCACGAAAGAGATGGCCGCCCTCTCCGCCGACGCCGACATCCGCAACCGCAAGCAGACGACGATCCCCAAGCAGGTCCTCGTCGAGCGTCTCATCGAGCCGTCGACGCTCGCGGGCTCGGAGCACACCAAGGGTGCGCGCGCCAGGCGGGTCTTCGTGGTGGACGAGGCCGAGCTTATGGGCCCGCCGCACGGCAACAACCCCGCGCAGAACGCGCTGCTCAAAACACTCGAAGAGCCTCCCGCCGGCGTCATCATCGTGCTCGTGACCTCCGACGAGCAGCGCCTCTTGCCGACGATCCGCTCGCGCTGCCAGCGCGTGGCGTTCGGTCGCCTGGATGATGCAGCGATGGACGCGTGGCGCGCTGGGTGCTCGTCCGAGGCGGTGCGCGGGCTCGATGAAGCGTCGTGGGCGTGGGTGCGCGACTTTGCCACGGGCTCTCCGGGGCTCGCGCTCGTCGCCGCCGAGACGGGACTGCGCTCGTGGGCCGAGGCCCTCGACCCCATGCTCGCGGGCCTCGAGCGCGGCCGGTTCGCAGCGGACTTCGGAAAGACCGCCCACGACCTCGTCGACGGGTGGGCCAAAGAAAACGTGAAGCGCCGGGAGAAGGCGGGCGACAACCCGTCGAAGGAGGCCGCCAACGCGGAGGCGCTGCGCCACCTCGTCAACCTCATGGCCCACCGCCTGCGCACGCGTCTCCGGCAGACCGCGCAGCAGGGGGGCGATATCGAGGCGGTGATGGCAGACATCACCGCGTTGCACGAGGCCGAGCGCTCGGCCTCGGCGCACGTGCCCGTCGAGCACGCCTTCGACGCCTTCGCCGCTCGCGTCGCGCGGTAGCATCGCGCGGATGACGATCGTCGCCATCGCCTCGTGTCTGCGCACGCCCGGGATCGACCTCGACGAGGACGAGGCCCCGCTCATCGATGCCCTCCGCGCGCGCGGCCTCGATGCGCGCCTCGCACGCTGGGACGCGCCCGAAGACCAGCACCACTTCGAAGAGGCTCGGCTCACCGTCCTCCGGTCAACGTGGACCTACTTCCAGGAGCCCGAGCGCTTCCACGCGTGGGTGCGGTGGGTCGATTCGGTGAGCACGCTCGCCAACCCGCTGGCGGCCTGCGTGTGGAACACGCACAAGGGCTACCTGCGCGAGATCGAGGCTGCGGGTGTGCCCATCGTCCCCACGCGCTGGGTCGAGCGCGGGAGCGCTGTTGCGCTGGAGGAGCTGCTCCGAGGCAGCGGCTGGCCCGCGATCGTCATCAAGCCGGCGATCGGCGCGGGCTCGTTCGAGACGCACGTCTTTCACGAAATCGATGCTGGTGCGCACGAGATGTTTCGTGCGCTCGTCGCGCAGCATGATGTGATGGTGCAGCTCTACATGCCCTCGGTCGCGGAGGGCGGCGAACGCGCGCTCGTGTGGCTCGCCGACGCTTCGGGCGGTGGCGGGTTCACGCACGCGATCATGAAGCGGCCGCGCTTCGCGGGGGGCGAGGAGTCCGTTGAACGCGTGCCACTATCCGAGGCGGACCGCGCGCTGGGCGAGCGTGCGCTCGGGCGTGTGCCGGGGGGCATCGAAGGCCTGCTGTATGCGCGCGTTGATGTCATCCGCGATGCGTTGGGGCAGGACGTGCTCTCCGAGCTCGAGGCGCTGGAGCCGAGCCTGTTTCTGATGCGTGCACCGGGGGTGCTCGATCGCTTCGCGGACGCGGTCGCCGCCCGTGCGCGGTCGCTTGCTTAGCCTTCGATGGAGAGCGAGCCGGGCCGCGGGCCCGCAGCGGCGGGGGGCGCGGGGGCGTAGGTCCCTGTGCGCACCTGCGGAGCGGGGGGGGCGATGTTCTCGGGGAGCTTGCTCGGATCGGGGACGACGGGGCCCGTCGAACCCTCGGCCTTGGCCTTCTCCATGAGCAGGACCCACGTCTCGCGCTCGTAGTCAAGGAGCTCTCGGCACTCGGTGGCCTTCACGCGGTCGCGCTCGAAGCTCGCGTCGATGAGCAGCTTGTACATGTAGGTGTACAGCGATTGCAGCCGGCCGCAAAGCTCGGGCGCGATCTCGTGGCGGAGGCCGTTCATGAGCTCCATCACGATCGCCTTGGCCTGGCTGAAACCCTCGTAGACGGCTTCGAAGTCGCCCTTGTCGAGGCCGTCGATCCCCTGATCGATGAAGTGCAGCCCGCCCTCGAGGAGCATGAGGCGCAGCTCCTCCTGGGTCGCGGTCATGACTTTGTGGCGGAGATACGGGTTGTCGGTGTCGAAGGCCATGCCCGTGGATCGGTCCTCTCACACGCCGTCTTGAGGGGATCGGCCCGATGCCGGGCCTCAAGCGGCAGTTTTTATGAGCCGGTGTTAGCCGGCGATGTTGAGCTGCCCCAGCTGCTGCTGTTGGGTCTGGAGTTGCGCGATGACGAGTTCGAGGTTGGCGAACTCCCGTTCGAGGGAGAGGCGCTTGCGGTCGAGCTGCTCGGTCAGGCTGTCGATGCGGTCGTTCTGGAGCTCGATGCGTGTGTCGAGCGAGTTCGTCCTGCGGGTGATGACCCCGTCGATCGAGTTGGTGAACTGCTCGGTGAGCTGCTTGATCTGCTCGGCGACGCCCAGGCGGCTGAAGCGATCGGGGCCGTCGTCGGGGGTGGTGATGCCCGGTGCGATCTCGATGGGCTCGCGTGCTTCTTGGCGGAACTCTTCGAAGAGCCTGCGCACCGCGTCGGGGTTCTGCTCGTACGCGCGGTTGAAGCGCTCGCGGTCGAACTCGATGGTGTTGCCGTCGCCGGTGCCCGAGGCGCTGACGCGGATGCCGACCTCGAAGAGGAAGCGGAACTCGTTATCGAACCCGCTTACGGGGCGCTGGATGGCGGTGAAGAGCCTCGAGCGGATGCTCTGCGCGGTGCTGTCGCCCAAGAGCGGCCCGCGCTGCTCGGTCTCGGCGTTGTAGAAGGTCTGCCCGTCGATGGCCTCGATGACCGAGTTGAAGCTGTCGACGAAGGTGGAGACTTCCTCGACGATCGCGCCGCGGTCGCGGTCGACGGTGACTTCGACGGGGCTCTCGGAGACGGAGTTGAGCGTGATGTTCAGCCCGCGAGCGATGCCCGAGATGGTGTTGGTGCTGCTGGTGATGAGCACGGCGTCCTTGGGGTCGCCCGCGCCGTAGAAGACCACCGCATCGTCGCCCGCGCTGATCTCTTCGAGGCCGATATCGAGCCCGCCCGTGTCGATGAGCAGCCGCCCGGCGGTGCCCGAGTCGCGTGCGGTGAAGGAGAGGCGGAAGGGCGAGCCGGGACTGCCGTCGTTGATGACCGTCGCGATCACGCCGACGCCCTCGAGGTTGATGGCCTCCACCACGTCGTCGAGGGTGTCGTTCTCGTCGAAGGTGATGGTGGTCTCGTAGGACCCGTCGGCGCGGATCACGCCGCCCTCTTCCGCGAACTCGCCGGCGATGTTGAGGTTGGCCGCGACGGAGCCGGTGAGGTCTTCGATCTCGAGCTGGTTGTTCCCGCCCGAGGTGTCTTCGATGAGGATGCCGTCGCCCTGGTCGTTGATGCGGGCGTTGATGGAGATGTTGGGCCTGGAGTTGAGGAACGAGAGCAGGTCGCCGACGGTGGTGACGTTGTTATCGATCTCGATGTTCTGCACCGCGCCCGAGGCGTCGCGGATGATGATCTCGCCGTTGCCGATGCCCTGCCCGTTGTTGAGCGAGGTGAGGAGCGTCGAGTTGGCGATCCACTGCTTCTGCGCGCTCGCGCCCTCGAAGGAGCTCGAGGCGGTGCCCGCGACGTCGATGCCCAGCGCCTCGGCGCCGGCGCCGGCGATCGAGAGGAGGCCCGAGCCGCCCGAGATGTCGCTCGCGGCCAGGCCGTTGCCCGCTGCGTTGACGCCGACGCGCACCCCCACGCCCGTCGCCTGCAGGGTCGCGTTGATCTCTTCGATGACGTCGGTGAGCGAGCCGTTGATCGCGTCTTGTGAGACGTTGAGGGTGGTGGTGTTCCCGAGGCGGTCGGTGAAGGTGAACTCGTCGCTCGTGAGCCCCGCGCCGCCGTTGAGCGAACGCGTGAGGACCGAGTTGATCCCGCCCAGCAGGCGCAGGCCCTCGTAGGGGGCAGCGGCCGATACACCCGCCGGCGCGGTCTCGATGCCCAGATCGGCTGCGGTGGTGCGGCCCGAGGCGCTCTCGACGATGAGGTTGCCGGGCCCGCCCGTGTTGTCGTTGATGACCAGGCTCTGCCCGTCGCCGCTGATGCCCGCGGTCAGGTTCACCCCGTCCGCGTCGGCCTTGGCGTTGATGGCATCGATCACGTCTTGCAGCGTGGTCGCGCGCGTCTGGACGACGGTTGTTACTTCCTCGTCGTCGACGGTCTCGGTATCGGTGATGAGCCCGAGGTCGATGGCGAGCGAGCTGCCGTCGGCAGCGGTGATGGTGAAGTCCGTCGAGCCGTCGCGGATCTCCACGCCCGTGCCATCACCCAGGAGGCTGAGCGCGGTCCCGCCCGAGACGGTGCGGACGTTGGCGCCGGTGATCTCCGTCGCCGCCCCCGCAGCGGTCCCCGCGACGCCGAAGCTCGCAGCGGTCTCCGAGCCGAAGAGGTCCTCGACGCGCAGCGTGCCGGCGCCGCCCGTCTCGTCCTCGATCACGAGGCGGTCGTTCTCGAACCGTGCGACGACTCCGATCGAAGAGTCGCTGTTGATCGTCTCGAGGACGTCGTCAACCGTGACGGCGCGGGAGAGGTCGATCTCCGCCGTCGCCCCGGACTTATCGGTGATGCGGATCTCCCCGCGGGAGACGCCTTCGCCGCCGTTGAGCTCGGAGAGCCTCGTCTCGGTGCGCACGCCGCCGGCGGAGTCCTCGAAGGTAAAGGTCTGTGCGCCGAGGCCCGAAACATCGCGGTCGGCGAAGCCGCGGGAGAGGTTCTGCTGGGTGGTCACGAGGCGCTCGGCGAAGAAGGTGTAGGTGCCGATGGCGGCGTTGTTGTCGGCGGTCGCCGAGATGACGGCCTCGTTCGAGCTGAGCGCCGTCGAGCGGTCGAAGGTGCTGTTGGTGCGGAAGGCGCTCGAGGAGTTGCGCAGGCCCGAGATCGAGGAGTTGATGCTGAGCCAGGCGGCCTGCTGGGTCTGCAACTGGACCACGCGCTGCTGGGCGAGCGTGCGAGGCCGGGCCTCGACCGCGAGGAGCTGCTGGATGAGCGCGCCCGAGTCGATGCCCGACGCGAGTCCGATTGAGCTTGTGATACCCATGCGAAACCTCCCGGGCACGATCGGCCCACGCGCACGTCCGGCGCACCGGAATCACCCGACGCACACCGCGTGCCACAGGCCACCATCGGCCACCGGCACACCTCGCATAAGCAGAGATGGTGTCAGGATCTATAAGTCCGATAACAAACGGCCTCGAGAGGCCAAACGCCCGTGTCCCAGGCAACGGGGCGGAATTCAGCAACTGGGCCTTGGAGATCCCGATAGAAGAGGGCATACTCGGTTAGTTAGCGTTAACTAGTAAAGGTGCCCCCATGTCCACCCCTGACCAACGCCTGCTCGAGATCCTCGAACGCATCGAACAACGGCTTGCTGCCATCGAATCGGCCAGCGGGATCAAACCCAAAGCCCAGCCGCACGGGGCACCCGAGGGTCACACCACGACCAGCTCAGCAGACGAGCCCGAAACGGCCGACTCAGCCGAGCCAGCCGGCCAACCTGCACCGAACCAACCTCCATCGGGCCCGCTTCCGCCGAGTCAGACATCGCCGGGCCAAGCACCGCCCTCGGCCGACGAGACCGCCCCGGAGGCGCACACGGGCATGCCCCTCGACCCCCACGCGGAGTCCCAGCCCGAGCCCAACCCCAACCCCGAGCCCAAGGCCGTTCCGCCCACCGAGCCCTGTCAGGCTGCCGGGGCGGCCACGAGGCCGAGGAGCCTCGCGGAGCAACTCACCGCACGCAAGCGCGCGCTCCAGACAACGGCACCGGACGAGGGAACAGATACGGAAAAAGATGCGGGAACAGACGCCGGCACAGAGCAAACGTCACAGGGATCTGAGTCGGCCGCCCAATCCACACGCGCGCAGACAGCCCCAGACGATCCGAACGCGGGCGTGACCGAACAGGCCACGCCTTCGCCTCGTGTCTTCACCCCGTCGCCCTCGGACGCTGAGGAGCTTGCGCCGGACGATCCCGCGCGCGCACCGGCCTCGCTCGAGAGCCTGATCGCGGGCAAGCTCTTCATGGTCATCGGTGCGCTGATCGTGGTCATCGGTGCGGGGTTCTTCCTCAAGCTCGCCTACGACGAGGGCTGGCACCGCATGCTGAGCCCCTTCTGGCGCTGCGTGTTCAGTGCGCTCTTCGGCGTGGGTCTGATGAGCGTGGGCGAAGTCGCCCGACACAAGATCGGCCGTTTTGCAGCGGTCGGCTTCACCGGAGCGGGGTTGGGCGTGCTCTACGCCACCGCCTTTGCGACCTACGGCGTCTTCGAGCTCACCGGGATCACCACCGCCTTCTGGCTCCTCGTCGCGGTGTGCGGCCTGGGCATCGTCTCGGGTCTGCGCGCGGGGTCGGTGCTCCTCACCGTGCTCGCCCTCGCCGGCGGGTACCTCGCGCCCGTCGTGATGTACGGGCAAGACCCCCCGGCGTGGGCGCTGCCCGCCTACCTCTTGGGGCTGCTCTCGGTCGGGTCGGCCCTCGCGGTGCTCCGGCGTGACCACCGGGTGCTCTCCACCGTCGCGTGGTGGGGCAGCGGGCTCCTCGGCACCGGCTGGTTCCTGATGAACGCGCAGGGCAACGTCGCGGTCGCGTTCGCGTTCGCTGCCGGCATGTGGATCATCGCGCAGGCGACGCAGGTCCTCCTCCTGCGCAGGCCCACGCGCTTCGAGCACTTCTCGCTCGCGGCCAGCGCGGGCACCACACTCTGGACGCTCCTCGCGGTCCTCGTCACGACGTACGAGGTGCAGGGCACCACGCCCTGGATACCCACTGCGATCCTGGCGGCCGCCTGCGCAGGCCTCGGCGCCTGGCTCTCGGGCGGTGTCGGCGTGCTCGCCCGGCCTCTCAAAGGCCGGCGCGAACGCCTCGGGTTCGGCCTGCTCGCGCACGGCCTCACGCTCGTGCCCCTCGTCGTCCTCCTCGCCTTCGACGCGTGGTGGACGCAGGCCCTCGCGTGGCAGCTCATCGGCATCGCGGTCGTCTGGACCGCGCGCCGATCCGGATCGCGCCTGCTCATGGCGTACGCCGGCGCCACGCTCGCCCTCGGCAGCGCCCGACTCCTCGGCGCGATCCTCTTCGATAACGACATCCTCGGCGGTGTGACGGGGCCCGGCGGCGTGGTGCTCTCGCCCTTCGCGGCGCTGGCGATCGTCGGCCTCGGTGCATGGGCCTTCCTTGGGCGCACCTTCCAGCAAGACGGGCGCAGCGAGCTCCAGCCCTTCGCCCTCGCGGCGGGTGTTGCGAGCGCGGCGCACGGCCTCCTCGCGGTGTACCACCCCGAGCACACCGTCGCCGTCGTGTGCTGGGGCACGATCGCGATCGCGTTCGCAGCGTTTATTGTGGGCCGCGTGCGCACACTCGGGCTCTTCGGCACGTGGTGCGCTCTCTCCTACGGCGGGCTCGCGCTCTTGCTCTGGATGGGGCAGTACGTCAGCCAGCAGTGGCCGGGACCGGGGGCGATGGTGCTCCTCAACCCGGGGTTCATCGCTTCGGGGGCGCTCATCGCGCTCGCGGCGCTGATCGCTCGGCGTGCGCACGTCGCCCTCGAGAGCCTGCGCCCGACGGCCGTCACGGTGCTTGCTGTCCTCGCCGGCGTGGTGCTGCTCGCCTCGACGAGCGTGGAGGCCGCCACCGCTGCCGACCGCTTACTTTCCGACGACACGGCCCGGTCGATGGCGCTTTCGCTCTGGTGGGCGGCGCTGGCGGCGTGCGCGATCGTCGTGGGCGGGCTCCGGCGCATCCCCGCTGCCCGCTTCGCGGGAATCGGCCTCATGATCGCTGCCACCGCGAAGGTGCTGACCTACGACCTCGTGGGCCTCAGCGCTCCCCTGCGGGTGGCGAGCTTCGTGATCGTGGGCCTCGTGCTGCTCGCTGTGGCGATGGGCTACCTGCGCGAGCAGAAGAAGAGCACTGCGTCCTATGGCTCTGCGGGTGATGGTTCAGCGGATGGTTGAGCTCACACGAGCCCGAGTTCGCCGACAACGAGGCTGCGCCGCTCGTCGAACGCGCGGAGCGCACCGGCGCTGATCTCTTCGTGTGTGAGCCAGCGCGTGCTGCCCGCTTCGCGCACCGCCCCGAGCACGACAGCCCGGCGTTCCACGCCCGGTGCGCACAGCGTTTGCCACGTCTCGTCACCGGCGCGCGGGTCCCCCGACGACGAACCCAAGACGTGCACCACCTCGCAGGGCGCTTCGAGCGCGCCGAGGAGCCAGCGTGCGGAGCGCTCGCCCGTGCGGTGCATCCAGATCAGCGCGTGCGTCGGCGGGCCGTGGTCCGCGATGGCTTTCTCGACCGCCGACCGGAATCCCGCGGCATCGGTCCAGTCGGAGTCGTACGGGCGGGCCCCCGCCGGCGTGTTGCGAGAAGCGCTGCGCGCGAGAGACGACACGCGGCGCGCACGACGAGACAAATCGGCGAGCGCTGGGGCCAGCATGCCCGTCGCGCCGACCGCGAGCAGATGCTTCACGCCGTCCGCGGGTCGACGAAGCGGTAGAGCACGTCGACGACGAGGTTCATGAGGATGAGCAGCGTCGCGAAGATGAGCGTGACGCCCATGATCATGAAGAGGTCTTTGTTCTTCACGCTGTCGACGAAGTGCTGGCCCAGGCCCGGGATGTTGAAGACGGTCTCGACGACGAAGCTGCCCGTCATCGCGAAGGCGAGCGCGGGGCCGAGGTAGCTGAGCACGGGGAGGAAGGCGTTTTTGAGCGCGTGCTTGGTGATGACCTTGCGCTCGGAGACGCCCTTGGCGCGTGCGGTGCGCACGTAGTCGGCGTCGAGCTGTTCGATCATGCCCATGCGTGTGAGCCTTGCGATGTAGGCGGCGAAGGGAAGCGAGAGCGTGAGCGAAGGGAGGATGACGTCTCCCAGCTCGCCCCACGAGCCGACGGAGCCGATGCCAAGCGTCACCGGGAAGACGATGAGCAGGATCGTCCCGATCACGAAGCTCGGCAGCGATATACCGATGAGCGCGATGACGAGCGTGCCGATGTCGAGTGGCGAGTTGGGCCTGATCGCCCCGAGCACGCCCGCGACGAGGCCGATGCTCATCGCGAGTGTGATCGCGCTGAGCCCGAGCACGATCGACACGGGCAGCGCGCCGCCCACGAGGTCGTTCACCGTCCAGTCTTCGTACTTGAAGCTGGGCCCGAGGTCGAAGACGTGCTCGGGCGGCTGGGCCGTCTCATCGCCCGCGATCGCGCGGATGTTCTCCACGCCCCATCGCGCACCGGAGACGCGGTAGAGGTAGTTGAAGTAGAAGGCTTTGGGGTCGTCGAGGTTGTACTGGCGCTTCATCGCGTCGAGCACTTCTTGCGGGGGCTGGCGCTGCTCGTCGTTCACGACGGCCTCGCCCGGGAGCGCCCACGCGAGCGCGAAGGTCACGGTGTAGACGACGATCAGGATGAGCGGCAGCTGGACGAGCCGGCGGACGATAAGACCGATCACGAGGCGCCCCCTTCGTCGCCCTCGACGACTTCGAGCATCCAGAGGTACTGCACGAGGCGCGGGTGCGTGGAGACGCCGCGGAGCCCGCCGGGGTTGGGCGAGCCGTCGGGCTTCTCCGCGGGGCGATACATGTAGTACCAGGAGTAGTGGAAGATCGGGAGGATGGGCACGGTCTCTTCCATGGTGTAGCGCTCGACCTCTTCGAGGTGGCTCATGCGGAGTTCGGGGTCGAGCTCGGCGTCGGCCTTGGCGAGGAGCTCGTCCACGTAGGGGTCGGAGTATCCGCGGTCGTTGTTGCCGTCGCCCGTGCGGTGGAGGTAGTGGAAGGTGGAGGGGT
>CAZNUZ010000009.1:0-21202 GCA_964576725.1 uncultured Phycisphaeraceae bacterium
GCCCATCTTGGGGTTCCAGTTGCTGGTGCGCTGCCCGAAGTGAATGCCGGCCTCGATGAGGTCCTTCACAAGGGTTTGCTGAGCCGAATCGGCCATAGGTGTCGCTCTCTTTCAGCGGGTCCGGCGGGGTAGCAGCTGGCCGGCCGTGCTGTACCAGCACGATCGGACCACCCCGCAGCAAGGTCGCTTGGGTTCGGCGGAGATCCGCCATGTTGAAGTACAACGCCCCAGACACAGTCCGAGGGCCGATGCCACCAGCCCGGGCATCAGACCCCATCCTAGACATCGCAAGGTGCTACGGGCGGGCACTTTTCCCAGATTCCGCCGTGACTCACCCGCCTTGTGGCGTCCGCCCAGCCGTCACAAGCCGCAGTTACGGGCCCGACTATGGGCCGAACTAAGGGTCCGAAGATGGCTCCGAGCGCTTCGTCTGCTTGCTCGGGGGCGGAGAGGGGTCTACGCTAGCCGTCCCCCTCGCGGCCCGGCAACGGTCCGCGGGACGGAGAGAGTGGTTCGGGGCGTAGCGCAGCTTGGTAGCGCGCCATACTGGGGGTGTGGAGGTCGCTGGTTCAAATCCAGTCGCCCCGACTTCCGAACCAGACAAGGCCCTGGCACCGCCGGGGCCTTGTTCGTTTTTGGGCACTCCGTACTCGGGCCGGTCCGATCGGTGAGATTCAAACCACGTGCGGCTTAGCCCTGCGTGCGGCTCAGCCCCGTGTGCGGCTCAGCCGAGGCGCTGGCCTGCGAGCAGCGGGGGGGCGGGGACCCCGAGGACCTCCGCGATGGCGCGGAAGAGCTCGGCCTCAGCGGGCTGGATGGCTTTGTCGGCCGCGATAGAGGCCGCGCACGCCTGCACGAGCTGCCGCATGGGCCGGGGTGCGATGGTCGAGAGCACGTCGAGTGCGCCGCCGAGCTCGTGGAGCCGTTCGTGCACGTCCGCCTGGTACCGGAGCTGGGGCATGCGGAGCGGCCGGGCCGCGTGTGCGAAGGCGGCCTCGGCGTCGCTCGCGTCGTCGTGCCCCGCCTCCGCGAGCGCAGACAGCACCAGGCTCACCGGGCCCGCGAGCTTGTTGAGTGCGTAATAGTTGGTCCGGCGCTCGTCGCTCTTGCCCAATAGAGAGCCAAGGCGACGCTCGACAAGCTGCAGCAGCGACCATTCGAAGTACTCGATCTTCTCGTCGGCCTCCGCCAGCGCCTTGCAGTTCTCGATAAAGACCTGAGCCTGCTCCTTCGTCATCCCCGAGAGGGCGGGAGCCGCCATGTCGAGCACTGTCAGGCGCAGGTCGGGCTCGAACGCGTCGAAGGCCGGAAGCAGACGCGCGAGCTCGCGCACGGTTCCTTCGTCGGCGTGCTCACGCAGACGCTCGATCTGTTCCGAGCGCTCGGGCCCCTCCGCGTGGAGTAGCAGCCCGAATACCACCGCCCGGGCACTGAATGGCTCGGCGCACGCCTTGCGGATCTCGTCTGGGACCTGCTCGATGAGTGTCCGGGCGTGCGCGACTTGCTGGGGCCCGAGTTCTCCCATGAGTTCAAGCGCCAGGCCGCCGGTGATCACCACGCCGACAGCGCCACCCGGCACGCCCGGGATCTCTGGGACACCCGCGCCCGCCGGCCCGCCTCCGCCCAGCGCTGCATCGCCCAAAACGCCCGGGAGCAGGTCGCCCAGACGCTCCGCGGCCGAGCGCTTCTTGATGCGTGTGAGCTCTTCCTTCGCCTCCTTCGATTGCGGCACGGGCTCGAGATACGTGCCGTCCCACTGCGGGTCCACCCGCTTGATCCGCTTATGCAGCGGCGGATGGGAGGCGAAGATGTTGTGCATGCTGCTCGTGACCGCAGACCCAAAGAACATGTGGGCCATCTCGCCGGCGATCGGCGATTTCACGTGCGCTTTGCCCGCGTGCCCGCCGATGGTGCGCAGCGCGCCGGTGATGGTCTCTTTGTCGCGCGTGAACTGCACCGCGCTCGCGTCTGCGAGGTACTCGCGTTGCCTGCTGACGGCCGACTGGATCCAGGCACCGAAGAACATGCCGATCCCGCCGATGATCGCGAGCACGACCCCGAAGAGCACGATCGCGAGCGCGCCGCCGCCGTTGTCACGGTTCGAGCGGCTCGAAAACGCCGAGCTGTAGAGGGCGCTGCGCATGATGAGCGAGCCGGCGAGGCCGATGAGCATGATGCCGTGCAGCACCCCGACGAGACGGATGTTGAGCCTCATGTCGCCGTTGAGAATGTGACTGAACTCGTGCGCCATAACGCCCTGGAGCTGGGAGCGCGAGAGGAGTTCCAGCGAGCCGCGCGTCACGCCGATCACGGCGCTGTCGGGCTTGTAGCCCGCCGCGAACGCGTTGATCCCTAGCTCGCGGTCCATCACAAAGACCGGCGGCACGGGCACGCCCGAGGCGATGGCCATCTCTTCGACCACGTTCAGCACCCGGCGTTCGAGAGGGTCGCGCGTGTCACCCGAGATGCGCCTGCCGCCCAGCTGCATGGCGATCACCTTGCCCCCCGAGCGCAGCTGGTTGAGCTTGTACAGCGAGCCACCGCCCACGAGCAGCGCCACGAGGACGAACGACCCCGCGAGCGCAGCCGGCTCGAAGAGAGAGACCGAGACGCCGCCCTCTTCCGACCGCGCCGACATGTAGGCAAAGACGCCCAGGCACAAGAAATACACCGCCCCGGTGATGCACACGACCGAGACGCTGAATAACAGCACGAGCAGCCCGGAGCGCTTCCGGGCGGTGTGCTGGTGCTCGAAGAAGTTCATCGGGCTCGGTTCCTGATCGCTCTACGCCTCAACGAGTCGGTCCGTCGCTCAGAAGGAGACCTTGGGCGCGGTCTGCGCGGCTTCCTTGTCGGGGATCTCGAGGAGCGCGCGGTCCTTCTCGAAACCCATCATGCCCGCGAAGAGGACCGGGGGGAACTGCTGGCGGTACATGTTGTACGCCGTCACCATGTCGTTGAAGGCCTGGCGCGCGAAGGAGATCTTGTTCTCCGTCGTGGTGAGCTCTTCGGTGACCTGCATCATGTTCTGGTTGGCCTTGAGGTCGGGGTAGGCCTCGGCGACGGCCATCAGACGGCCCAGTGCGCCCGAGAGCGCCCCCTCGCCCGCGTTAAGCTGGCTGATCGCGCCGGGGTCGCCCGGGTTCGCAGAGGCGGCCTGCAGACCCGATACGGCCTGGGCACGGGCCGCGATCACGCCTTGCAGCGTCTCCTTTTCGTGCGCCATGTACCCCTTGGCCGTCTCCACCAGGTTGGGGATCAGGTCGTACCGGCGTTGCAGCTGAACATCGATCTGTGCAAAGCCGTTATCCGCGGACTCACGCAGGCGGACAAGCTTGTTGTAGATGCCCACAACAACCAGCAGAAGGATCAAAACGCCGAAGACGACGCCGCCAGCAATCGCAAGTAGAACCCAAGGCATAGTCGGTGCACTCCAAAGTCCAGCCTCGACGCGCTCCGAGCGCAGGTCGGGCCGGGACAGAAGAAACCTACCCGATCCCATGTTCCCCGGCATGTCCGAAACCCGCACCGGTCAGACGCGAGAGCCCGCTGCACGCGTCCCGCTCCCGCGTGCGATACCCTTGCAGCCATGCACCACGACGGGCACTTTCTCGGCATCGCTTCGACCCCGGCGGGGGAAATCGATCGGCTCCTGGCCCGGGCCGAGCAGCACGCGTGCGCACCATCAGGTACGCACACCCTCGAGGGCCGCACAGTCTGCAATCTCTTCCTCGAAGACTCGACGCGCACCCGGACGAGCTTCACTGCCGCAGCCCGCGGACTCGGCGCAGAAGTCCTGGACTTCAACGCCAGCGCGAGCAGCCTGAGCAAGGGCGAGTCCCTCGTCGATACCGTCGAGACTATCGCGGCTACCGGGGCCGACTGCATCGTGCTGCGACACCGCGGCTCGGGCGCCCCGGCCCACATCGCAGCCCGCCTGCCGATCCCGGTCGTCAACGCGGGCGACGGTGCCCACGCCCACCCGACGCAGGCGCTGCTCGACGCCCTCGTTATGCGCCGCCGGCTCGGCACCATCGCGGGCAAGACGGTCGCGATCGTGGGCGACATCCTGCACTCGCGGGTCGCTCGCAGCCTGTGCCGGATCGTCCAGCAGCAGGGGGGCGATGTGCGATTCGTCGGCCCGCGTGCCTTCGTCCCGAGTTCTCTCGCTACCGCCTTCGGCGTAGAACTCCATCACGATCTCCGCGCTGGCCTCGATGGCGCCGATGTGGCGTACGCGCTCCGCATACAGACCGAACGCCAAGGCCGGGCCACGTACATGACCGGAAGCGCATACGCCCGATCGTTCGGATTGAACACAGCCAACGCCGAAGCTCTGAGAGGATGTGCCTTGATTATGCATCCCGGACCGTTCAACCGAGGCGTCGAGATCGACTCCGCGACGGTCGCGGACGAGCGCACAGCGATCATCGATCAGGTCGCCGCAGGCGTCCACGCGCGGATGGCCGTCCTCGAGCGCGCACTCACCGCAGGCCCGTGGGAAGGGGCACGCTCATGACCAGTCGAATGCTCATCCGCGGCGCTCGCGTCATCGACCCGCACGCAGGCCGCAACGAAGTCGCCGATGTGCTGATCGAAGGTGGGGCGGTCGCGTCGATCGGCTCGGATCTCCCCGGCGAAGGCGTTACGAAGGAGATCGAAGCTGCGGGGCTTGTCCTCGCGCCCGCGTTCATCGAATTGCACGCCCACCTCCGCGAGCCGGGCGGCGAAGCTTCCGAGACGGTCGCCTCCGCCTGCGATGCAGCCGCCCGGGGCGGGTACGCAAGGCTCTTTGGCATGCCCAACACCAAGCCCGTGTGCGACTCCGTGATGGGCGTGCGCTACGTGCTCGACCGCGCACGCGAGGCCAACGGGGTGCGCGTGTACCCCATCGGTTCGGTCACCACGGGGATGAAGGGCGAGCAGCTCACCGATTTCCGGGCGCTCCTCGAAGCGGGCGCGGGCGCGCTCTCCGACGACGGGCTGCCCGTAGCCAACGCCGGGGTGATGCGCACCGCCCTCACCTGTGCGTGCGATCTCGGCGCCGTCGTCTTCGACCACTGCGAGGACATGTCCCTCACCGCCGACGGCGTGATGCACGACGGTCCCCACGCCCGCGCCCTCGGCCTGCCCGGCATCCCCCGGTCGAGCGAAGCCACCATCGCCGTCCGCGACGGCATGCTCGCCCACGAGACGGGCGGCCGGCTGCACGTCTGCCACGTCTCCACTGCCGACACCGTCGCGGGGGTGCGCTGGCTCAAGTCGATCGGCGCACCAGTCACCGCGGAGGTCTCACCCCACCACCTGACGCTCACGGAGCAGCGCGTCGGCGAGCGCGACACCCACGCCAAGATGAAGCCCCCGCTCTGCGAGGAGTCCGATCGGATCGCTCTCATCGAGGGCCTCGAAGACGGCACAATCGATTGCATCGCCACCGACCACGCCCCGCACGCGCCGCACCTGAAGGACGCGCTCTTCGAGCACGCGCCCTTCGGCATCATCGGCCTCGAGACGGCGTTCTCGGTCTGCCACACCGCCTTCGTCGAGACCGGGCGGTGGACGCTCGAGTTTCTTATCGAGAGGATGGCAGCCGCGCCTGCGCGCGTGATGGGCAAGGCCGGCACCTGGGGAACGCTCACAGAAGGCGGGCAAGCGGACCTCGTGCTGCTCGACGTGAACCAGCGATTCACGCTCACTCCGGGCCATCTGGGATCGCGCAGCCGCAACTGCCCGTGGATCGGGGAAGAGCTCGCGGGCAGGCCCGTGTGCACGATCGTGGGCGGAAAAATCGCTTGGAGCGACGAGCGCTTCGACTCCGCTCGCGCGCCCGGTTAACATTCGGTTTTAATGGCCCACCTCGCGCTCTTTGCCGGCCCTCCTACCCCGCTCTCTGGCCCGTCAGCGCCAGCCATCGCGGGGTTTTTTGATCCCGCCGGCCGCGTACTCCGTCGTGCGCACGGGAGGGCCGACTCGTGACCTGCAAAGCCGTCCGAGATCTTGCTGAGGCGCAGGCCCGCTCGGGCAGCCTCTTCTCCGTCGGGCTCGAGCCCGCCCCGAAGTACATCCCCGATGGTTTCGATGACGGCATCGCCGGTGCCGAGCGGTTCATGCGCGTCCTTATCGACGCCTGCGCCGGGGCCTGCTGCGCGTTCAAGTTCAATCTGGCATTCTTCGAGTCCCTCGGGCCCGAGGGGGTTGCCATGATGTACCGCGTGCGTGATGCGATCCCCGAGGGGCACATCGTCATCGCCGACGCCAAGCGCGGCGACATCGGCACCACCGCCGAGCACTACGCCGCATCGCTTTACGGCCGCTTCCGAGCAGACTCCGCCACCGTGAACCCCCTCATGGGTGAGGACTCCGCGCGGCCCTTCCTCGACTACGCGGACAAGCTCACGTTCTTCCTCGCGCTGACCTCGAACCCGGGTGCTGCGGACTTCCTCAGGCCCGAAGGTCTCGCGCAGCGGATCGCGGGCGCGGTCGGCGCGTGGTCCGCCCGTGCGCACAACGCCGGGCTTGTCGTCGGTGCGACCCAGACCGCCGACTTGGGCGCGATGAGGCAGGCAGCGGCCGATTTGCCCTTCCTCGTACCCGGGCTCGGCGCACAGGGCGGCGATATCGACGCGGTGCTCCGAGACGCCAAAGCACCGCGCGAGCCCAGTCTCGTGCTGCACCTCACGCGCGCCGTCCTGCCCGAGCCCGGCGCGTCCGACCCCGGGGCGAGCATCCGCGCGAGGCTCGACTCGTGGAACGAGCGCGTGCGACTCGCCCAGCAAACGCAAGAGGCCACACCATGACCGACGCCGCTGACCGTACACTGCGTTTGCTCGAAGAGACGGGAGCGCTCCGCAAGGGGCACTTTGTCCTGAGCTCGGGCCTGCACTCGGAGTTTTATTGCCAGTGCGCTCGCCTCTTCGAGCGCCCGGAGATGGCCGCCGAAGCCGCGGATCTGATGAAGAAGTCGCTCGGGGATACGGGCGCGACCGTCGTGTGTGCGCCCGCGCTGGGGGGCATCCTCTGGGGGTACGAACTCGCGCGATCTCTCGGCCTCCGCACCCTCTTTGCCGAGCGCGATGCTTCCCGCCAGTTCGCTTTCCGGCGGGGTTTTCACCTCGATCAGAGCGACCGCGTGCTCCTCGCGGAAGACGTGGTGACAACCGGCAAGTCGGTCCTCGAACTCGTGCCGCTCGTCGAAGCGGCGGGAGCAACCGTCGTCGGCATCGCCTCCATCGTGGACCGCTCGAAGGGCGCGTTCCGCCCCGGCGTGCCCTTCCACGCACTCACGCCCCTCGACTTCCCGACCTACGACCCCGCCGACTGCCCGCTGTGCGAGGCGGGTGTTCCCATCGAACAGCCTGGCTCTCGCCCCGGGCTGACGACCACATGACCCACGCCACCACCCACACCGGAGCGGACACCTTGGGCAAGCTTGTATCGACACCCGTAGAGGTCGCGCCGGGCCCGCAAGGCACCGACCGCGCCGAAACCAAGCCCGCTCGCCTCGTGCTGAAAGACGGGACCGCCTTCGAAGGCCGCTCCTTCGGCGCGCACACGCCCGTCTCCGGCGAGGTCGTCTTCAACACCGGCATGGTCGGCTACCCCGAGACGATGACCGACCCGAGCTACGCGGGCCAGATCCTCGCGCTCACTTACCCGCTCGTCGGGAATTACGGCGTGCCGAGACCTCGCACCGAGCACGGGCTCCCCGCACACATCGAATCCGACCGCATCCAGATCAAGGCACTCGTCGTCGCCGACTACGCGCCGAGCTACTCGCACTGGGACGCGCGGTGCTCCCTCGGCGACTGGCTACGTGAAGAGAGCATCGCTGCAATCACCGGCATCGATACCCGGGCGCTCACCCAGCACCTCCGGTCGCACGGCTCCATGCTCGGCGCGATCGAGATCGACGGTCAAGCCGCCGACTTCTACGACCCCAACACCGAGAACCAGGTCCCGGGCGTGAGTGTCACCGAACCCGTCCTCTTCGAGGGCAAAACCAAGACGCGCGTCGTCCTCGTGGATACCGGCGCCAAGCACAACATCGTCCGGTGCCTCCTGCGAAGAGGGGTCTCGGTGCTGCGCGTGCCTTGGGATTTCGACCTCTCGCAGGAGAAGTTCGACGGTGTGATGCTCTCCAACGGTCCGGGCGACCCGGTCACCGTCACCAAGACCGTCGAGCAGGTGCAGTGGGCGATCAACGCCGGCATCCCGACATTCGGGATCTGCCTCGGCAACCAACTCATGGCACGGGCCATCGGCGCCACGACCTACAAGCTGCCATACGGCCACCGCGGGCAGAACCAGCCCGTCGTCGAGTGCGGCACCAACCGCTGCTTCGTCACGAGTCAGAACCACGGCTTCGCGGTCGATGCCGCCTCGCTGCCCCAGGACTGGCGCCCGTGGTTCGAGAACCTCAACGACGGGACCAACGAGGGCATTCGGCACGCCTGGGCCCCCTTCCGCGCGGTGCAGTTCCACCCCGAGGCCGCCCCGGGCCCCGTCGAGACCGCCTACCTCTTCGACGAGTTCATCCGCATGATCGCCCGCTGATTCCCTTCCCTGTTCACCGCCTCACACCGAGAGACGAGCCACACACATGCGTCCGCGCAACGTCCCCAAAAACGTCCTCATCCTCGGCTCTTCCGCGCTCAAGATCGGGCAGGCGGGCGAGTTCGACTACTCCGGTTCCCAGGCGATCAAGGCGTTGAAGCAGGAGGGCATACGCACCGTCCTGATCAACCCCAACATCGCCACGATCCAGACATCCGAGCACCTCGCCGACGAGGTCTACTTCCTGCCCATCACGCCCGAGTCCGTCGAAGAGGTGATCGAGCGCGAGCGCCCCGACGGCATCCTCCTCTCCTTCGGTGGCCAGACCGCGCTCAACTGCGGGCTCGAGCTCGAAGACGCGGGCGTGCTCGAGAAGTACGGCGTGCGCGTACTCGGAACGCCCACCGGCGCCATCCGCGATACCGAAGACCGCGAGCGATTCGTCCGCCGGCTCGACGAGGTCAACGCCGACTACCCCAAAGCCAGGGCCGCCACATCGATCGAGCAGGCCGTCGAGATCGCAAACGAGCTGGGCTACCCCGTGATGGCCCGTGTCGCCTTCACGCTCGGCGGGATGGGCTCGGGCATCTGCGTCGATGAGGCGCAACTGCGCGAGCGCGCCCACAAGGCCCTCGCGCACGGGCCGCAGGTGCTCGTCGAGGAGTACCTCAAGGGCTGGAAGGAGATCGAGTACGAGGTCGTCCGCGACCGCCACGACAACTGCCTCACGATCTGCAACATGGAGAACTTCGACCCCCTTGGTATCCATACGGGCGAGTCGATCGTTGTCTGCCCCTCCCAGACGCTCTCCAACCGCGAGTACCACAACCTGCGCGAGGTCGCGATCCGCGTGATCCGTCATCTCGGTGTCGTCGGCGAGTGCAACATCCAGTTCGCCGTCGACCCCGAGAGCGAGGAGTACCGCATCATCGAGGTCAACGCGCGCCTCTCGCGCTCGTCGGCGCTCGCATCCAAAGCGACCGGCTACCCCCTGGCCTTCGTCGCAGCCAAGCTGGGCCTCGGCTACGGGCTCCACGAACTGCCCAACTCCATCACACGCGAGACGAGCGCCTTCTTCGAGCCCGCGCTCGATTACTGCGTGGTCAAGGTCCCGCGATGGGACCTCAAGAAATTCCGGGGCGTCACGCCCACGCTCGGCTCGGGCATGAAGTCCGTCGGCGAGGTCATGTCCATCGGGCGCACCTTCGAAGAGGCGATCCAGAAGGCGCTCCGCATGCTCGATACGGGGCGTCACGGCCTCGTCGCCAACGAGCCCTACGAGCCCGAGGACCTCGACAAGGAGCTCGCAGAGCCCACCGAAGAGCGCATTTTCAGCGTCGTCGAAGCGCTCCAGCGCGGCTACACCGTCGCCCGCGTCCACGAGCTCACGCACATCGACGAGTGGTTCCTGGAGAAGATCGCCCGCGTGGTGCGCACCGCAAGAGCGCTCGAGGACGTATCGATCGACGACGCCGAGCCCGAGCTGCTTGCGGAGGCAAAGCGTCGCGGCTTCTCCGACCGGCAGATCCAGATACTCACGGGCGCTGAGGGCGGCGCGGTGCGCGAGCGGCGTAAGGCCTTGGGCATAACACCCAAGATCCGGCAGATCGACACCCTCGCCGCCGAGTACCCCGCCCAGACGAACTACCTCTACCTGACCTACAACGCCGACCGCGACGACACCCTCGCCGAAGCGCGCCAGCCGGCGGGTTCACGCCGGAACGAACGCGCGGGCAAGACCGTGCTCCTGCTCGGCTCGGGCGCGTACCGGATCGGCTGTTCCGTCGAGTTCGACTGGTGCTGTGTGACCGCGGGCATGACCCTCCGCCAGCTCGGCTACCGCACCGTCATGCTGAACTACAACCCCGAGACGGTGAGCACCGACTACGACGAGTTCCACCAGCTCGTCTTCGACGAGATCAGCTTCGAGTCCGTCCTCGACCTCTGCGACAAGCTCGAGCCCGAGGGCGTCGTCGTCTCGATGGGCGGGCAGATCGCCAACAACCTCGCGATGAAGCTCCACCGCGCAGGCATCAAGATCCTCGGCACCTCGCCCGAAGACATCGATCGTGCAGAGAACCGCAACACCTTCAGCGCCCTCCTCGATGAGCTGGGCATCGATCAGCCGGAGTGGGAGGAGCTGAGCACGCTCGAAGACGCCGTCGCCTTTGCGCAGCGGGTGGGTTATCCGGTGCTCGTGCGCCCGTCGTACGTTCTTTCGGGTGCAGCGATGGCCGTCGCAACCAGCGACGACGAGCTCCGCACCTACCTCCAGCGCGCGGCCCGCGTGAGCGCCGAATTCCCGACGGTTATCAGCAAGTACGTCGAGAACGCCAAGGAGATCGAGTTCGACGCCGTCGCCCAAGACGGCGAGATCCTCGTCTACGCCATCTCCGAGCACGTCGAGAACGCGGGCGTGCACTCGGGTGACGCGACGCTCGTCTTCCCGCCGCAGCGGACGTACCAGGAGACGATCCGCCAGGTCCGCGCTTATGCGAGGCGCATCGCCCAGCGGCTCAACATCAACGGGCCCTTCAACATCCAGTTCATCGCGAAGGACAACGCGGTGAAGGTGATCGAGTGCAACCTCCGCGCCTCGCGGTCCTTCCCCTTCGTCAGCAAGGTCATCAAGAAGAACTTCATCGACATGGCGACGCGCGTCATCGCGGGCCAGCGTGTGCGCAAGCCCGACAGCTCGATCTTCGAGCTGAACCATGTGGGCGTGAAGGCGCCGCAGTTCTCCTTCAGCCGCCTCGACGGCGCCGACCCCACGCTCGGCGTCGAGATGGCCTCCACGGGCGAGGTCGGCTGCCTGGGCGACGACTTCTCCGAGGCGTACCTCAAGGCGCTCGAGTCCGTCGGCTTCCGCTTCCCGATCAACACGATCCTGCTCTCGCTCGGGCCGATCGTTGCGAAGGCCGAACTGCTCGCGGGCATCAAGGAGCTCGCCCGTCGCGGCGTCACCCTCGAAGCCACCCACGGCACCGCCCAGTTCCTCGACGAGGCGGGCGTCCCCGTGACCCGCGTCGGGTGGCCCCTCGATGGCGAGCCCGGCAACGCCGTACAGCGGATGAAGGAGGGGGCGTACGACCTCGTGATCAACATCCCGTCGTCCAACCGCCCCGACGAGCTGACCAACGGCTACCGCATCAGGCGGTCGGCCGTCGATTTCAATGTGCCGCTGATGACCAACAAGCAGGCCGCCCAACGCCTGATCGAGGCCTTGACCCGGCGCGACCTCGGGGCGATCGAGCCCAAGAGCTGGGCGGAATACGCCGCTCTCGGGCAGGAATAGGGCCCACGAGACCCTCCGGATCCGCCCGCCTACACTCTCCGCCCCGCCACCGATGCGGGACCGGCCGTCGTGTGACGCCGATCCCCCGTCGTACGCACCCGAGTTCAGAGGAACCGACATGGTTCGCATCCGCATGACCCGCATGGGCCGCACCCACCGCCCCTTCTACCGCATCAACGCGGTCGACAAGCGCACCAAGCGCGACGGCAAGGTGCTCGAGAACCTCGGGTGGTACAACCCCGTGGAGACCGACCCCACCAAGCAGGTTTCGCTCAAGGCCGACCGCATCAAGGAGTGGCTCGGCAAGGGCGCGGTCCCTTCGGACACCGTCAACGACCTCCTCGCCCAGCACGATCTCATCGATGCCGCTGCTTGGAAGGCGAAGCGCGAGGCTCGTTACGGCCGCAAGGTGAAGGCCCTGCGTGAGGCCGCCGAGCTCAAGGCCAAGGAAGAGGCCGAGGCCAAGGCCGCCGCCGAAGCCGCTGCGAAGGCCGAAGCCGAGGCTGCTGCCAAGGCCGCCGCCGAAGAAGCCGCCTCTGCCGAAGGTGACGCCGACGGCGAGGGCTGATCCGTGCGGATCGACATCCTGACGATCTTCCCCGAGATGTTCGAGCCCGCCCTCGCGGTCTCCATCCCGGGCCGGGCCCGCGACGCGGGCCTTCTTTCTTGGCACACCACCGACATTCGCGACTTCGCGACCGACAAGCACAGCAAGGTCGACGATCGTCCCTTCGGTGGGGGGCCCGGCATGGTGATGTACTGCCAGCCCGTCTGGGACGCTCATCAGCACGCCCTTTCCCACGACCCCAGGCCCGCCCGGACGCTGCTCACCTCCCCGCAAGGCGTCCCCCTGACGCAGCCGCTCGTGGAGGAACTCGCCCAGGAAGAGCGACTGATCCTGATCGCGGGCCACTACGAGGGGCTCGACGAGCGTGTGATCGAGCGGATCGACCCGCTCGAGGTGAGCGTCGGGGACTACGTGCTCTCGGGCGGCGAACTCCCGGCGATGCTCATCATCGACGCCCTCGCACGGCTCCAACCGGGCGCCCTCGGGCACGCCGACAGTGCTGCGGAGGACAGCTTCTCGATCGCTCCCAGCGACGGCCGGAGGCTCCTCGACTGCCCGCACTACACCCGCCCGCGTGAGTGGGAGGGGCAAAGCGTGCCCGATGTCCTCCTCTCCGGGGACCACGCGCGGATCGCCGCCTGGAGGCTTCAGCAGCGTCTCGAACGCACCAAAGCCCGTCGGCCAGACCTGATCTCGGGCAGCGAAGATTCCTCGCACCCCGCCTGACGCAGCCTCAGGCCCTGCCTATCATCCGGGCCATTCCCTGTAGACCACACCCATCACCCCGGTGACACTATGAACGCGCAACAGATCATCGACGGCATCGAGAAGAGCCAGATCACCACCGATCACCCCCGTTTCGACATCGGTGACACGATCAACGTGCACTACAAGATCATCGAGGGCGACAACCAGCGCATCCAGGTCTTCCAGGGCGTCTACATCGCCCGTCGCGGCCGGGGCATGAACGAGATGGTCACCGTCCGCCGCATCGTCAACGACGAGGGCGTGGAGCGCATCTTCCCGATCAACTCGCCCAAGATTGAGAAGATCGAGGTCGTCCGTCGCGCCGACGCACGCCGCGCCAAGCTCTACTTCCTCCGCGAGCGCACCGGTCGCTCCCGCCGCCTCCGCGATCGCCGTCGCGGCATGAAGCACGTCGAAGGCATGAAGACCATTCAGTAAGGCGAGCCGCTCAAGGCCAACACGCCATCTGGCTCCGACCGACCACACGCCCCGGCCTCGCACCGGGGCGATGTTGTTTTTGGGGAGAAGCGGAGCGCGTTAGCATCTCTTTCATGCCCAGCACACGCTCCACGCTCTTGCCCATCGCCCTTATCGCTTGTGCAGGGCTCACATCCTGCAGCACGCAGGAACAAACTGAAGACGCTTCGGTGGTGCATCCCCCAGCCCCTGAGAGCCGGCCTGAGCCGTCCTCCGGATCAGCACCGCACCAGCCTGCAGAGCCGAGTGTTGCCGTGGCCGAGCCCGAGCCCGGTCCTCAGACAGAGCCCGAGCCCGTCCACATCATCGATACCTTCCCCGGCCTGCTGATCGATACCCGGGCAAGGACGATCCGTGCGTCGGCGACCGTCTCCCCTTGGATGTTCCAAGACTTCGAGGGCAAGCGGTGGTACATCGAGCAGTTCGTCTGCACGCCGGCCACCAAAGAGCACGAATCGCTCGTCGTCATGTCCGCCCAGCCCTCGCACCTTCATGCGGGACTCCTGCTCCTCGGTCTTGAACCCGGTTCGCCCACGACTTGGTCGGCCGGCGCCGCCTCTCCGCCCACCGGCCCGGCAGTCTCGATCCGCTTCGAGTACACAGACGATGCCGGCGCGCTCCGGTCGGTCCACCCGGCTGCGTGGACCAAGAGCATCAATGATGAGGCCGCTATCGCAGAGACAGATTGGGTCTTCGCAGGGTCGACCCAGCGAAGGCGCCCCGACGGCAGCGCCTTCTACGAGGCGGATGCTGCTGGGACCGTCATCGGGCTCGCATCGTTCGGCAGCGAGCTCCTCGCCTGGCCCGCGGTCGTGGACCACGACGAGGCCTCTGGTGACCTCGAGTGGCTCGCTCGCATCGAAGCCATGCCCCCCGCGGGGACACCTATCACGATCGTGATCCAGCCGGCGGGCAACTGACAGGGCTCAACACGCCGGCCGAGCAAATCAGAACTCGAGGGGCGAAGCCTCGGAGCCGTTGATGGCATCGATGATTTCGTTGCGTGACATGTCCTCGGAGCCCGGGACGTAGCGCAGCCCGCCCTGCTCGAGGTTGTAGGCGGCGCCGAGTCGGACGGTGGTCTCACCGAACTCGCCCCCGCCGCGGTTGTCCGGCCTCCAGTAGCGGATGACCACGCCCTCGCCGGGCGTCTTGTTGCTGACGATCGAGCGGAGGATGTCGATGGAGGTGATCTCTTCCGCGTCGATGTGCGTGATCACGTCGCCGCGCTCAAGCCCGCCCTTCGCCGCCGGCTGGCCAGCGGGCGTCGCTGCGACGAGCACACCCTGCCCGGCGTAACCGAGCTCCCGGGCCACGCTGGCGTTCAGGTCGAAGCGGCTCAGGTTGATGCCGAGGTACCCGCGGAGCACGATGTTCGCGTCTTCGTTGATGAGCTGGCGGACAACCGCCTCGACCGTATCAAGCGGGATCGCAAAGCCGATACCCGCCGACTGCCCTTGCAGTTCGGGCATGTTGGAGTCTCGCTGCGAGTTGATGTTGTTCGCGATGGCCGCGTTCATACCCACGAGCATGCCGTTGACATCGACCAGCGGGCCGCCCGAGTTACCTGGGTTCATCGCAGCGTCGGTCTGAATGAAGTTCGTGTAGCCGCCGATCATGTTCAGAAAACTCGCGGCCTCGGACCGGCCAAGACCCGAAACTATGCCCTCGGACATCGAGAACTTGATCGAGAAGGGCGAGCCGAATGCGTACACCCGCTCGCCGACCCGCAGGCGCTCGTTGGTCGCGCGGGCCATCGGAACAAGGCCCGCCCCGGGGTCGATCTGCACCACGGCAATATCCGTCAGAGGATCCACCCCGACGACCCGCCCGCGCTCGACCCGGCCATCAAAGAGCTCGGCGGTCACGCGCGTAGCGTTCTGCACGACGTGCGCGTTCGTGACGATGTACCCCTCGTCGCTCCACACCCAGCCGCTGCCTGAGGTGAAGCTCGGTCGCATGAACCCGCGTTCGCTCTCGGTCTGGAAGCGGACCGAGAGGTGCACCACCGAGGGGAAGACAGCGTCGGAGAGCGCCGCCGTCTCCGCGTCGATGCGATCGAGGATGCTCCCACGCTCGAGCTCCGCACGCGCTTGCGTGACCGTCGCGCTTATCTGCGCGAACTGCACGCGTCGGACGGCCTCAGGGGCCGCGATCAGCGTGACCGTCACGGTGAGCAGAACGAGCAGGGCCGGGCCGAAGGTGAAGAATCGCCGCATGGGTGTGCGCCTCCGCGTAGGGGTCGTTGCGGGCGTCGTGCGTCCGCGAGGAGTAGATCGGGTTATCTCCCCGCTCTGCACCTTTATTCGACAGCCGGCGTTTTCAGCTTCGCCGACTCGCCGCGTTTCATGATGTATCTATGGTCGGTCACGGTTCGGGTTGCGACGCGTTCGACCCACGCCTCACCCGCCCGCTGGATCTCGGGGCCCACCTCGGCGATGGGCTTGGCGAAGCCGGGCTGCCAGTGCGTCATGCCGATCAGGTCCTGCAAGACCAAAATTTGGCCGTGGCATGCCGGCCCGGAGCCGATGCCGATGAGCGGCACCGTGGTCCGCTCCAAGATCCCCTGGGTCACTTCCTCGGGCACCGCTTCGACGAGCAGCATCACCGCGCCGGCCTCCTCAAGGGCCACAGCGTCCTCGATCACCCGGAGCGCTGCCTCCGCGGTCTTCCCCGTCGACGCGTAGCCCCCCGTCATGCCCACAGACTGAGGCCGGCTCCCCACGTGCCCGCACACCGGGATACCCGCCCGGGCCATCTTCGCAACAAGCGGGGCAAAGGAAGCGTCGGCCTCGAGCTTCACGATGTCTGCCCTGCCATCCGTCACGAATCGGCCCGCGTTCCGCAGGGCCTCGGCGTCGTCCGCCTGGTAACTCATGAAGGGCATGTCGCCCATGATCATCGTGTTCGGGGCGCCGCGCTTCACACCGGCGGTCAGCGTGACCGCGAAATCCATCGGCATGTGCACCGTCGACGGGAAGCCCAGCACCACCTCCGCCGCGGTATCACCCACGAGCAGCAGGTGCACGCCCGCTGCCTCAAGCCACCGCGCCGTCGTCGCGTCATAGCACGTGAGGCAGGCAAACGGATCGCCCGACTCGGTCATGCGCCGGATCGTCTTGAGCGTTACAGCAGGGCGGGTGTTGGGGCTCGTCATGGCAGAATGATAGCGGCCCGTCTTGCGTGCTCCGAGGAGCACACGAGACGGGCCGCTGGTCGTGTTGCGGGGTTCTGGGTGCGGGAACGGTCCGGGGGGTATCTGTCCGGGGGTTAGCCGTGGGCGGGGAGGTAGAAGCCCTCCACGTAGTCCGCAACCATGCGGTGCGAGCTGAACTTCGCCCCGCACGAGGACATGCTGTTGGCCATCCGCCGCGCCCACTTGCGGGGCACACCGTCTCGGCCACGCTCGTAGAACATCGGGACGATCTCGTTCTCCAGGGTCTCGTAGATCGCCTCCGCGTCGGCCTTGTCCTGCTTGGCGCGGCTCGACATCTCGCTGCCGTCACCGATCGCCCAGCCGTTGCGGCCGTTGTACCCCTCGGGCCACCAGCCGTCGAGGATCGAGAAGTTCACGCCCGCGTTCAGGCAGGGCTTCATGCCCGACGTGCCCGAGGCCTCCATGGGGCGGATCGGGTTGTTGAGCCACACGTCGCAGCCCTGCGTCAACAGGCGCCCGATCGCTGTGTCGTAGTTTTGCAGCACGAAGACGCGCCCGCGGAAGGCCTTCGAGCGGGCGTACGACATGATCTTCTTCACGAACTCGTTGCCCTCGGCGTCGGCCGGGTGCGCCTTGCCCGCGAAGATGAGCTGCACCGGCCGCTTCGAGTCGCTCAGGATCGAGGCCAGGCGCTTCGCGTCACGGAAGACGAGCGGCGCACGCTTGTAGGTCGCAAACCGGCGAGCAAACCCGATCGTGAGCGCGTTTTCGTCGAGCGTGCGGTACACCTCGCTCACGTAGTCCGGGTCGTCCTGGTGGTACACCAGCTGGTCACGCAGGCGCGTCCGCAGTTCGGCGACGAGCTTCTTGCGCAGCATCTGCCGGAGCTCCCAAATCTCCTTGGGATCGGCCTTGGCGGCCTTGGCCCACCAGTCGTCGTCCGGGCCCGCGCCGATCCACTTGGGCTTGAGCACCTTGTCGTAGAAGGGGCGTGCCTCGTCGGCGATCCACGTCTCGGGGTGGATGCCGTTGGTCACGTGGCCGATGGGCACCTGAGCGGGCTTCTTCGCGCCGTACACGCCCATCCACATCTTCCGGCTCGTGTCCCCGTGCAGCTTGGCAACACCGTTGCAGTGCTCGGCCATCTTGAGCGCGAGCACCGTCATGCAAAACGACTCGTTGGTGTCGTCCACGTTCTCGCGGCCGAGGGCCATCAGCTCGTGCTGGGTAAGCCCGAGGTCCTTCTCGTACGACTTCATGTACTTGCCGAAGAGCTTGGTGTCGAAGCGGTCGTTGCCCGCGGGCACGGGCGTGTGCGTGGTGAAGACCGTCGACTGCTTCACGCTCTCGGCTGCACGCTCGTACGACATACCCTGCTTCATCATCTTGCGGACGCGCTCGAGGCCCGCGAAGGCCGCGTGGCCCTCGTTGAGATGGTGCACCGTGGGGTTGATGCCCAGCTTCTCGAGTGCGAGCACGCCGCCCACGCCCAGGAGCACTTCCTGGCGGATGCGGTACTCGTTGCCCGCCCCGTAGAGGTGGTGCGTGAGCTTGCGGTCCGCGGGGGTGTTGGCGGGGATGTCCGTGTCCAGCAGGTACAGGGGCACCCGGCCGACCTGGAGCTTCCAGATCTTCGCCTTCACCGAACCCTTGCCCATGGGAACGGTGATCGTCTTCTTCGTGTCCTCGACGGGCAGCTTCTCGAAGTCGTACTTCGGGTACATGATGCGCACGTCCGAGTCCTGCGGCAGCTCCTGGCGGTAGTAGCCGTACCGCCAGAGCATCCCAATCGCAACGAGGGGCACGCCCAGATCCGAGGCAGACTTGAGATGGTCCGCAGCGAGCACACCGAGCCCGCCCGAGTACAAGGGAAGATGCTCGTGCAGCCCGTACTCCATGCAGTAGTACGCGACTTGCATGCGCTTCTGCTTGGGTGTCGTGGTGCGGGCGAACCAGCTCCGCGCTTTCATGTATTCGCTCAGGTGCTTCTCGACGGCGCTGAGCTCTGCTTCGAAGCGCTCGTCCTGCTTGAGCGTCTCACGCCGCCAATCCGTAAGCCGGTCCATGACGATCAGCGGGTTGTGGTGCTCGGCGCGCCACAGCGCGGGGTCGAGCGACTCGAAGAGACGCTTGCCGTCGGGGTTCCACGTCCACCAGATGTTGCGCGCGAGCGCGTCGAGCCGTGCAAAGACATCGCCCTTCCCGGAGGTGCGCTTGGTCTTGGCGGGGGTCTTCTTCCTGTGGGACGGGCGTGCGGTTCGGGATCGCTGGGCCATGGAACTCTCTCGATGTGAGTGGGGGTGTGGTCGGCGAGGCGCTCGGTCGGAGCTGGTACACAAATGGCTGCGGCCACCGCAGCTTCGATTGATCGACGAGTATAAAGCAGAGAATCGCCCTGCCAAGCCCGGTCCGTGACATACACCATCCCAGTCGGGCAGCGACTGTGCGAGATCAGGGCACCGGCAGCGTCCAGTCCGGCTCGTCGGCCTGGGGCGACCACCGCCGCATGTCCGAGAGCTCACGCCAGTCAAGCCCGCCGGCGCTCCCGTCCGCGTGCGCCACAGCAGCACGCCCGCCGAGGCGGAAGTCCACGTTCCCGTAGCTCTGCCCGGCCTCGTCGGGAGATCCCGTAGGGGCCTCCTCCGACCACAGCCGCTCGAGCCCGTACGGGGCTGTCACCCGGAAAAACCCGTCGAGCTGCACACTCGTATTCGGGTCGTTGCCCGCGGCCTGAGCAAACACGATCTGCGTGCCGGGGCGGGTCACATCGGCCATCGAACGCGCGAACCAGTCATTGCCCCAAGCCTGCGCGACCTGGTCCGCGATGCCCGGGTCGAAGGCGTAGCCGTTCGGATCACCCGGGTCCGAGCTGCCGCCCATGAACGCCTGGTTGAGCCCCATCCGCGGGGCAACCGAAACGCCGTAGGCGTAATCCGTCGTGCCCCGGAAGCTCTCCACCGTGAGCTCATCGCGGTACACGCCCTTGATCTCGTAATCCAGGTAGGGCAGCAAACGCCACGGGTACCGCCGGGCCACCTCGATCGGAACGCCCGACTGCTTGCTGAGGTTGCGACCCTGATCGTCGAGCACGCGGATGTCGCCGCTGCGGATCATCTCGGCAGACGGGTACCCTGGCATCAAGCGATCAAGATTGTCCCCCGAGTACATCGTGTACCCCAGGAGCATCTGGCGACCGGCGTTCAACTCGCCTGTAAAAACAGCGGCCTGTCGTGCTTTGCCCAGCGCAGGAAGGAGCACGCCAATCAGGAGCGCGATCACCGCGATAACAACCAGTAGTTCAACCAGCGTGAATGCCGATCGGCGTCTCATGCCTGCTCCGTACAAACTCGGGCGCAATAGGGGGCTCACAAAAAACAGGGTAGACTGGTTGAGACTCAGTCTCAAGTGTGCGATCATACTCCCGATGCCGATTCTGGATCCATCGCAAGCGGATCGACGCGGCCTGGCTCTTGAGGAGGAGCAGAGATGAACAACATGATCTTCGCAGCGGCCTGCCTGTCGGCTGCATCAATATCCAACGCTCAAGCGCCGCTCGTCATCGAGTTCGATCAGCCAACCCTCGACCGCTGGATGTACCCGCTCAATGGCACACCGGGCGGCCGAAACGCGGCCTCCGTATTCGGCGCCCTCGGGCAAGAGATGATCGAGGGTCTGACCTTCGATCAGCGCGATGCCCAATTCCTCATCGGGTTCGACATCTCGTCGGAGTTGGCCGTCGCCGAGTGCATGCCCGAGGAACTAGTCGTCACCGAGGCGATCGTCACGATCACCGTGAACAACAACAACAACTTCCGCTACGACCCCACCCCCGACCCCTTCGCCTCCTACCGAGAAACGGGCACGCCGGGCGCCATCGCCGACACCGATCTCGGGCGCCCGATCGAGCTCTTCGGCGTTGGCTACCGCAACGGCTTCACGCAGGCCTTGTTCTTCGAGAACAGCGCGTGGGGCCCCGGGGTCGCGTGGGAAGTCCGCAACGCCTTCGCCGTCGACTTCGACGCATTCGGATCCGCCCGGGATGTCTCCAACAACGTCTCGGGCAGCCCGTCGGGTGTCGGCCCCCTCATGCCCTTCGAGCCCAACCCCTTCGCGGTCGGGCAGATCGATGCCGTCGCACCGGGTCAGAACGTCCCCACGAACAGCGTCGTCACGTTCACGATCGATGTCGATGACGAGCACATCCAGCAGCACATCCGCGAAGGCGTCGCCCAGGGTGAAGTTCGCTTCATGATCTCCTCGCTGCAGAACGCCAGCTTCTTCACGCAAGACGGCTCGTTCGCCTCGTTCTACACCAAGGAGAACATCTTCAGCGTCGGCAGGCGGGCGACCCTGCGCCTCGTCCTCGAGTGCGCGCCCGATACCCCGGGATGCACCGCGGACCTCG
>CAZNUZ010000009.1:21302-47198 GCA_964576725.1 uncultured Phycisphaeraceae bacterium
ACGGCAACGACTCTGTCAACCTCGACGACTTCAGCATCTTCATCGCCCAGTTCGGAAACGGGCCCGCGGACTGTGTATCGGGCTGCACCGCCGATCTCGACGGCAACGACTCTGTCAACCTCGACGACTTCAGCATCTTCATCGCCCAGTTCGGCAACACGCCCGCCGAGTGCGACCCTCAGTAAATCGAGAGCAGCTTGCACCGGCCGGACTCGATGATCACCTCGAGCGCACGGAACCGCGCGCCGGTGTATCGGCCCCCGACCTCGGGCACGAGGCGTAATCCGCCGCCCCCGATCGATTCCATGCGCACGCCCGGCGTCGATTCCCCGCCCGGCATCAGCAGCAGAAACGCGATCACGTCGTCTTTGCGTTCCGCCAGGAACTCCACCGTCTCCTGCGGATCGCGGAAGCGTTCCTCATACCGGTACTTCGCCTCAGCGCTGATGAGCTGCTCGTAGATCAGCGCGTACTCCTCGCGGGTCAGCGTCTCCGCGAGATGGAAGATCAGGTGTTGCGGCGAGCGCGACTCCAGAATCACCTTCCCCCTCGGGTTGCGGTACCGAAGCGTCTCACCCTCGATGGGTTCGAGTGTCGGGTCCGCAGGTGTGTACTGAGCGAGAACACTCTCCACGGTCACGCCGGTAGAGACGCCCGAGCTCGAGCCCGCGACCACCCCGCCCTCGGCGCCGGGCACGCCGTAGAGCCCGCCGCGCGCACCCGTCACGCGCTCCTGCACGCACCCGCCGAGCGCGGCAAGACCAACCCCCAGTATCACCAGAGCCCTACACCGCCGCATCAATCTCTTGTCCTGCTATCACGGAGATCACCTCCGGCTCGTTCGACGCACGTTGCCAGACATCGTGCGACGCTTGTTCGCTGCGACCCGGGAAATCACTCCGCCTATGACAGCCGCGCGACTCCTCCCGCCACGCAGCGGATCGCGCGACGAGCGCACCCGCGAGCAACATGTTCTGGACCTCCCAGCCCGCGGGTTCGTCGAAGATTTTGTCCAGCGTGTAGCGGGCCCAGAACCCCAGCATCTCGCCGGCGTCTCGGAGCTTGCCGCCCTCGCGCCGGATGCCGACGTTGCGCCACATCGCCGATCGCAGGCTCGACCGCACATCGGCAAGATCGAGCTCGCCGTGCTCGGAGATGCCGATCGACGAGATCACTTTCGCCGGCCCGCCGTTCGCCGTTACTCCCCAAGGGTTCGCGTGGCCCGAGAGCATCTCGGCGCTCGTCTCGCCGGCCGCTCGGCCGATGACCAGCGCCTCCAGCAGCGAATTCGATGCAAGCCGGTTCGCGCCGTGCAGCCCCGTGCTCGCCGCCTCCCCGACCGCGTACAGCCCCGGCACGTTGGTCCGTCCGACATGGTCCGTGCGCACGCCACCGATCATGTAGTGCGCCGCGGGGTTCACCGGGACAAGGTCACGCTGCGGCGAAAGGTCGAAGTCCGCGAGCTTGCGCGCGATCGAGGGGAAACGTTTGGCGAACCCGTCCACGTGCCGGCAGTCGAGCCACACGTGCGAGGTGCCTGTCCGCGCCGTTTGCTCCGCTATTGCAGAACTCACGATATCCCGAGGTGCCAACTCGCCGCGCTCGTGCACGTCCAGCATGAACCGGCGGCCGTCGTGGTCGAGCAGGTGCGCCCCCTCGCCGCGGACTGCCTCGGAGATGAGCGACCGAGAAGCGCCCGCGATGTACAGCGTCGTCGGATGGAACTGCATAAACGCGAGGTCGCTGACCTGAGCGCCCGCCCGGTAGGCCATCGCGAGCCCGTCGGCCGTCGCCTCGGGCGGGTTGCTCGTCTCACGCCACAGTGCTCCCGCCCCGCCCGCCGCCAGCACCGTCGCCCGTGCCCAGATCATCTGCAGCCCGTGCTTGGGGTGCCAGGTGATCGCGCCGAGACACGGTGCGCCCGGAGCATCCGTCGGCGTGATCAGGTCCAGCGCGAAGCACTGGTCGAAGACGCGCACCCGTTCCCGCCCACGAATCCGCTCCGCGAGCACGCGCGAAAGCTCAGCGCCCGTCGCGTCGCCGTCGCTGTGGATGATCCTGCGGAAAGAGTGCCCCCCCTCACGCGCGAGTTCGAGATCTCCGTCGTCCTCGCGGTCGACGCGGAAGCCCATGTCCATCACACGCTGGAGCGACTCGTTCGACCGCTCGACGACGCTGCGCACCATCGGCTCGTCGCACAGGCCCGCACCGGCGATGAGCGTGTCTCGCGTGTGCGCGTCGATGGAATCGTCCTCCGCGAGGACCCCCGCGATCCCGCCTTGGGCCCACGCCGTGTTCGAGCGGTCGATCGGCCCCTTCGCGAGGAGGATGACATCGCCGTGCTCCGACGCCGCGTCCGCCGCGCTCAGGCCCGCAGCGCCGCACCCGATCACGAGCGTGTCCGTGAAGATCTGCGGCAGCAGTATCGACCGAAACGGGATCAGGTACCGCCGCTCGTCGAAGACGGGATGGATGGCAACGGTGCTCACGCCTCGCCCTGCGCGAGAAAGAGATCGATCTTGCTGCGCATGATCGCACCGTGATGCTCGAGGTGCCACGCCGAGTACGCCAGGATCTCGCGCACGGAGACCGCTCCGCTTTCTGGGTGCAGTCCCTCACGGTCCAGCGCCTCTTCGCTGAGCGTCCGCAGCCAGTCGGCAGTCCACATCCGTAAGGTGTGGATCGTTCCGATCGCCCCAGCAAGCGGCGGGGGCTCCTTGGTCCCCGCTCCGCCGCCGTCGCACACCGCCGCGTCGATAAAGCTGTCCTCATCCCACAGCGCGAGCAGGGGCCGATCTTCGCAGACGATCCGGCGCATGCGGTGCACGAGCACCATCTCGGAGTCGGCGAGATGCACGATCAGCGCCCGGCACGACCACCTCCCCGCGCCCGACTCGGGCCGCAGATACGTACCCAGGTGCCCGGCGTCGAGTTCCAAGAGGCGGGCGTCCAGCGTGTTCACGCCGTTGGCGTAGCGATCGATGAGCTGCCCCGAAGGGAGCGCGAGCAGTTCGTCACGGGTCTGTGGGGCGGTAGTCACCATCTCCGAGGATAGGCGGCTCTGGCGGCCCGATGGCCCCTCGGATAGGCTCAAGGGCATGTCCGACCAAGAGGCGAGCATTGTCCGGATCGATCGCGAGGGCCACCGAGTCATCGCGCGGGTCGTCTGTCCCCACCTCGGTCAGCGCGAGGCCTCGATCTTCTACGAAGAAGTCTCCAACGCCGCCAAGCCCGCCGGGCACAGGGTCGCCATCGATTTCACCGGGGTAACGATGCTCGGCTCGATGGGCCTGGGCCAGCTTGTTCGCATCACCACCGATTGCAAAGCCGGCAAAGGCAAGTGTGTCGTCTTCGGCCTCGATCCCCAGATCCTCGAACTCGTCAAGATGTCGCGCCTCGATCGGGCGATGGTCATCAAGGACAACGAAAAGGCCGCCCTCAAGGCGCTCGGCTGAACGTGCTCCCCAGCAGGCGCATCGCGGTCTTTCTCTCGGGCGGCGGCCGGACCCTCATGAACATCGTCGCTGCGATCGAGGCGGGTGTGCTCGACGCCGAACTCGCGCTCGTCGTCGCATCTCGGCCCTGCCCGGGCATCGAGTGGGCACGCGGGCGCGGGTTCCCCGCGATCCAACACACCGGCACGCTTACAAGCGAACAACTGCTGGAACTCCTCAGTGCGCACGACGCAGACTGGGCGGTGCTCGCAGGCTATCTCCGCCTGCTCCCGATCCCCTGCGAGCTCCGCGGGCGGATCGTGAACATCCACCCCGCGCTCCTGCCGGACTTCGGCGGGCCCGGCATGCACGGGGATCGGGTGCATCAGGCCGTCCTCGAGGCGGGCGTGCCCGAATCGGGCTGCACCGTGCACCTTTGCGACGATCGGTACGACACCGGGCCCATTCTCGCGCAGTCCCGCTGCCCGGTCATGCCGGGCGATACCGTCGAATCGCTCGCCGCCCGCGTCTTCGAACGCGAGTGCGCGCTCTACCCGGGCGCGCTCGACGGCCTCCTCTCCGGGGCCTATGACGCGCAGCGGCTCGCACTCTCGGCGGGTGACGCGTGAACCCCCTCGTTCTTGCTTGCATCGCGCTCGTCACGCTCACCTCGCCCACCCCGGAGGGCTCGCCCGTCGACGAACTTCTCGACGCGGGAGACACCCAAGCCGCTCTCGACCTCGCCGAGCGCATCGTCGATGCCGATCCTGGGAACGCGCTGGGCCGCTTCGAGCTCGTGCGTGCACACGCAGCCGCGGGCGATCAGGAGCGGGCTGTCCAAGCGCTCCGCGCCGCCCTCGAGCGCGGCTTCGTAGACCTCCACCGGCTCCGGCGTGACCCGCTCCTCGAGGAGGTCCGTGCTTCACGACTCGCCCAGCAGGTGCTGAGCTCGGACGGCTGGCGCACCCGTCTCGACACCCGCGGGAGACTCGAGGCCGAGGCGCTCCATCGCGCACTCGGCGAGGACTACGTGCTCGAGCAAGACGACAAACTCCGGTTCTCGATCATCCACGCCCGCGAGGACGAGCTCTTCGAGATCGCGCAGGAAGAGATCGCCCGCGTCGCAGCGTTCGCAGGCCGGCTCTTCCCGGCCGCCCCCGAATCCCGTCAGTTCCCCGACCCGTGGACCATCGTGCTCCTGGCATCGCCCGAAGACGCCGAGCGGTTTTTGCCCGGCGAAGGGGTGGGGGGGCTCTACGACCACGCACGAAAGGCCGTTGTCGTCCGTGATCTCGGGCCATCCCTCCGCCACGAGATATTCCACGCCCTGCACTGGCGGCACATCGAGCGCACCGGCCAGCAGCACCCCATCTGGATCCGCGAGGGGCTTGCAGCGCTCGTCGAAGACATCGCCTCTGATGCGCAAGACGATCCCGACGCCGATCAACTCCGCGTCCTGCCCTCCTGGCGGACGAACATCGCAAAGCGTCTTGCTCAAGTGAGGCGGCTCAGGCCCTGGCCCAGCTTCGTGGACCTCTCACCCGAGCGGTTCGTCGGCACGCGCCCGCGGTCGAACTACGCCCAGGCCAGGGCCCTCTTCCACTGGCTGTGGGACTCCGGGGAGCTTGAGAACTGGCTCGCCGCGTACCACGAGGGCTACGACGCCGACCCGACGGGGCTCACAGCGGTCGGGCAAGTACTGGGCCAAGAGGAGCGTGAGTGGAGCAAGGGGCTCCGCGAGTGGTTGGCCGACCAGCCCGAGGTGGGCGTGCCCGGCCGGCGCAGGCCGATCGGCCTCGGGGTCGCCATGCGTCCCGGAGACGGTGACGGCCCCGTGGTCGACGCCTCACCTTTCACCCGCGACCACGACCTGCTGCGCGTGCGTGATGTCATCCGGGCGATCGACGGCGAGCCGGTGCGGACCCTCAGCGAGCTCTACCGGGTGCTGGGTGGCTACAAGGAGGGGCAGAGCATCGAGCTCACGGTCGTCCGGGCCGGCCGCCAGCGGGTCGTCCGCGTGCAGACGGTGCGCGAGATGGACGCCCTGTCTTTCTAAGCAGTCCGGCATCTCCCACACCCCGGGTCGGTACACTCTGCCGCCTCCGCACGCCACCGGGATACACGCATGACCGCCCAGACCAAGCAACGCCACACCTTCGGCTCCGACTTCCGCAAGTTCTTCTTCCGCGGGCTTGCGATTTTGCTGCCCTCGCTCGTCACGCTTGCGATCGTCTTCTGGGCCTACAACTTCTTGAACAACAACATCGCCTCGCCCATCAACGCGGGCGTGCGCACCGCGGTCGCCACGCTCGCGCCACGCATACTCGGGGAAGAAGATCTCGCGGGCATGGCGTCCTGGTACCTCGTCACGCCCGAGGAGCTGGCCGAAGCAAGGCAACGCATCCGCAACCCCGAGATCTCCGCCGAGACACTCACCGCGCGCGTCCGCGCCGAGTCACTCCGCGAGGTCTGGGACGACCGCATCTACCTCTCTGCCATCGGCTTTGTCGTTGCGATCATCCTGGTCTACCTCGCGGGCATCCTCGTCGGAAACTATCTCGGACGCCGGACGTATCAGCGGCTCGAAGGGTGGCTCGTCCGCCTGCCGGTCATCAAGCAGGTCTATCCCAACGTCAAGCAGGTCACGGATTTCCTGCTCGGCGAGAGCGACGACAAACAAAAGGCAAAGCTCCCCTCCTCGGGCCGGGTCGTGCTCGTCGAGTACCCGCGCAAGGGCATCTGGACCGTCGGGCTGCTCACGGGCGACACGATGAGAGCCATCATGGAGGTCGCGGGCGAGCCGTGCGTGACGGTCTTCATCCCCTCGAGCCCCACGCCCTTCACGGGGTACACCATCACGGTCCCCGCCGCCGAAGTGCACGAGCTGCCCATTTCCTTCGATGAGGCGATCCGTTTCGTCGTCTCGGGCGGCGTGCTCGTCCCGCCGAAGCAGGAGATCGAGGATTCTCACGCCCTCCTCGCGGGGGGCCAGCCCGCAGACGCCGGCGAGCCGCGGACCGATCCCAGCAACCCCTGAGCCCACCTCGAGCGGACGCAGGCAAGCACCCCAGCACACCGACTTGGCAATTCGTCCCGAACAAGGGATGATGGCCCGTCGTGCCCGGATTGCAGGACGCAGTCAACCGGGCCCCTTCGCACCCCCAGCAGAGAGCTACACATGCGCATCGACATCTCCAGCAAGCAGATGGATATCACCCCCGCCATCCAGCAGCACGCTGAGAAAAAGCTCGGCAAAGTCGATCGCTACTACGACGGCGTGCAGTCGGTCGAGATCCACCTCGGCACCGCGCCCCACGGCCAGTTCCAGGTCGAGCTCCGCGTCGACGTCGAGAAGCACGATACCTTCGTCGCCAAAGACAACGCGACCGACCTCTACGCCGCCATCGACACCGCGTCGGATAAAATGGTGCGCCAGCTCACCGACTTCAAAGAGAAGCTCAAGAACTCCAAGCGCTAAGCTCACACCCGCTACCCGCATCACACCCGTCCCCATTCACCCGCCTGCCCGAAAGAGCCCACACGCCCATGGACCTCCGTGACATCGTCAACGGCGACGCGATCGTTCCCGCCCTCGAATCCGCGACACGCGACGAAGTGATCGCAGAACTCGTCGATGCCCTCATCGCCGCTGGGGTGGCGGGCGAGGACCGCAAGGACGAGATCATGTCCGCGATACTCGAGCGCGAGCGCAAGGGATCGACGGGCTTCGGTAAGGGCGTGGCGATCCCCCACGTGAAGCTCAAGGGCGTTGAGAAGATGAGCGCCGCCATCGGCGTGAGCGCCGACGGCATCGACTTCAACGCGCTCGATAAGCAGCCCGTCTACTCCGTCTTTGTCCTCATCTCGCCCGACGATCCCGAGCGTCACCTCAAGGCGATGGAAGTGATCTTCAAGAACCTGAGCAAAGAGAGCTTCCGCCGCTTCCTCCGCCAGGTCGGGTCCAAGCAGGACGTGCTGACGCTTCTCGAAGACGCCGACAACGACCGCCTCGCGGGTTGAGGACATCGCCGCGATGACCGAACCCGTGCGCAGATCCTGCGAGATCGTGAACAGGCTGGGCCTCCACGCCCGGCCTGCTATGGCGCTCGTGGACCTGGCCAACACCTTCACCGGTTGCACCATCCGCGTGCACCGCTCGGATAACCCGGCCGAACAGGTAGACGCCAAGTCGATCATGCAACTCATGATGCTCGCAGCGACGAAGGGCACCGTCCTCGAGATCGAGGCCTCGGGTCAGGACGCTGAAAGCGCATGCGATGCGCTCGCGGCCCTTGTCGCGGGCGGCTTCGACGAAAACTAGCCCCTGCAACATCCGGCGGCGTGAACCCGCCGAACTCGGGTTCGCTCTGCGCGAACCACTCCAACATAGCGCTCCAACGGATCACTCGGGCGAATCAGTCCATCATCGGCAGATCGTGCTCGTCCACACGCTCGATCGAAGCGCCGAGACCCGCGAGCGCCAGTTCCATGCGCTCGTACCCTCGGTCGAGGTGGTAGACACGGCGCACGATCGTCCGCCCTTCCGCAGCGAGCCCCGCAAGAACAAGGCAGGCCGAGGCGCGTAGATCGCTCGCCATCACCGGCGCCCCGATCAGCTTGCCCGTGCCGCTCACCACAACGGTCGGCCCCTGCCGGAAGAGCCGGGCTCCCATCCGCGAGAGCTCGGCGACGTGCAAGAACCGCTCGGGGAAGATCCGCTCGGTGACGACGCTGTTCCCGTCCGCGAGCGTGAGCAACGCCATCATCTGCGCCTGGAGATCGGTGGGGAAGCCCGGGTGGGGGTGCGTGGTGACGGTGACGGGCCTGAGCGTGCCCGAGCGCGAGACGCGGACCGTCGCACGCTGCGGATCGGCGCCGTCCGTAGTTTCGATCTCGACACCCGCCCGGGCGAGGTGGTCCGAGAGGGCGAGCAGCGAGTCGAGCGGGCAGTCTCGGATCTCCAGGTCGCCCCCGGTCATGCCCGCTGCGATGAGGTACGTGCCCGCTTCGATGCGATCGGGCATAACGGTGTGGTCCGCGCCGCCGAGTTCGTCGACACCCTCGATCGTGATCCGCGGCGTTCCGGCGCCACCGATCTTCGCACCCATCTGGGTGAGCAGGTCCGCGAGATCCGCGATCTCCGGCTCACAGGCTGCGGACTCAATGACCGTCGTGCCCTTTGCCAGTGTCGCGGCGCACATCACGTTCGCGGTACCCAGCACCGTCGGCCCGAAGGCGCCGCCCAGGAAGACGCTGCCCCCGATGAGCCGCCCGCCCGCGGGCGCTTCGACGACGATATCGCCCGCCTCGAGGGTGACACGAGCGCCGAGGGCTTCGAGGCCACGCAGGTGCAGGTCGACCGGTCGCTCACCGATCGCACAGCCGCCGGGCATCGAAACGCGCGCGCTGCCACGCCGAGCGAGCAACGGCCCAAGCACACTGACGCTCGCGCGCATCGTGCGCACGATGTCGTACCGCGCGTGCGAAGCCGATTCGTCCGTCGCGGTCAGTGTCACCGCACCGGGCTCGGGTTCCGAGAGATCGCACCCGAGCTCGTGCAACAGCCTGCGCATGTTCGCGATATCCGCGAGGGCGGGCACCCGGCGGAGCGTCACCGGGGCATCCGTCAGGAGCGTCGCCGCCAGCAGGGGCAGGGCGGCGTTCTTCGAGCCATTCACGCGCAGGCTGCCCCGCAGGGGGGAGCCGCCATCGATCACAAAGGCATCCATGCCGTTCTCCGTGTCGTGTGGGTGTGGGTCCGATCATACCGCCTCGGAACGGCAATCCGCGTCCCCGCGCAGCCAAGAGCTTGCCCGAGCCGCACAGCCGGCCCGCACATACTCGGGTTCTCCCTCCGATCACTTGGATCCGGGCGGGATGAAACGGAGCTTTGATCATTGACCATCTTGCCCGGTTGACCCAGGGGCAGGATCGAGGAGTACCGCCATGATCCATCGTTCGACCCTTTCCAAGATCGCGCTCACCGCCGGTGGTCTCGTCCTGCTCGCGGGGGGCATCCCCGCCGTCACGGTCGCGTCGAGTGGCTCTGTCGCATCGGGTACAGCCCCCGACTCGATCACCCTCACCGGCGTCATCCGTGACTTCAAGACCACGCACCCGGACTTCGAGACCTACCCCGGGCACCTCTTCAAAGGCTGGACGGAGCGCAACTCCGTCTACGCCGGCCTGGTCGATGACAAGCTCGACGAGGAGGGCAAGCCCTTCTTCAACGAGGAACTGCTCGACGATCGCGGGTGGAGCGACATCCCCCTGACCTCGCGCGAGAGCCTCGCCCAGTGGTTCCGCGACGTGCCCGGCGTGAATACCTCCTGGACGCACGACATCGTCCTCGAGCGCGAGGGCAACATCTACCGCTTCGCCAAAGAGAAGCCCGATTACTTCTTCCCCGCCGACAATCAGGGCTTCGGCAACTCCGAAGGCCCGCTCCGCTGGGCAAGGCCTGGCTCACGCAACTTCCACTTCACCTTCGAGCTCGAAACCGAGTTCCGCTATACCGACCCCGAGGCCAGGGACTTCGATCTCGAGTTCACGTTCACGGGCGACGACGACGTGTGGGTGTTCATCAACGACACGCTCGCGGTCGATATCGGCGGCGTGCACGGACAGGCCCGGCGGTCGATCAACGTCGATGACGCCGCCGAACGGCTCGGGCTCGAGCCCGGAAACAGCTACAGCTTGAAGCTCTTCTTCGCCGAACGGCACACGTCGGAGAGCAACTTCCGCATCGAGACGACGCTCGAGCTGAGGCCCGCGGAGCTGCCCACGACCGCGCACCTCTACGACTGACCGTGTGCAAAGCTCTCATCCACGCACCGCGCCATCCGGGCGCGGTGCTTTCGCGCGCCGTCACCCGTGCACGAACGTGGCACGCGTGCGCACAAAGAACGCCCTTGCGATCACTCGCCTTGTTCGATCGGCCTGCCCGCAGCACGCCAGCCGGTGAATCCGTCCTCGAGCAAGAACACGTTCTTGTGCTTGGTCTGCAAAAGTCGCTTGACCAGCGCACGCGCGGTGCCCGAGCCGCGGTCGTCCCCGTAGACGATAATCTGGTCCCAGCCGCCGAACCGGGGCTCCTGGCTCGTGAGGTCGACCTCCCCGAGACGGGTCAGGCGAGCGCCGGGGATGTGCCCCGCAGCGAACGCCTCGCCGCTGCGGGCGTCGAGGATGAGCGTCCCTTCGGGCTTCTTGTCGATGCGATTCGCAGCGTCGGACATGCTCACCGAACGGATCGACGTGTCGTTCACCCGGCCGCTGCACCCCGTCAGGGCGACCCCGAGTGTTAAAATGGCGAAGGCAAGAGCGAGCAGCGGCGTGTAGCCTCGTGTGTGGATAGTCTGCATATACGCAGAATAACCGCCCCGCCCGGGGCGTTCACACCCCATGACCCACCAAGGAGGCCACAAGCAGATGGATTACGTCAGCCCCAGCGGTTTGAAGCTCCGACTCACGCTCCTGCTCACCGCCCTCATCGCAGCCCTTCCCTTCATCCTCGTCAGCAGCGCCCACGCCCAGCCCATCGACGGGAACAAGCTCGTCAAGGCGCGCGCTCTCACCGAGCGGGATGCTTGGGTCGCCGGCGAGACCAACTACGTCGGCCTCGTGCTCGATGTCAGCAGGGGCTGGCACATCTATTGGCGTAACGCCGGTGGTGGCATGCCCACCTCCTGGGAGCTCGCCTCCGAGAGCAAGGGGATCACGCTCGGCGACGCCACATGGCCCATGCCCGAGCGCTACGAGACGGACTTCAGCCTCGACTTCGTGCACGAGGGTCGGGTCATGATCATGGTTCCGGTGCAGGTCGATGCATCGCTCGCGGATCAGAGCGCCGTCGAGTTCGAGATCAAGATCAGCTGGCTCGTCTGTAAAGACATCTGCGTGCCCGGCGAGGGCAAAGTGACCGTGAAAGTGCCCCTGGTCTCGGAGGCCACCGACGCCTCGCCGACACGGTTCGCCAAGCTCTTCGAGCAGGCCCGCACCGACGCCCCCATGGTGGTCGATGGCGACCCCGCTGAGATGGGCCTGAGCCTCGGCTTCGACTCTTCGGCAGAGCGCATCACGATCAGCGCCGCCGGCGCCACCGAGCTGCGTTTCTTCCCGTACGAGAACGATCAATACGTCTCGCCCGCCAAGCCCAAGGCCGATCTGGAAGCAAAGGGCTCGGAGCTCACCATCAGCTACGCGGGCATGGGCCTTGATCTGCTAAGCGAAGTCACCGGGGTGCTCGAGGTCGTGCAGGGGGATGAAACCAAGCTGTACGAGATCACCATCCCGCTCAAGTAACAACCGTAGGTCCATTCGCACCAGCAGCACCCGGCCTCGGGGGCTGCTGTCTTTGATTCCCCACGCCGCCATTGGGCGGCTCCACCCCGGAGACAAGTATGACCCAGATCAGCACACGTTGGATCGCAGGCATCGCAGCGGGCGTTGTCGCCGCCGCCGGCCTCTTCTCGATGAACTCCGCAAACGCGGACTCCTCTGCGAGCACCGATACCGCGCGCGTGGGCGAGAAGGCCCCGATGTTCGAGCTCCCCGATCTCGAAGGTGAAAACGTCGCGATCGAGTCGTTCATCGAGGACGGGAAGATCGTGGTCCTCGAGTGGTGGAACCCCGGCTGCCCCTTCGTCGTGAAGCACTACGAAAAGATGTCGACCATGTCCGACCTCGCCGAGAAGTACGCCGACGACGTCGTTTGGATCAAGATCAACTCCACCAACCCCAGCCACCCCGACCACGGCAAGGACCAGGACGCGATGGCCAAGTGGGGTGTCGAGGATCACACGGTCCTGCTCGACGAGGACGGGGTCGTGGGGGGCATGTACCAGGCCGCCAAAACGCCGCACATGTTCATCATCGACACCGAAGGCGTTCTGCGCTACAACGGCGCCATCGATAGCAACAACAGCCCGCGCCCCTACAGCGAAGAGCAGATGAAGTCGGTCACGAACTACGTCGATCAGGCACTCGAGCAGATCATCGCCGGCGAGACCGTCACACGCTCCGAGACCAAGCCGTACGGTTGCAGCGTGAAGTACGCTCGCTGATCGAACTCAGGCTGATCAAGCACAGCTCTTTACCCCTGCAAACACAACGCCCCCGCATCACGCGGGGGCGTTTTCCTTTGTGCGCACAGAAGCGTGCGTTTGACGAGCGGGATCGGCTCAGCCCTCGGGCTTGGCTTCTGCCTGCGGCTTCGCGGGGGGCTTGGGCCTTTGGAGCAGCAGCACCGCGAAGGCAAAGAAGCCAAGCAGCGAAGTGCCCGCCAGTCCGACCGCTTGGTACCCCTTGGGCCGCAACAGGTCGTTCAGCCGCACAGGCGTGCCCGATTCGAAGTCAAGCACCCACGCCTCCTCGCTGCCTTCCTCGCCATCGACCAACACGAGTGCAGCGGTAGGGGCATCGCCTTGATCGAGCAGCTCGTTCAGGCGATCGATCTCCTGATTGGCAGCGATCGTCGTCTCCTGACTTATGAAGAAGCGGATCCCCGGCGGGATCATCGCGAGCAGCGGGACGATGAGCCCGAGGTGGATGCCGATCATCCCCAGTTTGCGGTTGCTCTTGATCAGCAAAGAGAGAACGGCACAGATCACCGCGATGCCGCCGATGCCCGACGACATGTACAACGCCGTCATCGCCTTCGAGCCGGGCGGGGCGACGGTGTAGGTCGCGTAACCGAGCGCGATAAGAACAGCAGCAAAGACGACGAGCGTGAGGGCGTAGCGGATCACGAGAGTCCTTTCGTGGGAGGGGCAGGATGCTACCCCAGCCCTCTCGCAAGGACTCGCCTACCGCTCGGAGATCAGTTAGACCCCCGATGCCTCGGAGGTGAGGTGCTCGAGGGCGTGAGCCACCGCCGCGTCTGCCAGGAGTTCGACTGGGTCGATCGCCGGCAGCGGGCTCGAGGCCTCGCCCATGAGCAGGTTCGCCTCCGAACAGCCGAGGATGAGCGTGCCGCACCCGCGTTTGCCGAGGCCCTCGACGGCCTCACGGATCATCGCGCGCGACTCCGGGCGCACGCGACCGAAAATCGCCTCGCGGAAGATGACCGCGTCGATCTCGTCGCACTGGTGCTCGTCGGGCACCAGGAGGTGGATGCCGCGGAGGCCGAGGGCGGTCTGGTACGTCGAGCCCGACATGACCAGGCGTGTGCCGATGAGCCCGATCGTCTGGTGCCCCGTCGCGAGCACCGCCTCGGCGACGAGATCGATCATGCTGAGCCACGGCAGGGGGCTCTGCGCCTCCACCATCGGCAGGACATGGTGCGCGACGTTGTCCGGGAGCACGCAGAAGTCTGCGCCGGCGGCGTGCAAGGCGTGGGCCGACTCCACCAACAGCTGCGCGACCCGCTCCCATTCGCCGCGGTGGATCGCCTCTACATACGAAGAGAAGGGGCGGTTGTGCAACGAAACCAGCGGACGGTGCTCCGCCCGAGCGATCTCAGAGGCACGCCGGCCGATCAGTCGGTAGCAAAAAGCAGAGCCCTCGGGGCTTACTGCAGCGATGCCGATGTGCTTGGGCATGTCTGGGGCCTCCTTGCCACCCGCGTCCGGAACTCGACCCCGCGGGCCACCTAGACAGTCTGGGGAAACTACGCGTCGCCGTCAACGCAGAATCGGCCACTACGCCGTTTCCGGGCTCTGAGAGGGGGCGCAGCTAGTATCCGCCATGCCCGAAACGCCCGAGAACCTAGAGCCAGGCCACGATTCCCCCTTCGCACTCTTAGGGCTCCCGCCCGTATTCACGATCGACGAAGCCGCCCTCGAGCGTGCGTGGTTGAAGAAGTCCGCAAGGCTCCATCCGGATCGCACGGGCGATGATCCCGATGCCGCCCGAGCACTCGCGCGGATCAACGCAGCCCGGGCCGTGATCCGTGATCCAGAATCGCGTGCGCGAGCGCTGCTCGACGCGCTCGGGGGCGCGCCCGAGGATTCCACCAACGCGTTGCCCGACGGATTCCTCATGGACATCTTCGAGATCCGCTCCGATCTCGAGGCCGCGCGCACGAACGGCGACGCGCAAACGATCGAGGAGCACGAATCCTGGGCGCGAGCCCGGAGAGATGAGCACATCGCCCAAGTCGCGCAGTTGTTCGAGACGCGGGGGGACCCGCCGCAAGCAGATGTGCTGCGGTCGATCCGCCTCGAGCTCAACGCCTGGCGCTACATCGAGCGGCTGCTGGCGGGTGACACCATCGACTAGCTGTCGGTCTTGCCGGGGGATTACCCCTCGTCGAGGCCGAAATCGATCCAGGTCGCGCCGTGCGTCAGGCTGCCCGAGCTGATGCAATCCACGCCCGTCTGCGCGACCCTGCCGATCGTCTCAAGATCGATGCCGCCACTGGCTTCGAGCACCACTCCCGGCTGGAGTTCGTTGCGCAGCCGCACCGCTTCGCGCAGGTCATCATCGGTGTAGTTGTCGAGCATGACGACATCGATGAGGCCCGTCCGCACAGCGAGGAGCGCACGTAGCTGCTCAAGTGTGTCGCTTTCAAACTCCACGAACCGAAGCGAGCGATCCGCGCGAGCGCACTCGGCGAGCCGTGTCGCGTGGTCGGTCAGCTCCGCGGGTGAGAGGCGGGCGATGTGATTGTCTTTCACGAGGACGGCGTCGAACAGCCCCGCGCGGTGGTTGAACCCGCCGCCGCACCGCACGGCGTACTTCTCAAGAACACGCAGGCCGGGCGTCGTCTTGCGCGTGTCGAGGAGCCTGCACGCCGTCCCCGGCGCACCCTGCTCGATCGCCGACACGAACCGGGCCGTCCGCGAGGCGACACCCGACAGCCTGCCGACAAGGTTCAAAAGCGGCCTCTCGACCACGTGCATCTGCGTCGCAGGCCCTTCGAGTTCCGCGATCGCCTCGCCCATAGCAATCGTCTGGCCGTCCTGGGCTCGCGGCGTATACCTCACGCCCGGAGCAAACACCACGAGCAAGTCGGGAACCGCCTGAGCGCCCGCGAGGGTGCCGGCCTGCCGTGCGCGCACCGTGGTGCGCAGGCGTTTGTCACCGGAGCGCCACGCGCTCGCAGACGCAAGCGCCGTGATGTCACCCGCGGGAGGCTCCACTCCGAGATCCTCGTCGCGCATCAGCTCGAAAAGCCGGCGTACAAGCCCGGTCCGCGCGTAGTGCTCGTAGAGCTCGGGCAGTGTCAGCGTGTTGAGATCGATCGTGGCAGTCGTCATGCGGGCACCCTACGAGCGCGATTGGACGAAGGAGCAGGGAGAACAACCCACCCGCGGCCGTACAGGGGCGGGAGCTTCGGGCCGCGAGTGGTCGGTGTGATGCCCTCAAGCCAGACCACCGTGCCGTGCTTCGCCTGTGCTTTTGACCGCCAGTAGGCGTCATCCCCGAGGACCACGCCGTTGACCTCCCGGCGCAAACGCTCAATATCAGCTTCCGAGGTGAAGTCGTGCGAATCCACGCGCCGGACGGTCGCGCGGGCGCCGTAAGGCCCACCCGTCTGTTTGAAGTAGACGGTGTCTCCCGCGCGGACCTGCCCGAACGGCGCACAGCGGTTCTTCGAGAGGCGCAGCTCCGCCCGCTTCTGACCAGAGAGGATCAGGTGGAGGTACCGCGGCTTGACGACCGCCACGTGCTTCATCCCGCGGCGCCGCTCGCTGCGCTGGAACGCGCCTTGGCGATCGCGTTGGTCGTGCTCCGCCCCGCGAGCAGTTCGACGAGCTCCACACGCCCGCCGTACGACTCTACAAACGCCCCGCCCACAACATCTTCCTTCGCGTAGTCCGCGCCCTTCACCAGCACGTCGGGTTTGACGGCCTCAATGAGCTGCTCGGGCGTATCTTCGCCGAACAAGCAGATCACGCCGACCGACATCAGCTCGCTGAGCACCTCCACCCGGTCGGCCTCGTGGTGCACCGGGCGATCGGCCCCCTTGAGCCTGCGGATCGACTCGTCCGAGTTGAGGCCGACGACGAGTAGATCACCGAACGCCCGGGCCTTTCGCAGCAGTGCGATGTGGCCGGCGTGCAGAAGATCGAAACACCCGTTCGTAAAGACGACCCTGCCGCCCTCCCGCCGGACGGCCTCCGCTTCGACCGCCGCCTCCTCGCGCGTGCGCAGCTTCTCGCCGAGCGGGCGGTGCTGGGCGAGGATCGACTGGTACACGCGCGCGAAGGGGATCGGCCGCACGCCAAAGACCTCGACCTCCAAGCCCGCCGCAGCGTTCGCGACCACGACACTGTCGTGCCAATCAAACTCGTTCGCGCGGGCCGCGCACAGCGCCGCGAGCACCATGTCTCCCGCGCCGGTCACGTCGTAGACCTGCCGGGCAACGGTCGGGACCGTCCGCGGCTCGGCGCCCGCCTCCAGCAGCAAGGCGCCCGACTTATCCAAAGTCAGTACAACCGCCTCACAGCCGAGTTCTTCTGCGAGTTGGCGTGCCATCCACTCGGGCTGCTCGTCGATTGGGATGCCCGCGTCCGAAGGCCGCGTCGCACGCTCCGCCTCGGTGCGGTTGGGCGTGATCGCCGAGCACCCCGAATACCGCGCGTAATCAGCGATCGCCGCGGGATCGACCAGCACCGGAACACCCGCTTCACGAGCAAGGCGGATGATCTCTTGGCACGCGGATTCGGTGCACACGCCCTTGCCGTAATCCTCTATGGCGATCACGTCCGCCCAGTCCAGCCGCTCACGCACCTGCTCGATCACCCCCGCAGCCGCGGTGCCCGAAATGGGTTCGCGCGACTCGAAATCCACCCGGAACATCTTCTGCGGGTGGCGGTGCTGCGCAAGGCCCACGAGGTTGCGCTTCACGGTCGTCGGGCGATTGGGGTCGCAGACAAGGCCGGCCGCATCAACACCCTTCTCTTCGAGCAGGCCGCGCAGTTGCCGGCCCTCCGTGTCGTCGCCGATGACCCCCACCGCGCACACCTCGCCCTCGAGGGCTGCGAGGTCGAGACAGACGTTCGCAGCCCCGCCCGGCATCTCTTCCGTAGAGCGCACATGGAGCACGGGTACCGGTGCGTCGGCGGTGAGACGTTCGGCGTCGCCCTTCACCAGCTGGTCGAGCATGAAATCGCCGACGACGAGCACCCGGAAGGACCGCCACGCCGCGAGTTGTTCGAGAATCGCCATGCCCGACGATAGCAGGGGCCTCGCGTCCCCGCCTACTCAAGACCGACGGCGAGCCGTACACGCTCGAGGAGCGGGCCGGGGTCGTCAACGCGCATATCGAGCACGGGCCTCGCATACCGCTCCGGGCTGCGGGCCACGCCCGCGAGCTTGACCCAGTCCTTCTCCGTCGTCAGAACGAGAATCCCAAGCCGCTCGAGTTCGGCGGCTTCTTGGGCAGTCCAGGCGTGGTGGTCCCGCTTGATGGTCGTGCCGCGGACGCTCAGACCAGCACGCTCAGCCTGGCGGATCAGGGCCGTCGGGTGCCCGATGCCCGCTGCGATGTGGACTTCGCCCGCGGGCAGAACATCACGCAGTTCTGGAGCAGCGCCGACTCGATAGCCCGACCACGAATGCTGCGATCCGGTCGTAATGAGATGCGGGAATTCAGTGTGCAGCCGGCCCTCGAGCGCCGCGACCTCTTCTATGCGCACGCCGTCCGTGCGGGTAAGGACAACCGCGTGCGCACGCTCAAGCGAGCGCACCGGCTCGCGAAGCCACCCTGCCGGCAAGCAGTCGTCGTCGAAGGGCGACCGCGTGGCATCGATCAGCACGATGTCTAGGTCGCGCGCGAGCCTTCGGTGCTGGAAGCCGTCGTCGAGCAGCACGCAATCGATCTCGGGGTGCTCGCTGCGAAGCCGGCTGATGCCGGCGACGCGATCCGGCTCGGCAGCTACAAGGCAGTCGGCGAGCGTGGCGTGATACTCCGCTTCCTCGTCGGAGGCCTCACCCGCTTGAGCCTTGTACCCTCGCATGGCGATGAGCGGGCGTTTGCCGAGCGCGCGAAGCTCGTTGTACAGCCAGCGCACGGTGGGTGTCTTACCGGTGCCGCCCACCGATAGGTTCCCCACGCTGAGAACGGGCAAGTCGAGTCTGGTCACTCCCGCGCCGCGGTCGAACGCACGGTTGCGCCGCGACACTTCCCACGCGTAGAGCGGGCTCACGAGTCGGCCGATGAGTGGCAGGGGGGCACCGGAGCGCCGATCATCCGGCAGAGCCACGCGCCGCCTCGCGGTCCCAGGCGACACGCGCCTGCAGGAGTTCGCCGCGGAGCGCACGACTCGCATCGCGGAGCGCACGCAGGTCGCGTTGCCGCAATCGCGCGGAGTTCACCGCGTCGATCATCGCCATGAGCACGTTCAGGCACACGAGCATCAGGACGGATATCCAAGAGAGCGCCCAAAGCCGGGGTTCGCCCCCGGGGCTGAAAACGCAGAGCCCCTCAGCAATCGCGGCGACCGTCAGCATCCCGATCACGCTGTTGGCTTGTCGGATGCGTTTACGGCTTGTGGGCTCTTCCGATCGCGCTAGCGCAAGAACGTGGCCCGCGAGGAGCACGAGACACACCGCTGCGAGAGGCAGTCCGAAAAGCGGGCTGAGCATGGGCGAAGTCTGCATGTGCCTGTCCTAAAAGGTCTTACAGCACTATACACGGATTCCGAGCCCGTGCAGCACGCGCGGCAGAATTCGCATCGGAAGTCCCATAATCGTGGTGGGATCGCCCGCTGTCGAAAGGGGCCACCCGTCCGCGACCCGCTCAGAGAAGTTGTACCCGCCCGCCTTGCCGCGCCACGACTCGGTCTGGAGGTACTCCGTGACTTGGCCCGGGGTCAGGGGGCCGAGCGCAACCGGGGCGACATCAACAAAGAGCCGCCTCTCCCCGCCCGGCATAAGCAGCGCTACCCCCGATGCGACCGCGTGGGAGCCGCCCGCGAGCAGCTCGATCGTCTCCCGCGCCGAGGCCGCGTCCGCGGGCTGGCCGATGATCCGATCGCCCTTGATCACCACCGTGTCAGAGCCGAGTACCACCGCACGCCCCCGCGTCTCGTCCCCGAGCTCTCGGCGGCCGGCAGCAGCCTTGAGGTACGCGAGTGCTGCGACCCACTCGAGCGCCGAGCCGGCGCCCGGTGCAACGAGTTCGCCGTCGTCGATCGCCGGCGGGCAGCACACGGGCGCGAATCCCGCTTCTTCAAGCAGAAGCCGTCGGCGCGGCGATTTCGATGCGAGCACCAGTTGGCGCGTCATGGCGCACCAAGCCTCTCTAGGCAAGCAGCAATGACTTCCTGCGTGGCGATTTCGCGCATCAGTCGCAGGCCCGCCTCTTCGTCCTTGTGGCTGACCCCTTCCCCGGGGACCTGCGATTGCAGCACGTCTGCCTCCCGTAGGTACGGGCCCACGCGCTCGGTGCGCGTCGGCCCGAAGAGCGCAACCGCCGGCCGATCGAAACCGACCGCCATGTGCAGCGCAGCCGAATCGTTCGCTAGCACCAGGTCCGCGCGCTCGATCACCGCCATCAGCTCGCCCACACTGGTCCGCCCCGCGAGGTCGATCAATCTCCCGTCTTCCTCGCAGCGGTTCAGCAACCCGCCGCACTGATCGCGCTCGCTGGGCGAGGCGACGATCACAAACCTTCGGGCCGCGTCGTGCTCCAGCAGCCCGTCGATCACTTCTCCAAAGCGCTCGATGGGCCAGCGTTTGCCGGGCCAGCGGCTCGTGGGCGCGACGACGGTGTAGCGCCCCATGCCCGCCAGTTCCTGAGCGCGGGCCCGGTCCGACGCGGACGTATACAACCGCATGTCCCGCTCCGCAGCCACCCCAATCGCTTCGACGAGTGACAGCATCCGGTCCACCGTGTGCACCGAGCTCGGGGGCGGCACGCGTTTGTTCACCCCCCAAGCGCCCAGTTCGCGTGCGTCGGCGTACCCGACCCGCTGGGGGGCGCCCGTCAACCACGCGAAGAGCCCGCTCCGACCAAGACCCTGGCAATCCAGTACGAGGTCGTAGCGGGGGGATCGCAGCGATTTCATCAGCGAAGCGAAGGCTGCGCGCCCATCGCGCCGGAGCGGCCACGCCTTTCCCAGACGCCCGCGCTCGAACGGGACAACACGGTGCAGGTCCGGGTGGTGCGCAATCGCGTCGGCGAAGGCGGCGTGCACGAGCCAATCGATCTGAGACTCAGGAAACGCACGCTTCAGGCTCGTCAGGACGGGCACAGACCGGCAGACATCGCCGAGCGCGCTGGGGCGGATAATCAAAATGCGGCGGGGTGCCTGCTCCACGGGGCGCGACTGTACCCCCCTCCGCGCTGTGTGTCTTGAAGAGCCGCTCGCGAGACAAGGCCCCGGCCGGAAAACCCCCTAGGATTCTCCCAATCACACAGAGCAGGGTGCCCGCGACCCGCTCGAATCCGATCTTGTCAGACCCTTGACCTTTGATGACCCCTCCCGGAGCCGCACGATGATCCAAGCCCTTCGCCGCAAGGCGACGACGACCGCCCTCGCCCTCTCCGCTGCGGGCACGCTCAGCATGATGCCCGCCACCGCATCAGCGCAGGACCAGCCGCAAGAGCAGATGCTCATGGGCCTCTCATACGCCGGCGTGGAAGCGCTCTTCGTCGATCCCAACGATCAGGCCCTCAAGCAGGCTTTCCAGATGATCCTGCCCCGCCTGTTGGAGATGAAGGCCCTCCCCGCCTTCGCGGGCGAGGGCTTCGACCAGATCCCCGATGAGGTGATCTCGAGTTCCTTCGACCTCTTTACCGCTCCGATGAGCGTCGTCGTCACCTCCGCTGGTAACGATCCCAACGCGGGCCAGCCCGTCTTCCACGCGGTCATCAGCTTCGACATGGACGAAGCCGGCGCGAAGCAGGCCCATCAGACCGTGCAGATGCTCCAGCAGATGTCCGGTGCGCCCATGCCCACCGAGCCCTCACAGCGCTGGGACAGCATGATGCAACTCGCCACCCCCGTCGGCCCCGTGCACTACGGTCCCCGCCTCGCCGACGACGGCTGGCGCTACGAGATCGTCCTCGGCCAACAGGCCAGCCCCGACGCGATGCGCGCGATGCTCCCCACGGCCCCCGCGGGCGAGCGTCAGCTCGGCTCCGTGTCCATCGACTTTAAAGCGCTCACTCCGTACACCGGTATGGGCCTGGGCATGCTCAGCATGGTCTCCCCGCAAGGCGCTCAGGTCTCCCAGCAGCTCGCCTCGCAGGGCATCTTCGGCGAGGGCGCGATCGCTGTGCAGGGCTCCTCCTGGACCGACGGCACCACCAACACCACCCGCATCGTTACCAAGCGGGCCAAGAACTTCCGCGCGGGCTTCTCGCTGCCCGAGTCCACGCTCACGCCGGCCGACTTCGCCATCATCCCCGCCGACGCGACCGCCGCCAGCATCTTCAAGATGAGCCCCGACCTCGTCTACCAGAGCATGCTCCAGCAGATCGCTTCCTCCGCCCCGGGCATGGAGGGCGAGATCGAGGGTGTGCTCGAGGAGATCGAGAGGCAGACCGGCATCAACATCGAGCGCGACATCATCGCTGCCCTCGGCGAGACCGGCGCGATGTACTTCTCCGATACCACGGGCGGCGGCTCGCTCCTCTCGGGCGTTGTCGCGTTCCACGCCCGCGACCGCGCGAAGCTCCAGGAGACCGTGAGCAAGATCGAAGACATCGCGACCTCCGCGCTCGACGCCGAACTCACCCCCGAGGTCCGCGGCCTCTTCGGGCTCCGCATCGAGCGCTCGAACGAAAAGGGCAACCCGATCATCAGCTACGTCCCCGCTGGTCTGCCCGTCCCGGTCATCCCCTCCGTCGCCATCGTCGACGATTGGTTCGTCGTGGGCCTCTCGCCCCAAGCCGTCCGCGCAGCCGCAGCGCACACCGGCCGGCGCAACGGCAGAGGGCTCCTCGACAACCCCCGCTTCGCAGCGGCCTACAACGCCCAGCCCGACACGATCAACGTCACCTTCGTTGATACCCAGCGCACCATGATGGACGGGCTTACCACGCTCAACTTCGGCGCCATGAGCATTAGCAATATGATGACCTCGCCAAACGGCGAGCGGCCCGCGGTCCCCGCACTCATCCCCTCACCCGAGAAGATGCTCGACGGCGCTCAGCCCTTCATCCAGCAGTCTTTCTGGAGCGGCGAGGACATGGTTCAGATCTCCACGACCGACGCTTCGGCGCTCGTGAGCCTCTCGGGGCTCCTCGGTGTGGGAGACACCGCGCCGCTCGTGAGCGGCATGCTCCTCGGCGCGGGCATCAGTGGCGCGATCGCGCAGCAGAACGCCACCATGAACGCCTGGGAAGGCGAGTGGGAGGACGACTGGGACGATGACGACTGGGGCGACGAGCCCGAAGAAGACCCGGACTTCTAAGCCTCACGAGGTGAGTTGTCTCTGCTCACGCCCAGCCTAGTATGGCCTAGTCTGCTAGAGCCCCGCAAGCCGCGGGACTTTTTCATGCGCCCGCCGAGGCCGCAGTCCGCCCGCGCCACGACCGCTTGCCGGTCACGTGCAGCGCGTAGCTGTGCCATTGAATCGCGGTCATCAGCACGACGGACAGCGGGTGCAGCACCACGCCCAGGCGCGACTGATCGAATCGGCCGGCGAGCATCAGGCGCTGGGCGTACGCCAGCCCGATCGCCACGACCGCGGGGCCCGCAGCAAGCGGATCCACAACGCCGACCAACGCACCGACAAAGACGACCCACGGCAGCACGTGCGCAACCAGGTGCACGACCGTGATGAAACCCAGCAGCCCGACGGAACCAAGGCCCTCGTAGGCGTTCTTCGCGAACCCGCGCCACGTCGATGAGAAGCCGTGGTACATCCGGCACGAGCAGAGATCGGTGCCGTCGAAGAGATCTGTCCGGTAGCCCGCCTTGCGGAGCGTGCGCGGCATCTTGATGCCGTCGTGCATCGAATCTTTCCAAGACTCGTGCCCGCCGATCGTGGTGTACGCCTCGGTGCGCACGAAGAGGAACTGGCCGCACCCCGCCGATGCACTCGGGTCGGGCGTGCTGCGCATGCGCGGGAAGGGAAGGTAGCTGAAGAGAATGAAGAAGATCATCGGGACGACGAGCTTCTCGGGGAGCGTCTTTGTGATCTGGCGCGGGAACGTCGACACCATGTCGGCCCCGAGCGCTCCTGCTTCCGCGAGGGTGCGGCGGACCATGCTCGGCGAGAAACGCACGTCGGCGTCGGTGAAGAGAAGCCACTCGCCCGTCGCAGCACGCGCAGCCTGATGGCACGCGTGCTGTTTCCCGACCCAAGCGGCCGGGAGCGGCGCGTGGGGGGCACGGACAACGCGGGCGTCCTCCTCTGCAAGCCTAGCGAGTATCGCGGGCGTTTCGTCGGTGCTGTCGTCGTCGTACACCACGACCTCGACATTCGCGTAGTCGCCGTCCAGCACAGAGCGGACGCACGCCTCGATGTTCGTCTCTTCATCGCGCGCGGGGATGCAGACCGAGACGCGCGGCGATTCCGCGGGCGAGGCGTCCGGAGCAGGGACACGGTAGATCTTCAGATTGATAATCGTCATTACGAGCGCGATGGCGGTGAAGGCGGTCGCCACCAGCATCAGAATCAGAAGCAGCGTCATGCGGGTCTCCCGTCGGGGTGAGCGGGTTCCTTCGCCCCCGTGGTGCGCTCGGATTCGAGAGTGGCCCCTCGCCCGCGGAGTTTGAGCCAGAGCGCGTACACGGGGGAGGGAGGCGTCGCTGCACCACCCGATAGGTCTTGGAACGCCGACAGGTCACGAGCGATGACCGACTGTGCGAGCAGGCGAGCGTTCTCCCGCATGGTGCGCGTGATCGCCCGGTGCCAGCCGGGAACAGAGGGCTCGTCGGGCGCGTTGATCTCGGTCGCCCGAAGCAGCACCTCTGGCTTTTTGTCAATTCGAAACGCGTACTCAACAGCGATGCTAAAACAGCGCACGTCACCCAGGCGAGCAGCGACCGTTGCCATCCCGGGCCGGGGTCTGGGCGGAGAGCGCGGGTCCACGAACCGTCCTTCGGGCGTGAGCCAGAGCGTTGCGCGATCGTGCTGGCCAAAGTGATCGCACACGTACGAAGACATCAGTTCCGAGCTCTCGGGCGCGTCCGGATCGATGCCGAAAATGCCCAGCTTTCGCATGAACCGGAAGCGCTCGAGCATCTCGTGGTCCATCGGAGCGAGCCCGACAGCATCCGGAACATACCGCTCGGCCAGCAACAGACCCACGAGCGGGTCCCACCAGCTCTGGTGGTTCATCGCAACCACCGTCTTGTGCGAGTCTGAGAGCGCTGCAAGAGGTTCCGAAGAGTCACGCGTTATGCGCACCGCGGCGAACTCCTTGCGGAACATCCGGCGCACGTACCACCGAAAGACGCGCAGCACTCTGGCGTCGTGCGCCGCGGGGAGCGGAACGCTTGCTTCGGCTCGCGTGCCCGTCACACCGCTGCGCCCGCAGCGAGGCCGCTCCGCGCAAAGAGCGGCGAATCGGCCGCCTCCCGCACTTCAAACTCAGCGTCCGCGGTCGGCTCGCCCGTGTCTTCCAGCACGCATCGCGCAGCGGTCACGCCCGACATAAGCACCATGGGGACGCCCGGCCCCGGGTTGGCGCTGCCTCCTGCCAGGTACAGGTTCTGGTACGCCTTCGAGCGGTTTTTGGGTTTGAAGCCGCCCGCGAGTTTGCCGTGTGAGGCGAGGCCGTAGATCGCGCCGCCCTCGGCGTTGTACATCCGGTCGATGTCATCGGGCGTCAGGTAGTGTTCGACGACGATGTGATCCTCGATGTCGGGCATGCCGCCGCAGGCTTTGAGTTTCTCCATGACGATGGGGCGGTAGTCCGTGAGCGTTGGCCCGGGGGTGCCGTCTTCGTTGCGCCATTTGTGGCCGGGGCGTTTGTAGGGCGTGTGGATGAGCACGTAGAGGGCCTCGTGCCCCTCGGGCGCTTGGCTCGGGTCGGTCCTGCTCGGGACCGCGAGGTAGAGGGTGGGGTCCTTCGCGGGGACCCCGCGCTTGTAGATGTCGTTGAACTCGTCGGCGGAGGAGCCCGAGAAGAGGAAGTCGTGATGCGCGAGGTGGTCGTATTGCCGGTCGAGGCCCAGGTAGAGCACCAGACCCGAGCAGGCGGGCTCGTACTTGCGCTCCAGCGTGCTCTTCTCTTGCGTGGCGGGCGGGCCCGAAGCGAGGTCGCGGTAGGTGCGCTGCACGTCGCAGTTGGAGATGACGCTGTCGGCCTCGATGAAGCTACCGTCTTCGAGTTCGACACCCACAACGCGGTTGCCCTCGGTGCGGATGCCGGCAACGCCCACGCCCGTGCGCACTTCGGCGGTGGGGGCCTCTCGGACGATCGTCTCGAGGGATCGCGCCACCATCCGCGTGCCACCCATCGGGTACCAGCACCCTTGGTCAACTTGGGCCGAAGCGATCAGCGTGAGGATGCTCGGTGCGAGGAAGGGCGAAGAACCCACATATTGCAGGAAGTGCTCCACGAGCTGCTGCATGTGCGGCTCGTTGATCATCTTGTGGGCGGTGCGCGCGACGG
>CAZNUZ010000010.1:0-46391 GCA_964576725.1 uncultured Phycisphaeraceae bacterium
TGACGCGCCGAGCGCTCGGGCCCGGTGACGGGCTCGCCGTTGGCGTCGGTCTTGACGGGCGACGTGCCGGGCAGCGCGTAGGGCTGCTCGGTTTGCGGCACGCCTGCCTTGCGGAAGTACTTCGACACCATGATGTCGGTCGCGAGCTGCGACCACTCCGCGGGGATCTCCGCGTCGGTCATCTCAAAGACGACCGAACCATCGGGGTTGGAGATGCGCGATGCACGCTGATCCCACTCAACAGATGCGAATGGGTCCTGGCCGGCCTTGGTGAACCTGCGGTTGATCTTCATGGATACGTGTACCCGTCAGAGAATGAGATGAATGAACAGAAAACGGGGGAGGAAACGCGGCCGACCCAGGAATCCTGAGCGGGTCACGATCAAAAATGCGGTGTGGTTGCTTAGTCGACCTTCGGCAGCGTCAGGCCGCTCTGGTCCTGGTACTTGCCGGCCTTGTCGGCGTAGCTGATGTCGCAGACGCGGTCGCCCTTGAAGAAGAGGAACTGGGCGACACCCTCGTTGGCGTAGACCTTGGCGGGCAGGGGCGTGGTGTTGCTGATCTCGAGCGTGACCTTGCCGCGCCACTCGGGCTCGAGCGGCGTGACGTTCACGATGAGGCCGCAGCGGGCGTAGGTGGACTTGCCGACGCAGACGACGAGGACATCGCGGGGGATGTCGAAGAGCTCGACGGTCTCGCACAACGCGAAGCTGTTGGGCGGGATGATGATGTGGTCGGTGCCTTCTTCGGCGGTATCGACGTCGACCATAAAGCGGTCGTCGAAGCGCTTAGGGTCGACGATGGCGATCCCCCCGCCGCGCACGGTCGGGGTGAAGATCTTGAATCGGGTGCCCACGCGTACGTCGTAGCCGTAGGAGGAGACGCCGAAGCTGATGGTGTTGTCACGCTTAGCCGCGTCGGAGAAGGGCTCGATGCCGATCTGCTCGCGGATTTGTGAGTCGCACAGGACTGCCATGGTCGTGTGGCCTTTCGAACGTATGTCCGCTTGGGTTTTTCCGCACCCGGAGGAGGGTGCGGGCACAACAACCGCGCCAGGCAGCGTGAGCCGCCCCGAACGGGACACGATCAGAGATAAGCTGTCACCCGCCGAACCACGACCCACCACGGGTCAGTGCCGCACTTGCCAGACGGCAGGCCGACGGGACAGAGAGGACTGTACACCACCATCGGTAGTATGCCCAAGCAGAAAGCGCGCAATTTGTTGTGTACCAGGCAATTTTTACGCGCTGGGCGCGCAAGTTCTGATCTTTGCAGGGTTTGCGCTGCGGGACACGTGACATCGACTACAATGGGTCGTGTGGATAGGCTGTCGGGACCGGGGGATACAACGACATGTAGTGTGCATATCCTGCGCACGGCCTGCGGAGAAGGCGACGGCAGGCCTCTACGTCCGATACGCTCGCGATTCGCATCCCTACCGCAAGGACGCCCCGGCTTCATGTCCACCGATTCCCCCGCCCACACCGACCCGCTCCTCGCTGGACTCACCGAGCAACAGCTCGAGGCCGTCACGACGACGGAGGGCCCCGTGCTCGTCCTGGCCGCCGCCGGCTCGGGCAAGACGCGTGTCATCACCCGCCGGGTCGCCAAGCTGCTGGATATGGGCGTCCCGCCGTGGCAGATCCTCGCGTTGACGTTCACGAACAAGGCCGCGGGGGAGATGCGTGAGCGTGTCGAGTCTTTGTTGCGCGAGAACCCGCGGGCGGAGTCGCTCACGCGCGGGCTGACGATCAGCACGTTCCACGCGTTGTGCGCCCGGCTGCTGCGTCGGTACGCGGGCCTGCTCGAGGGCGCAGCGGGTTGGATCAAGCCGGACTACACCATCTACGACACCTCGGACCAGAACGCGCTTCTGAAGCGGGTGCTGAAGGACCTGGAGCTGTCGAGCTCGAATTGGTCGCCGCGCACGATCAGCGCGACGATCAGCGCCGCGAAGAACAACTTGCTCGATGCGCGCGCGTACGCGCAAGAGGCGGGCGAGTACTACGAAAAGACGATCGCCAAGGTGTACGAGCGGTACGAGGCGGGCCTGCGCGCAGCGAACGCGGTGGACTTCGACGACCTGCTGCTGCTGACGGTGCGCCTGCTGCGCGAGTCGGAGGCAGCGCGCAGCGAGGTGCAGGAACGCTGGCGGTACCTGATGATCGACGAGTATCAGGACACGAACCACGTGCAGTTCACGCTCTCGACGCTGCTCGTCGGGAGTGACCCTGGCGGGTCGCCCAACGTCTGCGCCGTGGGCGACCCGGATCAGTCGATCTACGGGTGGCGTGGCGCGGACATCAAGAACATCCTCGACTTCGAGACGACGTACCCCGGCGCACAGGTCATCCCGCTCGGGCAGAACTTCCGCTCGACGGCGCCCATCCTGCACGCTGCGGACACGCTCATCCGCAACAACCAACAGCGGCGGCACAAGGATCTCTTCACCACGCGCGAAGGGGGCGAGCTGCCGATGGTGGTGCACTGCCGCGACGAGCACCACGAAGCGGAGGTCATACTCGATTACTTCCGCAGGCTGCGCGACGGCCAGTCCCCGCACGGGACCGACGTGGAGCCCCTCTCGTGGAAAGACATGGCGATCTTCTACCGCAACAACGCGCTTTCGCGCGTCGCGGAAGACGCGCTACGCAACGCGGGTGTGCCCTACGTCATCGCACGCGGCACGGCCTTCTACCAGCGCGAAGAAGTCAAAGACCTGATCGCCTACCTCCGCCTCACAGCCAACCCCGCCGACGAGGTTTCGCTCCGCCGGGTGGTGAACAAACCGGCGCGCAAGATCGGCAAGACCTCGCTCGCGCGGGTCGAGCTCTTCGCGACGACGCGCGGTGTATCGCTCTTCGAAGGCCTGCGCCGGGCCGACGAGGTCGAAGGCCTCTCGCAAGCGGCGATCAACGCGATGCAGAAGTTCACGGCGATGATCGACGGGTGGAACGGCTCGGGCACGTTTATGGGCGCCCGTGTCAGCGCCTCACTCGCGGAGTTGGTCGAGCGGATCCTCGCGGAGAGCGGGCTTGAGAAGCACTTCATCGCGCAGGCCGCCAAGACCCAGCGAGAGGACGACGAGCAGAAGGTCGACAACCTCCGTGAACTCGTGAGCTCCGCACAAGACTTTGAGGAGGAGTTCGACCTCGACTCCGACCCCGGCATGGGCCCGAGCGTGGATGAGATGGAGGCCCGCCGAGCGGCGTTGGCAGCGGCGCTCGACCTGGACCCGTCGGAGATCGATGACGCCGATCTGGGCGTGCCCGCGCCGGAGAAGCCCGACACCCCCCCGCTGCTGGGCCTGCTGCGCGCGTACCTCGAACGCGTCTCGCTCGTCGCCGACGCCGACCAGGTCGATCCGCAGTCGGGCGCGGTGACGCTCATGACACTGCACGCAGCCAAGGGGCTCGAGTTCGCTGCCGTTGCGATGATCGGCCTCGAAGAGGGCCTGCTCCCCTCGATCCGCGCGATGGAGAGCCCGGACTCGGAAGAAGAAGAGCGGCGGCTCGCGTTCGTGGGCATCACCCGCGCGATGGAGCACATCGTCATCACCAGCGCCCGCTACCGCGCAGTCCGCGGCATGCGCGAGCGCACCATCCCCTCCTCGTTCCTGAAAGAACTCCCCGAAGACGGGATCGTGCTCTCCGACCAGGCAGACGCGATCGACGACTTCGATACTGGCTCCTCCTACGCGAAGCGGAGCGGCAGGGGCGGAGGCGGCGGCGGGAAGTGGGACGACTTCGATTTCGACCAGCGCGATCCCAGTGAGCAGCGTGCGAAACGCCCATCAAGCGCGGGCGGCACGCCTCACGCCGACGGGCTGGAGGAGGGCATGCGCGTCCGCCACCCGCAGTTCGGCGTGGGTGAGGTCGTCGGCCTGTCGGGCTTTGGCATCAACCGCAGGGCGCGGATCGACTTCCAAGACGCCGGCCTCAAGACACTCATCCTCGCCTACGCACGGCTCACACCGATGAACTAACGCCACCGGTCCCGAGTGGTCACACCCGGCCTACGACGTACGCGACGTATCCGCTCGGCTCGTCGAAGTCAGGGGTGATCGACCAGTCATCTTCGGGCTCGGTGTCGTCACAAAGAGGCGAGACGAGCAGTTCGCCGTCGCCTGTAACGGCGTCGCCGAGTGCGGTGTAGACCTGCGTGCGCGCGAACCCGGCTTCGCGCATCGCCTCGCGCAGCTCGGGCACGGACCAGAGCCGCCAGTCGTACTCGAAGGCGTTCCGCTGCACCTCGCCGCCGGGCAGGGTGAAGTGCATGGCGTTGCGCACTCGGGCGGTGAAGGGGTTCGCCTCGGTTTGCTCCCACTCGTAGAGCAACTCGCCGTACTGGGTCTCGACGGTGCAGGGCGTGACGCCCGGCTCGAAGGCGTCGGCCCCGCCGTAGGTATCCACGACGAGCACGCCGCCCGCCCGCAGACGGAACTGCGCGTGCCTCAAGTAGGTCACGAGCCTGCTGCGCTGGTGCAGCTCACCCATCGCGAAGTTGAGGGCCGCGATGATGTCGGGGGTGCCCTCCGCCTCGAGCACGTCACGGCATTGGACCTGCAGCCGTTCGATGGCGGCGGGACCATGCGCCTCGCCGAGCCTGCGCAGCGCGTGTTCGAGCGGCTCGGCGTCGAGGTCGGTCGCGATCGCCTCGTGCGAGTCGTGCATGCCGATCCACGCGCGGCAGATCGATGCGGGCCCCGAGAAATCTTCCGCGAGGAGCGTCGGATCGCCGCTGTGCACCGCGCGGAGGAATGCCGCCTCGCGCGGCGGGTCCTGCACGGCCGCCTCGTACAGGTCGTACCGGTTCTCGAAGGCTGAGCGGCTCAAGGCGCGGGCGCGACGGAGGTGAGGAAGGCGTTCCACTGCTCGCGGGCGGCGTCGGCTTCGTCGGCGTCGATGGTGAGTCGGATCTGGATCGGCGTCGATGCGCCCTCGATGATCGCGCCGAAGAAGGTGGTGTTCTCCTGCGTGGGCGTGCTGCCTTGCATGTTCATGCCCGTGTAGGCGCCGGTGAGCTCGACGGTGTGGACGGTGACGCCGCCCGCCTCGAAACTGCTGCGCTCGGCGGGTGAGACGGGGCTGCCAACCTGGCCGATCCAGCGCTCGATGTTCGCGTCTACGCCGCCGCCGATCCCACGAAAAACAACGACCTGACCCGAATCGCCGACGTTGTACTGCGCCGCGCGCATGCTGCTCGAGGCGGGCATCGGCACCCAGCCGGCGGGGATTCCCAGCGCGACGCCGCCGATGTCGAGGGCCTCGTCGGTGAGCAGTTCCGTATCAACGGAGGGGGCGGGGACGTTGACGACCTCTGTGGGCTCAGCGGGCTCGTTCAGGCCCATACGCTCGCGTGCCTCCTCGATCTCCTCGTCGGTGAGCTGGGGCGCGTTGTTGACCATCTGCTGCACAAGGTCCTGCCCCTGGTTCTCTTGCATGGCCCGCTGCTGGGCCTGCTCGATGGCATCGGTGGGCGCGGGTGCGGCCTGCTCTTCGCCGCAACCCGAGAGGACGGCCATCGCGCCCAGTGCGCTGCAGGAGGCGAGGCTCAGGGTCAGTCGTGTGCGTCGGCGGGTCATGGTTTGTCTCCTCGGGGGCTCATGTGCAATAGAGTCTGTCGATGGGCGTGACGGTCACACACATCACGGACGAGGCCGACCCGCGTGTGGAACCCTTCCGGGCGATCCGCGAGCGTGACCTCGTGGGGCGGCAGGGACGCTTCATCGCCGAGGGCCGCCTCGTGGTGCGCACATTGTTAGCCTCCTCTCGCGCCCGGGCGATCACCATCCTCGTCTCCCCCAAGGCGCTCGATTCGATCGCAGACGCGCTCGAGGCTACGGCCCAAGAGCCCGAGGTCCTCGTCGCCCCCACAGAAGTCATGAGCGCCATCGCGGGCTTTGACATCCATCGCGGGTGCCTGGCCCTGGGCGAACGGCCCGACCCGCCCACCGCGGGGGAGCTCGCTGAGGCCCCCTCCCCGTCGCTGGTCGTCGCCTGCGAGGACCTCTCGAATCACGACAACATGGGGGGCGTCTTTCGATCAGCGGCGGCGTTTGGTGCCTCCGGCGTGCTCCTGAGCCCGCGCTGCTGCGACCCGCTCTACCGCAAGGCGATCCGCGTCTCGATGGGCACAGCCCTCGAACTGCCCTTCGCCCGTTCGATGTCGTGGTCCCAGGACCTTGCGCTCTTTCGTGAGCGCGAGTACCGCGTGCTCGCGCTCGCGTTGACCGAGGACGCGCTCACGATCGCGGAGGCCGCGGGGGGAGAGACTTCCCGAGTGGCGCTGGTTGTGGGCGCGGAGGGCCCGGGTCTGGCACGAAGCACGATCGCCGCCTGCGATGCCGCGGTCCGCATCCCCATCACGCGCGGGGTGGACTCACTGAACGCAGCCGTCGCAACCTCGATCGCTCTGCAGAGGCTCAGCGAGGGTCACTTGTGCTGGGATTCCGCCCCCCTCCCGTCCGACGGCCGATAGGGGTACACTGGTCTGCTGTTCGAACGCCCTGACTCGGAGCCCCGTATGACGACCGCCACGCTCACTTCCGGTTCGCTCGCTGATTACCTTCGGCCGCAGCAAGCGACCCCCAAGTACTTGTACGAGGCACTGCTCGTTCTGAGCGGCGTCGCGATCGTAGCGGCCTCGGCGCAAGTCTCGATCCCCATGCCCTCGGGCGTGCCCATCACCGGGCAGACCTTCGCGGTGCTGCTCGTCGGTGCGGCACTCGGGATGCGTCGTGGCATGGCGACCTTGACCACCTACCTGCTCGCCGGCCTCGCGGGCGCACCGATCTTCGCGGGTGGCATCGGCGGCCCGCAGGTCGCGGTTGGTCCCACGATGGGCTTCCTGATCGCGTTTATCCCGGCCGCTGGGCTCGTGGGGCACCTCGCCGAGCGCGGCTGGGACAGGACCAACTTCCGCACGATCGCCGCCATGACCTTGGGCACCGCGGTGATCTTCGCGGGCGGCCTGCTCTGGGGTGCGGTTTGGCTCCACACCGCCGGGGTGGTGACGAACATGGATCTCTCGGCGCGACTGGGCACGCTGATGGCCGGTTTCTTCGTGCCCTACCTTCCGGGCGCTGCGATCAAGATCGCGCTTGCCATCCTGACCCTGCCTGTTGCCTGGAACTTCTTGGGCACTCGCAAGGGCTGAACGGCCGGTCGGGCTCGCGTCGATCGAGCTCCCGTCGACCAGGCCCGCATGGCCTTCACCCTTCTTGGGCTTCGCGCTCGGCACGGGCCATGTGGCTGCGGATCGAGCTCGTGGTCTCGTCGAGCAGGGCGGCGTCTTCGCCCTCGTAGATGTCCACGACCCGACGATCGGGCCCGATGAGGATGAACCGCGTCGGGTGGCCGATGTTGTTCATGCGGTTGCCCTCGCCAAGATCGATCACGTTCGCTTCGCTCGCATCGTCGAAGATCGCGAGCCCGAGCCCTTGGAGAACATCAAGAAGGCCCTCTTCTTCTGTAGAGAGGAAGCTCCACGAGGAGCCGAGCGTGCTGCGCTGCTCCATAAACTCGTTCAGCCGCGCAGGGGTGTCGTGCACGGGGTCGACCGACATCGTGATGAACCGCATGGGCGTGGAGGCGAACTTCGTCTGCAAGCGCATGATGTTGGCGTGCATAGGCGGGCAAGCGAGCTGGCAGTTGGAGAAGCCGAAGCTGAGCAGGGTCCATTTCCCGTCGAATACCTGCTCGGTCACCGGGCGGCCGAACTCATCGCGGAAGAGGAACTCGCGCACCTCCAGGTCTCCCGCAGCGGCGCGCATCGCGTCATCGGGATCCTCGAAGAGAGGCATGGGCAGCTGGGGGCCCTGAGCGTTGCGTGCGATGCCCGCGTACCCGATCCACATGCCTGCAGCTGCGAGCACGAAGAGCACGATCACGACAACAGGCTTTGCAGCGCCCCTGCGATGGATCTTCACGAGTGCGTCCCTCTCGGATGGTGCGGTCTCATTACAGCGAATCATTGCGTCTTCCGCCGGGCGATCTGCGCGCAAGCGAGTACGAAGGGCAGAACCCCGAACGCGGCGCAGCCCGCCCACATCAGGCCGGACGCCGACGGTTGCGTGCCCATAGCACCCGCGAGGCAAGAGTGACACCAGTGCAGCGGGTTGGCGTGCATGATGATCGCCATCCACCCCGTTGCCCCCGACGCGGGGAAGAGGGCCCCGGAGAGGAGCCACATCGGGAGCAGGATGATGTTCATCACCGAGTGGAAGCCCGATACCGAGTCGATCCGCCACGCCAGCAACAGACCGATGTTGAGAACGCCGAGCGCTGCACACGCGATGGCAATCGAGGCGTAAAAAACGCCCCAAGCGGAGAGTTCGACTCCAACAAACGTGCCCGCTAAGACCAGGGGCAAGGCCTGGGCGAAGGTCCAAACCAGGCCAGAGACAGACTTCGATGCCGCAACACTAGAGGCGGGGGCAGGGCTCACGAGAACCGACTGCAAGAAGCCCGCCTGGCGGTCTTGTATCAGCGTGATCGCGGCGACGACCGTGCCGAAGAGCACCACCATCGTGATGGTCCCCGGGAGCATGTAGGCGGCGTAGGACCCCGCCTCGGCTTCGCTTACGCCCGCCGGCGGGGCGAACGAATCACCGAAGCCGCTCGCGAGCACGAGCCAGAAAATCAGCACTGTCCCGAAGAGCCCGATCAGCCGTGAGGGCTGGCGAAGGGTGCGCACGATGTCTCGTTTGGTGAGTGCGAGGAAGGTGTTCAAACGTCGCCCCCTTCGGCTGACTGGAGCGCTGCCCCGGTCTTGGAGAGGTAGACGTCGCCGAGGCTCGGAGGGCCCGACGTGAACTGAATGCCGCGCTCGAGCATGGTCGCAACGGCCCGCGCGATCTCTTCGGGCTCTCCCGTGACGAGGATCTCGTCCCCCGCTTCTCGCAGCACGAGGTCGGTCCGGCTGAGCGCCGAAGCATCGTCGGCAGCGAGTCGGAGCTGGGTGCCGCCGAGCTCACTACGCAGCCCACTGGGCGATCCGTCTGCAACTAACGCGCCCGCTCGCATCATGACCACCCGCGAAGACTGCTCCGCTTCGATCATGAGGTGCGTCGAGTGCAGGAGGGCGAGCTGCGGTCGTTCTTGCCGCAGGGCATCGATCGCGGCGAAGAACGACGAGCGGGCCGCGGGATCGAGGCCGACGGTGGGTTCGTCGAGCAGCAGCAACTCAGGGTCGGCGAGGAGCGCTCGAGCGAGGTCGGCGCGGCGTGCGAGCCCGCCCGACAGACCACCAACACGGTCGTCGAGGCGGTCTTGCAATTCGAGCAGCTCTGCGACACGGCCGATGCGCTCGGGAACATCGGGCAGGCTGAACAATGCGCCCTGCGTCTGGAGGTTCTCGCGGACGGTGAGCAGTTTGTCGAGGCCCGGCGACTGGAAGACAACGCCCACCCGCGACCGGTTCGATCGGCTTCCGGGCGCCTCTCCGAAGACTTCGAGCTCGCCCTCGTCGCAGGCGAGCAGGCCCGACACGGCGCGCATCAGCGTGGACTTACCAGAGCCGTTCGGGCCGAGCAGGGCGACCCACTCGCCCGCGCGGAGCGTGAGTGTCAGCCCGTCGAGGGCCGTGCGCGGCTGGGCCCTCCGCCTACGGAAGGTGTGACGCAGCCCAGTCGCTTCGAAAACCACGCGGTCGGCCATAGTGACTAAAGCATCGCATGGACCGCTGCATCGCAGACCAAGACGACGAGCACAACGGGGAGGTAGATGATCGACGCGAGGAAGAGACGCCTGGCGCTCGGGTCATCGTGCGCGAAGAGAAACGCGACGGCCCGCAGGAAGAAGAAGACGCCAAGGAGCATCACCAACACCACAGCAACAGGGCCGATGATGCCCCCCGCCCAGATCGCCGGGCTCAGCGAAACCGGTATGAGTAGTGCAGCCCAGATGACGGCCTCGAACCCCGTCCGACGGCCATTAGGGTCGGCAACGGGCAGCACCCGGTACCCACCGCGAGCGTAATCTTCGCGATACATCCACGCGATTGCGAGGAAGTGCGGCATCTGCCAGACGAAGACGATCGTGAAGAGCGCCCACCCGCCCAGATCCGCGAGCGCGCTCACCTGACCACCCGCGGCTGCGGTCCATCCTATGAGAGGCGGTAGAGCTCCGGGGACAGCACCGATGACCGTTGCCAGTGTGGTCTTAGGCTTGAGCGGGGTGTACACCGCGAGGTAGCTGAGGATCGTGACCAACGCAACGAGGGCCGGCGCGAGGCCCGCCATCAGCCCCAAAACCGCGACACCGACGGTGCAGTACCCAAGCCCGACGATCCACGCGGTGCCCACGCTCATCCGCCCGGAGGGGATGGGCCGGCCCGCGGTGCGCTGCATGCGGGCGTCGCGCTCGTGCTCGATCGCTTGGTTGAGAGCGTTGGCCCCCGCTGCGGAGAGCACGGTGCCTACGAGCATGCCCAGCGCGGGGAGTGCAAGCCCCATCCCTTTGAGCGGGCCCACGCCCCCGAGGGCCGCCACGATGAAACCGACCACGGAGGTGATCGTCACCATCTGAACGATGCCCGGCTTGCCGAGTTCCCAGGCGGTTGCGGCGAAGCCCGAGCGCACCCCGTTGGCAACGGGTGTGTCGGTCGTCGGCATCGTGTCAAGTTGAGTCACGAATACGCCTCGGTAGGCACAGATGAGGTGGGGAACGACCCGCCCAAGACCCGATGATACCGCCGGGGCGGGAAAATTCTCGCCTGACAGTATGATCCGGCCGAGTACCCCGATGGTTCGGGGTCATATTCCCCCCTGAAGTCAGCCCCCGCAGGCAGTAGGTAAGGGTCCACGCAGATGAGCGATAATGCTGTACTTGTCACAGGAGCAGCCGGGTACATCGGTTCCCACTGCGTCAAGCGACTCCTCGCAGAGGGGTGGAATGTCGTCGGCCTCGACAACATGTACCGCGGCACGCGCGGGGCGCTCGAGGCGATCGGTACCCTCCCTGGGGCCCGCGAGGGACGCTTTACTTTCGTTGAGGCGGATATCGCCGACCACGACGTTGTCATGCAGACAATCCGGGCGCACGGCATCACCGCGACCGTCCACTTCGCCGCCCTCGCCTACGTGGGTGAGAGTGTCGGCGCCCCCCTCGACTACTACATCAACAACACGTCCGGGACCATCGCGTACATCAACGCCTGCGTCGAAGCGGGGGTGCAGCAGTTCGTATTCTCGTCGACCTGCGCGACCTTCGGCGAGCCTCCCGCGGAACTCATCCCCATCGCAGAGGCCTGCCCGCAGCACCCGATCAACCCATACGGAGCATCCAAGCTCTTCATCGAACGCGTGCTGATGGACACCGTCGCAGCACAAACACATGCGGGCAAGGAGTTCGGTGCGACGATGCTGCGGTACTTCAACGTCGCGGGGTGTGACCCCGACGGCGTGCTGGGTGAGGATCACACACCCGAGACGCACCTGATCCCGATCGTGATCGAGGCGGCGCTCGGGAAACGCGAGGCCGTCACGATCTTCGGCACCGACTACGCCACCCCAGACGGCACGTGCATCCGTGATTACATCCACGTGGATGACCTCGTCGATGCACACGTGCGTGCCCTCGAGAAGCTCGAGCCGGGCTCGGCCAACACCTACAACCTCGGCAACGGCACCGGCATCAGCGTCCGTGAGATCGTGGACGCGGTCCAGCGCGTGTCGGGCAGAGAGTTCGAAGTCCGTTACGGGGAGCGCCGGCCCGGCGACCCCCCCACGCTCTACGCCGACGCCACCAAGGCGCGCAGCGAACTCGGCTGGTCGCCGCGATTCGGCGAAGTCGACGCCATCATCGAGACGGCGTGGCGCTGGTTCAGTGCGCACCCCGACGGGTACTGAGCACGACCCGGTCTGGGATCAGGTATTCCAGAGAGCGAGTTGTGGGATCACTGGCGCGGCGCGTAGACCAGGTCTTGGCCGGGGATGGTGCGCAGCGACTGATCCGCGATGCGCAGCGGGCTGACGTTTCCCGCGGCGTCCACAGTCAGGTACAGGCCGTTGCGCGAAACGAGCAGCGCACGCTGGTCGGCCGCGAGCGGCAACGCGCTGATGCTCGCTGTGACCGGGGCGGCGTGATGCTGGGCGATCGCCTCGGGCGCAGCGGGGCCCGAGGTGACGAGCGCTCCAACTGTGATTCCCGCGAGCGCGATGCACGCGCCGGCGACCGCGCTGGAAAGATGGAGCGATCGCGGGGCTTCTTTGTTGTCTGCCATAGTTGGCCTCCGGCCTCGGGGTTGGAGTGCCCGAAGCGGAGGGCCGCGGGCCGTTAGCGGAGTACGGGGTTGAGCGCACCGAGGCAGCGCTCAAGCACCACAGAGATCGGGCCCATCGCGTCGACATCCACAACGAGCTCGGGGTCGTAGTGATCGAGGACGGGCCTGGTCTCTTCTTTGTACACCTCGAAGCGTTTGCGGATGACGTCTTCCTTAGCGTCGTCGAGTCGCTTTTCTTTCTTCGCGCGCTGCTTGAGGCGCTCCACGAAGGCGTCCTCGTCGGGGCAGACCAGGTGGATCACGCGTGCGATATCCACGTGCTCGTCCATCAGCCCCGCCTGGTTCGCGGTGCGGGGGATGCCGTCGAGCAGGAGGAGATCCGTCGGGGGGCGGTAGCGGCCTATCACGACCTGCGCATCGATGTTGGCCTTCCAGACCGCGATGGTGACGTCGTCGGGGACGAGCAGGCCCTTCGTCGAGTACTCGAAGAAGGTCTTGCCGTCGGGCGTCTCGGGCGAGAGGTTGCGGAAGATGTCGCCGGAGGCGTGATGGAAGAACCCGGGGATCATGCCGAGCATGGAGCCCTGGGTGCCCTTGCCGGCACCGGGGGGGCCAATCAGGAGGGCGGAACGGAAGCGCTGGGACACGGGTATCTCCTAACAGACGGGGGTGGAGAAGGGTAGCGGATCGTGGCGGACCACGCACCTCATTTCGGCCGATTGGGCGGTATGGTGCACGATGATGCAGGGACTGACGCACCGATGGATCGAGCCCAAGCCCACCCCGCCGGGACCGCCGCTGGGGATCGCGGGGCGCGTTTTGGCCGCCCGGGGCCTGAGGGGCGAGGAGGCCTCGCGGTTCTGCGCCCCGTCGCTCACCGAGATGCACAACCCTTCCCGGATGCCCGGTCTTGAGCGTGCTGCCGATCGCCTGCTTCAGGCGATCGAGGGGGGCGAACGCGTCGTGATCTACGGCGATTACGACGTGGACGGCGTGAGCGCGACGGCGATCCTCTGGCACACCATCCGCGCGATCGATCCGGACGCGACCACGTCCGGGCGCGTCCGCACCTACATCCCCCACCGCCTCGACGAAGGCTACGGCCTGAACGCCGACGCACTTCGACGCTTCGCGGACGAGGGCACGCGGGTGGTCGTCTCAGTCGATTGCGGGATCACCGCGCGAGAGGAGGCACGCGTTGCGCGAGACGCCGGCCTCGATCTGATTATCACGGATCACCACACCCCGCCCGCCGACGCATGTGATCTGCCAGACGCGTTCGCTCTGGTGCACCCACGCATCGCGGAGGGGTACCCGTTCGGCGAGTTGTGCGGGGCGGGAGTGGCGTTCAAACTCGCATGGAGACTGGCCACGCTGGAGAACGGCAGCGACCGCGTGAAGCCTGCGATGCGCCGTGTGCTCCTCGATAACCTGGCGCTCGCAGGCCTGGCGACGATCGCTGACGTGGTGCCGCTCGTCGGCGAGAACCGTGTGATCGCGAAGCAGGGTCTTGCGCGTGTCAAGCACACCGATCTGATCGGGTTGAGCGCGCTGGTCGAGGCATCGGGGTTAGACGGACAGGACGTTGGCTCGGAGGAGGCGGGGTTCGTTTTGGGGCCGCGCTTGAACGCGTGCGGACGGATGGGGCACGCGGCGGAGGCGGTCGAGCTCTTGACGACCGATGACCACACGCGTGCGCAGGAACTCGCCAATGCGCTGGACCGTCACAACCGCTCACGCAGGGAGATGGAGCGCCGCATCTTCGAGGAAGCGTGCGTCCGAGCCGAGGGTGAGGGGATGACGCGTGATGACTCCCGGGCGATCGTGCTCGCGGGCGAGGCTTGGCACCCGGGCGTAGTGGGCATTGTCTGCTCGCGCCTGGTGGGCAAGTACCACCGGCCGGCCGTCTTGCTCTGCGACGACGGCGATGTTGCTTCGGGATCGGGGCGCAGCATCGGGGGCTACAACCTGCACGCGGGACTCGTGCACTGCGCCTCGATGCTCACGCGTTTCGGCGGGCACGACATGGCTGCGGGCATGTCGCTCCCATCCGAGGACGTTCTTGCGTTCGCTGAGAAGCTGCGGGCGCACGCGAGACAAGAGATCCCGTCCGAGTCGCTCACACCAGAACTGAAGCCCGATTGCACAGCCCACATCGGCGAACTCAATCTCGAGGAGGCGCGCTCGCTGTGCCAACTCGCGCCGTTCGGCCGAAGCAACCGGGAACCGCGGCTATTGGTCCGGGGTCTGCGTTGCGCACAGGCCGCCCAGACGATGGGCTCGACGGGTGCGCATCTTCAGGTGCGCCTCAGCTCACCGGCCGGCCACGGCGATCTGCGCGCGATCGCCTGGCGATGGGGCGAGCACGCCCCGCTTCTGCACGCGGGCGCGGAGTTCGATGCCGTACTGACGCTGCGCACAAACACTTGGCGCGGCATCGAGCGCGTCGAGGTCGAATTGCTCGATGTTTCTTTGCAGGCGTACGCCTGAATGAACGCTTAGCTGCTGACGGTGCTTGCGATGCTGAATACCGGCAGCAAGAGCGCGATCGCGATACCGCCGATCGTTCCCCCCATGAAGATGATCATGGCGGGTTCGATGAGCTGGGTTGCGGACTTGATCGCGGTGTCGAGGTCGTCTTCGACGGTGTCCGCGACGCGCTCGAGCACTTCCGGGAGCTTACCGGTGCGCTCGCCCGCTGCGATCATGCGCGCCGTTGTTGGTGGGATGAGCTCGGACTTGCTGAGCACATCAGAGATCGGCTTGCCCGCGGTCATGGTGCGGAGGGACTCGTCCCAGAGATCGGTCCACTTGGAGTTGGCCGTCACGCCTCGGGTGATACCGACGGCATCGAGGAGCGGCACGCCGGAGGCGAGCAGTGTCCCGAGCGTGCGCACGCTGCGAGAGAGGTAGAAGCTATTGAGCATCGGACCGACGACCGGCGCTTTGATCTTGATGGTATCGATCAGGCGCCTCCCCGCGTCCGACGAGCGGGCGAGGAAGTAGGCCGACGGGATCGCGGCGATGGCGATCAGGAGCACGACCCAGTTGGTCTGGATGAAATCGCTGATTCCAAGCACGAACTTGGTCGGCTTGGGCAGGGCCGCCTCGCGGGACTCGTAGATCCTTGCGAAGCGCGGAAGCACCCAGGTCACGAGGAAGCCGGTGATGACCGTAGCGAGGCCGACCATGATCATCGGGTAAGTGAGTGCGCCGCGGATCTGCCGGACGGTTTTACGGTCTTTGTCGAGATACGCGGCAACGCGCGCGAGCATCGGCCCGAGGGTGCCGCTCGCCTCCGCCGCCCGGATGAGACTGACCATGAGCGGCGGGAAGACCTTCGGGAACGCGAGCACAGCACTCGAGAACGTCTCGCCCCCCGTGATGCGCCTGTTGAGCTCCTGGAGCACGCGGGGCAGGTGCCCCGGCCCGCGGCCGGTCTCAGCAACGGCGTCCATCGCTTCTGCGAGGGGCACGCCTGTCTCGAGCATGACGCTCATCTGCGCCGCGAAGGAGATGACGTCCTCCCGGCCCACCTGCGAGGCCGAGTGCTTGAGCTTCAACGCCTCATCGTCGATGTTCGCACGCTCGGGTGCGATCGAAGAGACAGAGAGCCCGTCCGCGCGGAGCTTCCTGTACGCCTCCTGCTGAGATTCCGCTTCGAGGACACCCGAGACGGACTCGCCGGACGAATCACGACCTGTGTAGGCGAATCGGATCATGTCTGAATCAGCCGTTCCCTCGCGTTAGATCGATGCCACCCGGACCACTTCATCGACGGTCGTCAGCCCCGCGATCGCCTTGCTGTACCCGTCGTGCTCGATTGGATGGTGCCCGCCGGCCTCCGCGATCGTGGCGAGTTCCTGCATGGCCTTGCCCATCGCAACGCCTTCGAGGAACTCCGGGCTCGGCACGAGGAGCTCGAATACACCGATGCGCCCGGAGTAACCGGCTCCGTTGCAGCGGGTGCAGCCGTTGCCCATGTAGAGCTGGGACGGCTCCTCGCTGAGCACGGACTGGATACGAGACTTCGTGACTGCATCGGGCTCGTAAGGCTCTTTGCAGTGCGGGCAGTTTTTCCGGCACAGCCGCTGCGCGAGCACGCCCCGCAGCATCGCTGCGACGAGGAAGGGCTCCATGCCCATATTGACGAGACGGGTCACGGCGGAGATCGCGTCGTTGGTGTGCAGGGTGCTGAATACGAGGTGGCCGGTCATGGCGGCCTGGGTCGCGATGGTGGCGGTCTCCAGGTCACGGATCTCGCCGAGCATGATCACGTCCGGGTCCTGCCGGAGCAGTGCACGCAGCGCGGTGGCGAAGGTGAATCCCGCTTTGGTGTTGACCTGGAACTGGTTGATGCCCGCGAGCTGCGCCTCGACGGGGTTCTCGACCGTGGAGATGTTGACACTGTCGGAGTTGATCTCGCTCAGCGCACTGTAGAGGGTGGTGGACTTGCCCGACCCGGTCGGCCCGGTGACGAGGACCATGCCGTGCGCGCTCTTGCACATCTCGCTCCACGTCGCGGCCATCTGCTGGCTCATCCCCATCTTCTCGATAGGAAGCACGGCGTTGCGGTTGTCAATGAGCCGGATCACGACCTTCTCGCCGTGCTTGGCGGGCATCGTCGAGACGCGCAGATCGAAGGGGCGCCCGTCGATCGCCACGTGGATGTCCCCGTCCTGCGGCACACGCCGCTCGGAGATGTCCATCCCCGCCATGATCTTGATGCGCGATACGACGGCCGGGTGCATCGCCCTCGGCGGTGTGAGCTTCACAGCGAGGCAACCGTCCACGCGGAAACGAACCCGGCAGCGCAGCTCCTCGGGCTCGATGTGGATGTCGGACGCCCGGTCCTGGATCGCCTGGTAGAGGATGTAGTTGACGAGTTTGACCACGGGCGACTGCCCGCTCATTTCCTCTATGTCCGCGAGGTCGAAGGCGTCGGCCTGCTTGGTCTTGTCGAACTCGCGCACGTCTACGTCGTCGTAGATCTCATCGATCACGAAGACGTTGGCATTCGGCAGGTAGGCTTGGAGCGTGGACCGGATGTCACGCTCGAGTGCAGCAACGATCTGCACCTTCTTGCCGCTCAGGCGGACGAGCTCCTCCGCCAGGTACAGGTTCGCGGGCTCGTGCACCGCGACAGTGAGCGTATCACGCACGAGAAAGAGCGGGAGCACGCCCTGCGCCTCGATGAAGTCTCGGGGGAGCGCATCGATCGCGCGAGGGTCAGCGATCCGCGGGGCGACCGAGACGAAGGGGACCCCGTAGCTCCCTGCGACGGCCTCCATCACCTCCGCCTCCGTGACGAAGCCGAGGCCGATCAGGAGCTCGCCGAGCAGGCGGGTGTCACCGCTCGCACGCTGCTCTTGCAGCGCGTCGTCCAGCTGCTCGGATGTAAGCAGTCCTCGGGCGATGAGGAGATCGCCGAGCTTCATCGTGCGCGGGTCTGTCGAGCGCGGCTGGTGGTCGGGTGAGCCGGTGTTGACGATCATCGCACGGCCCTCACCGCGTCATCGATCGAGTCGGCTGTACCGAGCGCCGCATCGAGCCTGGTCATCCGCAGGATCGTGCGGAGTGTTTCATCGGGCTGGGCGAGGACGATGCTCCCCCCCAACGTGAGAAGCTCGTCCTGGAGCGCCAGAACCGACTCGAGGCCGAAGGAGTCGATAAACTCGAGGTACTGGCAGTCGAGAATGACATGGCGAACCGAGCCTGCTTCCAGTCTTTCCCCAAGCGCGCGGCGTAGGGCCTGCCCGTCTTCGCTTGTGAACTCACCGGACATCGTCAGCACACAGACGTGCGCGTAATCTTGGACGCTCGCCTTCACGCCGCCTCTCCCCGCTGTTCGTCGGCGTTGGTGGGCTGGATGACGTGCTCGGGCATCTCCGATGCTTTGTGTCGCTCCACCATCGCGTCATACTCGGAGAGATCGAGCGTCAGGAAACGTTCTGCGAATTCGGGATCGAACTGGACGCCGGCCCCGTTGCGTACCTCGTTGCGCACGTGCTCACGGTCCATCGCCTTGCGGTAGGTCCTGCTCGAACTCATGGCGTCGAAGGCGTCGGCCAGGCCGATGACGCGCGCCATGAGCGGGATCTCTTCCCCCTTGAGGCCGTGGGGGTACCCGCGGCCGTCGTAGCGCTCGTGGTGATAGAGCACTCCGGGCAGCACGTCCGCGAGCTGGGGGATATCTCGCAGGATATTGTGGCCGATCTCGGGGTGGAGCTTGATCTCGTTGTACTCGTCGTCCGTGAGTCGACCGGGTTTGCGGAGCACGGCCTCGGAGACGCCGATCTTGCCGATGTCATGCACGAGGCCGGAGATTCGGATGCGCTCGACCTGCTTATCCGAGAGGCCGGACGCCTTGGCGATGAGCTCCGAGAGGTACGCGACGCGCTCGGAGTGGCCGCAGGTGTAGCGGTCCTTCGCATCGATCGCGGTGGTCAGTGCGCGGAGCGTCCCGAGGAACATGTCGCGCTGGTCTTCGTATAGACCGGCGTTTTCGACGAGGGATGCGATGTGATTGGCGACGGCCTGCATCATTTTGATATCGGTGCTGGTCACGCAGCTGTCGTCGCTCTGCTTGCCCCCCGCGACCATCACGCCGAGATGCCATCCGGCTGTAGTAAACGCGATCGCAACGGCCTCGGATCCGTCGGTTGCAAGGCAACCACACTCATCGGCGGCCATCACATGCGGGACACTGGGATCGATCATCCCCACCATCGGGTCGACTTCGCTCACGAAGCAGTCCCGGCTGCACGGCATATCCCCCAGCAGGAGCGTCTCCCCCGCGAGCACGCGTGCCTGCTGTCGGTCGCGTGCGAATCGCACGCCGAGCCACTTGTACGGCAATACCTCTAAGAGCTCTTCGCAGGCTTCACGCGTGAACGTGAGCGGGTTCGTCTCGGCCGAGATGCCCTCCCGCAGTCGGTACAGGAGAGAGATCTCCTCGAACGACTCGGCTAGCTTGCGCCCGGTGTCTGCGACCTGGGAGCGGGCGTCTTCGCTCTCTTCGAGATCTCCCGCCATCCACGAGAGAAGACGCTGCAACTCGTGGGCACTCTCGAGACTCGCTGCGGATTCACCGACCGCCCGGCGGGCGAGTTTGGCATCGATTCCGCCCGAAGAAGCCAGGAGATCGAACTGCTCGCCCACACAGCACTCGGCACCGAGAATCACAGCAGCAACGATCGACTCCACGCTCCGGCGCCTGTGGAGAGGCACGAGCACCGCCCATGCGCCCGGGAAGAGCTCGCAGGTCGTCGCCTCGGGGCGGTCCTGCTCGCACAGGTGCTTCGCTGCAGACTTGAGCATCGCGCGGAGAGCGGGCGTGCGGACCATGTCGGCGATGACTCCGGTCGTCTCCGGAGCAGCGAGCGCTGTACCGTCCACCGCGAGATGCCACGCGGAGACACCGATCTGCGCACAACGGCTGCGCAGGGTCTTCGCGAGCCTGGTGGCAGTTGATACAGATTGTGCCTGCTGTTGTGCCATGCTTATGCAGCCTTGGAGCCGGGTTCGGCCCCCTCCTCGTTCGTCAGTCGGTCGACCAGCGCGAGCACGTCTCGCGGACTAAAGGGTTTACTGAGCACCTGCTCGATGTTCGTTTGCGCGATCTCGGATTCTTCGAGCGCAAACCCACGCGCGGTGAGCATGATGACCGAGACGCCCGCCGTGGACTCGTTCTCCTTGAGCTTCTTTGCGAGCTCGAGGCCGTTCATGTACGGCATCTGCAGATCGGTGACGACCAGCGCGGGCGGCTCCTCGAGGCAATAGGCGTACGCCTCTTCGCCGTCCTGGGCGGTAACGGTGTCGTACCCGGCCCCGGATAGCTTGAGGGAGATGACGTGTGTGATGGCGGGCTCGTCGTCCGCGATGACTATGCGCTTGCTCATGGTGTGGATCCTCCCTGCACGCGGACCGCGCCGTATTCGTACGGAACGGTGAACCAGAACCGGCTTCCCATGCCTACTTCGCTCTCGACGCCTACCCGGCCGTGGTGCATCGTCTCGACGATGTGCTTGACGAGGTTGAGCCCGAGGCCCGTACCCTTCGCCACGCGCTTGTAGTTATCGATGCGATAGAACTTCTCGAAGACCTTGTCGATCGACTCGGGCGGGATTCCGAGCCCCGTGTCTTGCACGGAGACGAGCACCGAGCGGGTCGCCTCGTCGGTATCGACTTCGAGCGTGACGCGCCCGCCGTCGGGCGTGTACTTGATGGCGTTGCTGACGAGGTTGGTGACGACCTGCGTCATCATGTCGCGGTCGGCTTCTGCGGTGTAGATGAGCGGCCCCGACTTGGTGACGATCCGGATGTCCTTGAGCTCCGCGTTGCGGGCAACGACCTCGGCGACTTCCTCGCAGATCTGCACGAAGTCCACGGTCGCGGGCTCGACACGGTGGATGCCCGACTCGATGCGCGAGATATTGAGCATGTTGTCGACAAGACGCGCGACACGGTCGGCCTCGCCCTTGATGATGCCGTAGAACTCATTACGCGTGCGCTCGTCGGCGGCGTCGCCGTCCATGAGCATTTCGATATACGCGTTGATCGAACTAATCGGCGTTCGGAGTTCGTGCGAGGCCTGCGAGACGAAGTCGGTCTTCATCCTGCTGATCTCTTTTTCCCGCGTGACATCGCGGAGGATCGTGACCACCCCGCTCACACCCTCGTGCTCGGGGTGCGGGAGGGTAGACAGGGTGATGTCATAGACCGCCTCGCCGCGCTGGCTCCCGATCTCGCGCTCGAAGTGGGTGCGCCTGTTGGGCACACCCGAGGCGAGCGCCTCCGAGATAGCGGTATCGAGTTGCGCTTCGCCCAGAACTTCCCGCACACGCGGACGCCCCTCGGGCTCTGCAAGCCCCTCGAAGAGTTCAGCGGCGCGGTGGTTGGTGGAGATAATCTCGTTGAATCCGTCGCTGACGATGACCGCGTCACGCATGCTGTTGAGGATCGAAAGCGTGTGCTCGCGCTCGAGCTCACTCAGCCGGAGCCTGATCTCGATTTCCCGCAGCTTCGCGTTGGCTACAGATGCCTTTGACTCGAAGTCTGCAGCGAGGCTTGTGACAGTCTCCGCGAGTTCGCGTAGCCAAGACGGCACGCTGATCGCCTGCTCGTTCAGGCCGCCAGCGGACTCCTCAAGAGCAATGCTCAAGCGTGTAGAGAACGAGCTGAGCCTGTGGAGGAGCGCGTAGGTCCCAGCTCCGAGCACGACCGCGACGGCTGCCGATACCGTTGCTGCGCGGAGGGGCAGAGTCAGGCCCGCGAGCCAGTCCCACGACGCCATAATCGCTGCGGAGACAGCCGCCGAAGAGACGGCGACGCCCAACACAACGAGTATGATCGAACGGCCTTTGGCCATGTCGTGTCTCACTCCTGACAGCGGGGCTTAGTCCACCGGGACGTCGGCAACCGTGGCACTCTGCCGCAGCGCGAAAGCGAGGCGGCGTATTTCTGTATCGGTCGGATCGGCGGCCTGTGCGCGGTCGACGGCTTCGATCGCCGCCTGCAGATCCCCCGCGGACTGGTGGATCAGGCTCTGCAGCATGGACGGGCCCGATATCTCGCCGGTGAGCCGCATCGCGCGATCGAGCATCGCCACCGCGTCACCCGGGCGGCCTTCGAGGTGCTGCCACCAGGCGGTGAGCATGTACCCGTCTTCACGCTCGGGCGCGAGCGACATCAGTCGCTGGCCCGCCTGACGCAGCCGGAAGCGGTCGCCGATGCGCATGCACACCCCACCGAGGTCGATCCATGACTCCACATCACTCGCACCGCGCGGGCGCTCCACGATCTTCACAAGGAGATCACGCGCCTCGACGGGGCGATCCAGTGTGATCAGGCACCGTGCGAGCAGGCGCTCGATATCGTCGCGCTCCTCGGGGAGGTTCTCGATCAGGCGTCGCAGCGTGTACTCGGCCTCCGCGAAGTCACCCGATGCGAGCTGCGCTCGCGCGAGGTCTTCGAGCAGCCCCACGTCATCAGGACCGAGCAGGCTCGCTTCCTGGAAATGGCGGACGGCTTCGGGGGTGTCGTCTTGCATCAGGGCGATGTGCCCGAGGGTCTGACGGATCCCCGCGTTGTGCTCGAAGGTCGAGGAGGCATTCGTGAGCAGTTCCTCGGCCTCTTCCAGCCGCTCCATCGCGATGAGCATCTCTGCCGAGGCGAGCACGTACTGGGGGTTGTGCTCGTCGAGATCGGCCGCCTTCTGGTAGGCCTCGAACGCGGACTCCGGGCGGGAGACGCGCTCGTAGATCACGCCGAGGTAGTAGTGCGGCTCGGCGTCGGTCGCGTCGAGCACCGATGCGGTAGCGAGGGATTCGATCGCGGGCTCGAGCCGATCGAGTTCGAGCATGATGCGGCCGCGCAGCAGGTGAGACTTGGCGACCTGAGGGCTGTGCGCAAGCGATGTGTCGATCGTGCGGAGGGCTTTATCGAGGTCGCCCGTGAGAAACTGCTGCTGGGCCATGTCCCAGTTGGTCGCCGCCTTGAGCGAGGCCATGCGGTTGCGGGCCTCCTGGCGGAACGCCTCGGTGTGTTTGCCGTGACCCGGGCCGGCGCATCCGGGGAGGAGCGCGAATCCGGAGGCGAGGAGGACGCATGCGGTAAGTACACGCCTGGTCGTCATGATGTGTGCCTTTGGGCTTAGGTGTGCTGCGGTCGTTGTGGTGATCGGACGTTTACTGGTTCAACGAACGAGGGCAGCGGTCTCCGCCGCTGCCCGGTGTGCGTCAGTAGATTGGGTTCACTCAGTCAATGGGGACGTCGGCGACGGCGCTCGAAGCTTCCGTGCTCCCGATCGGGTAGGCGGGGCCGACCACGATGGAACCGAAGCTGAATTCACCGAAGCCGAGCGTGTCGGGCGTGAAGCGGTCAACGAAGTAGGGCCGCTTCCACGAACGCGGGAACTCGACCTGAGCGCGACGCTGAGCAAAAGACTCTTGCACGCCAGTGGTGTCGGCATTGGCCTCAGGCGCGGCGGGCTCGGTCATCATTTCGTCCCAATCGTCCGCGGGGAGATCACCGCCCATGGTCTCGCTGATGGCGAAGTCGAGGATGCTGCGGGAGGGCCAGCGCTCCTCGGCACCGAAGAGGCGCTCGCGGAGGTCGTACGCGGCCTCTTGGTTGGGGTTGAGCTCGAGGGAGCGGCGCAGCGCCCACGACGCGCGGTCCCAGTCGCCCTCGCGGGCGTAGCGCTCGGCCTGGACGTTCAGCATCGAGGTCTGACGCTCGCGCGAGAAGGGCAGCAGGCCGCGGCGCGAGCCGGTGCGGACGCGCTCGATGTAGGCGAGTGCACGGTCGGACTGCTCGATGAGCACGCGATCGTTCACGATGCTGGGCTTGATCAGGAAGATGATCTCCGAGCGAGAGAGGGCGTCGGTGTTGCCGCGGAAGGCAGCGCCGACGACGGGCAGATCTCCGAGGAAGGGAACCTGCGAGCGGCCGAGTGTCGTCGACTCGCGGAAGAGGCCGCCGAGGACGACCGTGGCGCCGTCGGGGACCATGATGTTGGTGGTGATCTCTTGTGTGATCTCGTCCGGGATGGTGACGGTCACGCCCGTCGCGTCGGTGACGGGGCGCGGCGCACCGGTCGAGACGCTGGGGAAGAGCTCGAGTCGGATCATGCCGTCGCGCGAGATGAAGGGGCGGAAGACGAGCTCTGTACCGGTGTCGAGGAACTCAACGGTCTGGGTCGTCGACGTCTCGGAGGCGGTGGTGCTCAGGAAACCGAGTCGCTCACCGACGAGCACGCGAGCCGGCTGGCGGTTGAGGGCGAGGATCTTGGGGCTCGAGAGGATCGTGGTATCCGAGACCTCGTCGAGTGCGGAGACGAAGACCGAGACATCGTTCCACGTGATACCGGCGGTGAAGTTCGAGCGGTCGACGATCGAGCCGGGCGTGGCACCGACCGCGGCGCCGCGGCCGTCCGGCGGGTTGAAACCGTTGGGCGAGCCTTGGCTGAGTGCGTTGCCCGCGCCGAGCGGTCCGCCGATGTCGAAGAAGTCAGAGAACTCCACATCAGCGACGAGAGCGAAGTCCACGCCGAACGCGTTGTCCTCATTCAGGATGGTCTGGAGGATGGTGGCTTCAACGAGCACCTGCGCGGGGCGGGTATCGAGCTGTTCGAGCATCGCCTCGATTTCGGCGAGGTGCTCGGGGTAGTCGTAGACAACAATGGTCGCCGAGAGGGCGAACTCCTCGTTGCCCGCGGGGAAATCATCGGGGAGGTTGAACTCGCCCGGGTCGCCGTTGGTCTTCACGACGCCCGCCTCGGAGACGAGGGGCTCGATGAATGCAGCGGCGTCGCTCGCGTTGAGGTAGTTGAGGTGGATGACCTTCGCCACGGTCCGGCGCTGCTGCGCCTCGAGTTCGGCGATGACATCCGATGGATAGACGTAGATGAAGTTGCCCTGCTCGACGTAGCCGTAGCCGTTGACGTTGAGGATCGCGTCGAGGGCTTCGTAGAACGTCGCGCCGTAGAGGTTGGCACTGACGGTCCCGGTGACATCGCGGCTCGCGACGATGTTCCGCTGGCTTTGCAGCGAGAGCATCTTGAGGACGTTGGTGATGTCCTCGTCTTGGACAAAGATGTCGAAGGTCTGGAACTCGCTGGCCTCCACACCCTCGCTCGGTGCGGCGTCGGCCTCGTTCTGAGCGGCGGCCTGGGGTGCGAGGGCGAGCGTGGTCAGGAGCGCGGCGTGCGTGAGCGTCGCGGTGAAGAGTCGGCGGAAGGTCATTCGGCGTGCCCTTTCGGGTCCCGATCGGCTCGGCGCTCGAGTGTGCTTCAGTCGCTCGCGATGTTCAGCCGTACCCGCACCCCGTCTTTCTCGACGGTGACGCTTCGCTGCTGAATCTCGATGAGTTCGAAGCCTTCGATCGCCTCCCCGATGCGGAGCATCTCAGAACGCTGCCCGCTCGGGCCGCCCCCGATCGCGATGACCGCGATCGGCTGTGCACCGAGGAGCGTGCTTCGGAGCCGGAACCGTTCCGCCTCCGTGCGGATCTCTGCAGCACGCTGGCCGCTCGAGAACGCGCTCACGGTTGGGGGATCGTCCGAACGAACGTCAGACTTTGCCGAGTTTTCCGTCTCCGGCTCCGCTTGGACCGGGGGAGGGAAGATCCGAGCATCGAAGTGGAACAGATCGCGCAGACCGGACTCGGGCTTGGGCACCCGGATCACGTGGGTCCCGGTATCGAGTTCCGCAAGGTCTGATAACCCAAGGACCTGTTCCTTCGCTTCCGCGAGGGCTTCTTGCGCGGTCGCGCGGGACGGGCCAGCGCCGAGCATCTGCTTCCCGCCGATGACCGCCAGCACGGCGCAGAGTACCACGAATATGCCCGCCTTCTGCGGTGAGGCCTGAGCCTGGAGCTTGAGTTCGCGGAGCTTGGTCTGGATCATGGCGATTGCTCCCCCGCTGTTGCCGGGGTCGGTGCGTAGAAGACATCGAGCAAGATGTCCGCCCGCACGATCCCGCTGCGATCGACCTCACCGCTGCGCGATCCACCGGGGCTCGCGATCCTGAGCCGCTGGACACGAACCAGGCGCGGCAGCGATTCGATGCGATCGACCATCTCGGCGATGGGCAGGAACGGACCTTCGGCTACGACAGTCAACGGGAGTGACATCGCGCCCTCCGCCTCTTCGGGCACGCCGGTCGTGAGCTGGGGGGCATCGAGCCCCGCGCCCGTGAACATCGCGGACAGCTCTCGCATCAAACCCGCGAGATCGGCGGCGTCGGGGATGGGGGTGATGCGCTCGTCGCCGAAGTGCTTGATGTCCGCACGGCGTTGGACGAGCTGCGAGATGGCCGCCTCGCCCACGTTGGGCTGATCGAGCTCGGTCTGGTACTCGCTGATCTCAGCGCTCAGCCGCTGCGCGCGGACCGCCTGCGGGATCACGAATATCCCGATCCCGCCGATGACGAGAACGCCAAGACCGATCGCCAGCGAGGTGCTGCTCGTGAGCTTCATTGCGCAGCCTCCGAGACATAGAACTCATAGCGCTCGTCGAGGCTGATCTCCGAGTGCACCCGGAACTCTCGTACGGGGATCCCGTCGAGCTCGCGTTGACGCGAGTAGTCGAGCACCACACTCGAGAAGAGCGGGTTTGCGTCGATCCCGGCAACGATGGACGCGATCGTGATGTCAGTCTCGGCGTAGCCCTGCAGTTCGAGGACCATGTACCGGTTAACGATCTCCTCGGCGGGCTGACCAGGCTGGGCGGCGGTCCGCGAACGCTCGATGCGAGGGGTCATCGTGATGCTCGTCGCTGTGGCGTCCGGGGGCACGAAGGCACCGATCGTGCGCAGGACCTCGGTCATGCGCACGGGTGAGGCCAGGGTGTTGTATCGCGCGATGCGCTGCTCGAGATCGCGGATCTCGGCGGCGAGCGCCATCGCCTCGCCGTCTTGTGCCAGGCGTTCTTGCACCTGGCCACGCAGGTCGTTGCGCACACCGAGCAGATCTCCCGATCGCACCGAGACGGTCGCCTGGAGCATGGCGAGGAGGGTGAACGCCGCTCCGTAGCCGATGATCCAGCGCCGGCGCACACGGCGGCGCTCGAAGGACCTCCGGCAGTCGGCCGGCAGCAGGTCAGTCTGGCCGATCATGCTGCACGCCCCTTCGCACTCTCGGCCTGCGATTGGGCGACCCGGCGCTGGTAACGCTTGCGCGTCGCGCTCTTGCGCAGCATCTCGCGGCACGCAGCACCGGCAGCGCCCGCCCACGCGGGGCCGTACGCGCTGCCACCGATCGTGGACTCGGTCCCGATGCCATGCAGGGGTTGGAATACCTGAGTATCGACACCGATCGCTTCAGAGACGATCTGCGTGAACATGGGCTCGTTGGCCTCGGAGCCCATAAGCAGTGTGCGTTCGGGGCGAGCGCCGCGGAACGTGACCGCGTAGTGGCGGAGGCACAGGCTCGCCTCGTGCGCGATGTCGGCGAGGACGGGCCGCACCGCGTCGAACATGGCTCGATCGATGCGGTCCCCTTGCGACCCGGTGTCATCGACCGACGCACGGTGCTCGCGCATCTCACGGATCACGTCGAGTTCCAGGCCGAGCCGCTGCTGGGCCGCCCGGTCGAAGTGATCACCACCGATCTCGATCAGCTTGGCGAAGACGAGTTCGGCGCCGCGCGTGATGAGGATCATCGTGGAGCGTTCGTTGACATCGAGACCGAGCTGGACGATTTCCGCGTCGCCCGCGCGCTGGTGATGGCGTGTCATCGCACGCATGCACGAGACGAAGCGCGGCTCGATCGCTACGGGCTCCAATCCCGCCGACGCGAAGGCGTACGCCATCTCTTCGACGGTGCGCACGGGAAGGCCGAAGTACAGCACCTCCACTCGGCGCTCGTCGCCTTGGACGATCTCGCCCGTGCGCAGCCAGCCGATCTGCCCCGGGTCTTCGCCCGTGAAGCCCAGCTGGTCCATCGCGTCGAAGCCGACCACGCTGGCGAGTTCTTGCTCGGGCATAAGTGGGTGCCGGACGGTGCGCAGGCGGATCGTGTTGTCGGGCAGTGTGAGCACACAGCGTCTGCCGCGGAAGCCCCCTGCTTGCACCCTGCGCGCGATGGCGGTCACCAGCGCGTCGGGAGAGGCAGAGCTTTCGTCGGCGGGCAGCCCCACCCGGGCACGGTCGATGCGAGCGCTTGCGACGACGCCCATGCCCGCGGGGACCGGCGCGAGCTGCAGCACGTGCGCGCGCGAACCGCTCAGGTCGATCCCGATGGGCGCGTCGCTTCTTGTGATGCTGCTCAGCACGGTCTGTCTCCCGAGGGCTCGATCAGCCCTCGTCGCTCGGGGGGTCTTCTTGCTGGACGGTGACGCGACCGGTGATCGCGTCGACGCGAACGCGGTACCCGACCCCGATGCCCGGGGATTGGATGAGCACGGACCCGCCATTGCCGGCGAGAGCCTCGACGCCCGTGCCGTCCCCGGGGTCACGCATCTGCATAGGCGAACCGAATTCGTCGAACACGAGCGCGTCCGCCCCATCGAAGTCGCTCTCGATGATCGTCGCGCCGCCGAACCTGCCCGCGGACAGATCACGGACGTAGGGCGTGCCCGGCTCGCTGGGCTGGTCGATCGCGTAGAGGCTCAGGTTGCCCAGCGCAAGGACGGAGCTCGTCGGTTCGGTGACTACGTAGCCGTTGCCCTCTTCGTACGAGGACCCGTTGTAGATCGCACCGAAGTACAGGCCCCTGCGCACCTGGAAGGCCATCGCCTCTGTTTGCGCGAGGGTCACGTCGGCCACGACAGCGCGGGCGGCGGCCTGCACGCGGATCACACCCGTCTGGCTCATCGAGGGAATGACAACAGCCGCTGCGATCGACATGATCACAACGGTGATGAGCAGTTCAATCAGGGTGAGGCCGCGGCGCACGGTCGGCTCACTCCTCCACCGTAAGGGCGGGCATCTCGCTCACTTTGACGACGAGTTCGCCATCAGTAAGCGTCTTCTCGAGAGCAGCCAGTCGCTCATCGATGCTCTTCAGAGCGCGGATCATGTCCAGTCGCTGCGCCGAGGCGTTGGGCAGCTTGGCAGGGGCGGCGTAGGCGTTCGCGCCGGTGCCTGCGGGGCTGTTCCACAGCACAGCGACAGCGAGGGCGATCGCGGCCCCGAGCCCCATATGCGTGAGCGCCGTGCGGGTGTTGGTACGTGGGTGCTTCATGGCGATGCTCCGACGTGCGGGGAGGGAGCGCCCATCACAGGGCGCATTCGCACGCTTCTATAGAGCTATCGAGCCCTTCGCCGGGCCAAATCACCCGCAACCGGAGGGATGCTTCACCGGCTGATTCTCGGACCCGCTCAACCCGCACGTCTTCCAATCCAACAGCGAGCACGGTTCTGCGGATACCCGTGGTGGTGCGCAGTCGGCGTGCGAGTCGTTCGCCGACTTCCCCTGGGCGAACGATCGCATCTGGGTCGAAGCCCGCGGTTTCGATTCCACCAACGATCTCGAAGGCTGGGTCGTTCTCGAGCGCGGAATCGGAAGCGCCCGCGTAGGCCGCCAGCACCCCCATCGATTTGCTAAACGTCAGGAGGATGATCTCCCCCGCCTGCATGTTCCCGTCGAGGTTGGTGTCCTGACCCCAGAGGAGCAGTTCGCGTACGCCGTCGCCCTCGGCGCCGTAGACCCCGAGGACCTCGCGCGAGCGGCCGAGCAGTTCGCGCATGGACTCACAAGCGTCGGCGAGCCCGGGGGCCGTTGGCGATTGCAATACGGCGGGGCCCGGAGCCATCGCGCGGGTGAGGGCGGGCCGAGCGAAGTAGGCGCCGACCCCAAGAGATACGACGGACCCTGCGATAATGATGGCCTGCGCCGCCGCGATCCCGCGACGGATAGGTTGAACTCTGTTCCGCTGCATGCGCGGCTTAGAACTCGTGGGAGAGCCGGTCGATGTCGGCGTCATAGCCAACGGGGAAGACGCTGAACTGGGTGGAGCCCACGACCTCGTAGTGCCAGCCGTTGGCATCGTCTTCGGTGCCGAGGCGGGCCGAGGCGAAGTTGCCGCCGACCAGAACGGCGCTGCCGGTGTAGGCATTAGTGGGCTGGTCTTTGAGGTAGGCAGACGAAACGAGCACGCCCCAGCCTCCCTTGGCCATGCCTTCACCCGCGGGATCGGTCGCGTGCATGGTGGGCAGGTCTCCGTCGTTCGCGCCGCGGAAGAGCTCGATCTGCTTGTTGATGGTCTGCATCTGAGCGCGGATCGAGGCACGGGTCGCGTCGGACGAGGCGCTTGCGAGCTGCGGGACAACGACAGTGGCGAGGATCCCGAGCGTCACGACGACGATCATGACCTCGAGCAACGAGAAGCCCTTGGGAGTGCGCATCGGTTCTGCCTTGTTGGGGTCGTGGTGAAGGACCGAGAAGGCACGGCACGCCCGTTAGAGCTCGCCGTGCGAATGCGATCAGTGATCTGTTGGCATCAGGGGGCGCTGGGCGCCGTGAAGCCGGTCTCGTGGTAGAGCAGACCGTTGGTGGGGTCGAAGCCGACGGCGTAGACCGTGTAATCGGTGTGGAAGGCCCACCCGTTGGTGCTGGCACGGTCGGCGTTGGCGGCGGCGATGCCGGAGGTGACGGTGCTCTGACCGGTGTAGCCGTTCACAGGAGCTTCCTTGAGGTACTCACCGCCGACGAGGGGGCCCCAGGAGGCGGCGCCGGTGCCGGTGCCGATGGCGGGGTACGCGCCGTTGTTCCGCACGCGGTACAGCTCCATCTGGCTGTTGATGGTCTGGAGCTGGGACTCGAGCGCACCCTTCACCGCTTCGTTGCTGGCGTTGGTGAACTGGGGAACGACGATGGCGGCAAGGATGCCGAGGATGACGACGACGATAAGGATCTCGACCAGCGTGAAACCGGCCCGCATGTGTTGACGCATTGCACTCACTCCTGACGAACGCGTAAATCGATTGGCTGTCCCCGAGTCCGCCCTCGGGGTACGTGACCGGCGAGCCACGCAGCTCGTCCGTCCGTACCACTCATCGGGCGAGCTTGAATTGTGTTTCAGCGGGAGCGCCGCGGAGCATGTCTCGGGCGCCCGCACAACCGGAACACCCGACACGTGGGGGACGGAGAGCGCCAGATTCGAGGATTTATCAGGCGCACTCTGGGATGCAGAATGATCCGCGCGCACGAAAAACGCCGCCTGAGGGGCGGCGTCTTGATACGTCTATCTAGGAAGATCAGCCGGACAGAAGCCCAGAATCCGACCCTGGTCAGTTCTCGATTGAAAGGACGGGGGCGATCCGTGCTCCCGAAAGGCCGAGCGCACCCGCGGCCGCGGCGGCGCTGCTGCGCACCCCCGCGTCGCCGTTGATGGCGAAGTCGACTACGTCTTCCTCGTGCACGTCTTCGAGCAGGTTGCCGAACCGCCGGGCCGAGTCCGCGAGGGCGTCGAGCATGGCGGCCTGCTCGTCGGGCTCGAATGCATCGACCGCGGCCTCTGCCAGCGCCTGCTGGGCTGCTGCACGGGGGATGTAGGAGAGAACCTCGGCGACCTGCCTGCGGACGAAGCCCTCGGTAACAGTAATCGCCTCGAGGAGCGTGGGGCCCGCGTCGGAGACGTTCAGCACTTCGTTCCGGCTGATCGCAAGATCGCGGAGTGCGCCGAGGGCGAAGCCGGCGTAGATGAGCGCGTCGTCATCGCTGAGAGGGGCACCAACGGAGGCCTCGACGAGCTGGCTCGCTGCGATGGTGATCTCGCCGCCCGTCACGCCGCGGCGCAGGGTGCGGGTGAGGGCGTCCTCACGGGCGATCTGCTCGAGATTAGTAAGGTCGGAGCCGGAGGAGACAACCACCAGCGGGGCAGCGCCCAGCACATCCGAAGCACGGATGACGTCGTAGGCATCGAACATGGTGGCGCCCGGGAGATCGGCAACGATCAGGTCAACGCCGGGAGCGGTGGCGAGTGCCACACGAGCATCGGCGATGGTGTCGATGGGAGCGAGCACGCTGTAGCCGTCGGCTGCGAGCGCGTCACGGACGTCCTGCTGGAACGCGGCATTGCTGGCCACGATGAGGGCGTAGCGGTTGCCGGCCTGCGTGACCATGCCTGCGAGCGTCGGGACCACGCGCTCGGCGCCGTCGAAGGCCACACGCGGGTCGGCGGCGGCCATGGCGAGGGCGGCGTCGTACCGCACGCGGCGATCGGGGTAGGCCAGCGCGTCGAGCAGCGGGCGATCGCCCGCGAGACCCTCCCAGAGCTGGGCGTTGCCCGCGACGCGCGTGAGGGCTGCGATGGCGCTGCGGGCGATCTTCACATCGCGATCCGCGAGCGCCCGTCCCAGCACCCGCTGAACCGGAGCGTTGCCGAGTGCCGAGGCATAAAAATCGGCGCTGGGGCGGGCGTTGTCGTAGACCGGGTTGTTGTACGAGGTGCCCATCTCGGCCATTTCCTGCTGATCGATCTGGCGGGAGATGTTCGCGCCGAGCCAGAGGGCGATGGCCAGTTCGTCGTCGGCGTTGTGCGAGAGGGCGGTCGCAGCGAGCTCCATCGCGCGGGCTTCGTGGAAGACCGGCGTACGGATGGCGGTGGCGGTCAGCCCCACGCCTTCGACCCAGGACCAGAGGAGCTGGTGGTCCTCGCCGGGGAAGGCGAGAAGGGTGCCAGCTTCGCGGTCGTTGAAGTAGCGGTCGGCGAGGTCGCGGTAGAGTCCGGCGAGGCCGAGCTGGTCGTCGTAGCTGCCGTCGATTTTGACGATCGCTTCGCGGGCCGCTTCGCGGGTGGCGGAGACGGGCGTAGTGGCAGCGATCTCATACAGGTAAGGGATCGAGACGCGGTGCGGGATATCGCCCAGGATGCGGGCGAGCCGTTCCTGCTGCTCCGCGGGCGAGGCCATCATCGCAGCCGTCATCGGGACCGCGGCATCGCGGCCGAGATCGCGCAGGAGCTGGGCGGCTTCGGCTTGGATATCGATGCGGTCGGACTTGATCGCGGCTGTGATGAGATCGGGCACGGCGTACTCGCCGGCCTCCAGCAGACGCTCGCGGGCCGCGAGGCGCTGGCGGGCCTGCCCGCCCAGCATGTCGATGTTCTCTTCGATCTCCTGCGGGGAGCGGGCACGCTCCTTCTTACCGGTGTCAAAGAGCGTGAAGAGCTCGGCGGCCTCGTCTTCCAGTTGGGGCACAAGCAGCGCCCGCTGACGCGCTTCAGCGAAGCGGCGCTGCAGGGCTGGGGTGTCCTCAAGAAGGGCGAGGAAGGCCTGAGGCTCGAGCGCCATGTCGAGCAGCGCCCGGGCGTTGGCTTCGGCGAGGTCGTGCTGGGCGATGAAGACATAGTGGTTGAAGTCTTCGAGCAGCGTCTTGGCCCGATCGCCGTCTTGTGCGAGGGCGGGTGCGGTGGCTGCGAGGGGCATAACGCAGAGAACGGCCGCGACGAGGGATCGGCGGAGTCCGCGGGAAATGCTGGGCTGGTCGTGCACGAGGGGTTCTCCTCGACCGCGATGGTGGAGTGCGGTCGGCGTCTGACTGGAATGATGCAGCACAGAGGTGCGTGCGGCGGATCGGGGTGAGCGATGGCGGAGAGCGTGGAACACGCCCCGAGGCGCCCGTTATCCGAACGCCAAGGCCAGAGAGTTCCCCACTCTACTTGCCCCAGCGAAAGAGTGTCAATGTTGGCCCTGCCTCGTGGGGCTGGCAGCACGCTGCAGGCGATCACAACTGGATAAATCGGGCCTGCATTGATCCGTGGGCAATATTTGCCGTTTCGTCCGGGTGGGTGGCTTAAGCCGCCCCCTGCTTCGGTCGATCACCTCTGCAACCACGCTCGGGAGAGCGGAGCAAGCAGAGGAACAGCCCCATGATGCCAGCAGACAAGGACGTCCTGACCACCGGCGAGGTGGCGAAGATTTGTAACGTCGCCCCGCGGACGGTGAGTAAATGGTTCGACAGCGGGCAGCTCAAGGGTTATCGGATCCCCGGGTCCAAGGACCGGCGGATCCCCATGAGCAATCTCGTTCAGTTCATGAAGGACCACAACATCCCCCTCGACGGTGTGCATTCGGGCAAGACCCGCGTGCTCGTCGTGGACGATGAGCCCGAAATTCTCGATGCCCTCGAGCAGGTGCTCTCCGGCCAGGCGGGCTACGACGTCCGCGTTGCGGAGACGGGCTTCGAGGCGGGCCTCGAGTGCGAACGATTCAGGCCGCACGTTGTCCTCCTCGACATCCACCTCGGCGAGACCGACGCGACCGATGTCGCCCAGGTCCTCCGGGAATCCGAAGACCACGCCGTGACCCGGGTGATTGCCATGAGCGGCAAGCTCACCGAGGGTCAGTCGATGAGCCTCCGGGCCCACGGGTTTGACGGCTTCCTCAAGAAGCCCTTCCAGGTCCGTCAGGTGATCAACGAAATCGACCGCGCCACCGCACTCGTCCACTGACCACGGACGACCCTCTCCACCTGGCATCACCGCTAGGGCTGGACACCGAAGACACCCGGGCACGAGCTATGGACGGCACGTGCCCGGGCGTTTTTTTGCCCCGCCCACCTCGCACGCCGCCGGGCAAGGAGTCCTGCGCCTACGCTTGGCCATGATTGAGAACCAGTCTCAACAAGGAGGCGCAGCCCTCATGGAGCCCCCCACCGCCATCGACGAGCACGTAGAGGCCACGCGGCCCAGCCGAGAGCCCGTCGCGGATCAAGGCGTGGATGCCCATGAGGAAGGACTCGACTCCAAACAGGTCGTCGCAGCACTACGCGAGTTGGGCCCGCGGGTCGGCTCCGTCGCGGTGCTCTCCGCCCTTGTGCCCGGGGCACTTGGAACGGCACTGATCGTTGGCCTTGGCCTCAGCCTCTCGGTTATCGCCCAGGCACTGGGCCTGGCGCAGCTGTACGCGCCGGCGGAGGCGGCCCGGGTCCTGCTCATCGCGGTTCTGTGTTTCGCTCCTCTGATGGCAATCGCCACGGGTTCGATGCTGCTACCCACGTATGCGATGAGCTTCTTCGCCGGTGCCCTCTTTGGTATGTGGGGCGGCGGGGCGGCGGCCATGTTTGGCGTGACCTTCGGCGGACTCATCGGGTACGGCTGGGGCGTGCTGCTTGTCCGCGGCAAGGTCATGGAGGTCATCGAGTCGCACGAGAAGGCACGGATCGTCCGCAGGGCGATCGTGGATCGTTCGCTCTTGCAAGAGACGATGGTGGTCGGGCTCATACGCCTGCCGGCGAACTCGCCCTTCGCGCTCACCAACCTCTTTATGTCATCGCTCGGGGTGCGGATGATCCCCTTCCTCGCGGGGACCTTCCTGGGGATATTGCCGCGGACGCTCTTCGCGGTGTGGCTCGGCGCTCAGGCCGAGAGCCTCGTGAGCGCCCAAGACCGCGACCGCACAACACAGATCATTCTGATGATCGTCGGCATTGCGATCTTCATTGGGGTCTATCAGCTGCTCAAGAAGTGGGCCAAGGACGCGCTGCTCGCCGAAGCGGGCACGTCTTCTGCCTAGCCGCACGCGACCGATAAGAACCCAATTTTCGGAGCCAAACAGCCCGCCCTCGGTACACTCGTATTGCCCACGCATACGTACCGCCGGGGGCAGGAGACCCATGCCATGCGCACCGCTCTGATCGCGTCCGTTCTCGCCACCATGCCGCTCGTTCTCGCTGCAGCCCCCACTGCCGTTGCCCAACAGCAGCAGGCAGAAGTCACCCTCCAGGTGGGCGACAACGCGCCTCTTCTTGAGCACGTCCGGTGGATCAAGGGCGAGCCAGTCGAGGAGTATCAGCCCGATCACATCTACGTGCTGGACTTCTGGGCGACCTGGTGCCCCCCCTGCGTGGCCGCCATCCCCCACATCAACGCGCTCCAGCAGCGGCACAAGGACGACAACGTGCACGTGGTCGCGGTCGCGATCTGGGGCTCGCAGGACAACGAGGCCTTCGTCGAGAAGCGTGGCGACCGCATGGCGTATCGCGTTGCGGTCGACGTCGAAGACAAGACCGCAGCAGCGTTCATGACCGCAGCGGGCCAGGGCGGCATCCCGACGGTGATGCTCGTCGACGGCTCAGGCGAGATCGCGTGGATCGGGCGCCCCGACGCCCAGCTAGATCTCGCTGTCAGACTCATGGTCGCCGGCGAGTTCACTCCCGAGCGCATGGAAGAGGAGCGGCAAGCGATCCTCGAGCAAGAGCGCATACGCCAGCAGCGCGTCGCGGAGCTCAACACCATCGCCTGGGACGCCCTGACTCAGATGGACTGGCCCGCTGTGGAGGAGTTATTCACCGAGCTCTTCGAGCTCGAGCCCGCGCAGACGAGGCAGGCGGCGACGTTCGTTTACGTTGCCAAGGTCGCGCAGGGCAAAGCGGGCGAGGCGAGGAAGTACGCCGTGGACCTGCTCTCCACCGACCTGAAGGAAGACGCCTTCTTCCTGAGCAACTTCGCGTGGGCGATCGTCTCTCCCGATCAGAGCGTGATCGACCGCGAGGATGTCGATGCTGAACTGGCGATCAAGGCTGCGACGATGGCCGCGGATCTCACCGAGCGCAAGGTGGCGGACATCCTCGACACCCTCGCCCGTGCCCACTATGTCGCGGGCGATCTGACGACCGCGATATCCACGCAAGAAGAGGCGGTCGAGGCCGCATCGAGCGAGGACGAGCGCGCGCTCATGCAGGGCAGGCTCGACGGCTACTTGCAGGTCCGCGACGCCGGCTGACACGCACGCCGCTCGACGAATCGCACGGATTCAACTGGCCTCACGCCTCGGACGCGACGGCGGAGGCGCCGATATCGGTGCGCATCTGCATCCCGGGGAAGGAGATGTGCGAGACTGCTTCGTAGGCCGCGGTGCGAGCGGCCTCGATGGTCGGCCCGGTGCCGGTGACCCCCAGCACCCGCCCGCCCGCGGTGCGGATCTCGCCCTCTTCGCGGACGGTGCCCGCGTGGTAGACGAAGGCGCCGCTGACCCCTTGAGCCTCTTCGAGGCCTTCGATCGCGTGACCGGTGCGGGGGGCGTCAGGGTACCCGCCCGAGGCGAGGACAACGGTACAGGCGCAGTTGTCTGTGAAGCGCAGGTCTTTCTCTGTGAGTTCTGCGAGGCCGCCCACCGCTGCAGCGTATAGGACCCGGCCCCAATCCCCGCCCGTGCGGTGCAAGAGCGATTGCGTCTCCGGGTCGCCGAATCGCGCGTTGAACTCGAGCACTTTGGGCCCGCCCGGGGTGAGCATGAGCCCCGCGTACAAGACGCCCCGGTAGTCGATGCCCTCGCGCTTGAGCGCATCGACGGTCGGAACGAGGATCTCACGCTCGATGGAGGCCATGAGCCTGGCGTCAACGAGCGGGGAGGGGCAGAAGGCGCCCATCCCGCCGGTGTTCGGGCCTTCACCGCCGTCACGCAGTCGCTTGTGGTCCTGGCAGACGTCGAGTGTGAGTATGGTCTGCCCGTCGACGAGCGCAAACACAGAGACCTCGGGGCCCTTGAGCCGTTCTTCGACGAGGACCGTTTTGCCTGCTTCGCCGAAACGCCCCTCTTCCATGATCTCGCTGACGGCCTGCGCCGCCTCGTCTGCGGAGGCGGGGACGTACACACCCTTGCCGGCTGCGAGGCCCGAGGCCTTCACGACCTGCGGCGTCTCACGTGAATAGATGTACGCCTTGGCCTCGGCGGGATCGCGGAAAACGCGTGCGTCGGCCGTCGGGATCGAAGCGCTGCGCATCAGGTCCTTGGCGAATGCCTTGTCGCACTCGAGCTGCGCAGCGGCCTTGGTGGGACCGAAGACGGCGCAGTGTTCGGAGCTCAGTTCGTCGGTGATCCCCGCTGCGAGGTACGCCTCTGGCCCGACGACGACGAGGTTGATCGACTCGCGCTCGCAGAACTGGGCGACGCGGTACAGCTCGCCCGGATCGAACTCGAAGCCCATCGGCTGGGCGATGGACTTGATCCCGGGGTTGCTCGGGTGGGTGCAGAAGAGCGCTTTGACCGAGGGGCTCTTCTTCAATGCCGCAGCGAGCGCGTGCTCGCGCCCCCCGCCGCCAACGATGAGGACGCGAAGCGAATCAGGGATGGCGTTCTTCCGGGGACGCTTGGGGGCGCGGGCGTGCATCGACGGGCTCTCGTTGTTCGGGGGCGGGGTTGGGAATCAGGGTGACTGGATTCGAACCAGCGACTTCGGCCACCCAAAGACCGCGCTCTACCAAGCTGAGCTACACCCTGCGATTGGCGTGATCATACCCGGGCAGAAGTGCCCCGCCACGCTCAAGCATGCCGAAGGCGTCAGAGCGCCTTGAAGGCGGCGACGACACGATCCTTGGTCTTCGACCGATCGACGATCGGCCCGGGGTACGCGCCATCAAGGACCGGCTTCGTCTTGGCGAGCTTGGCGGGGTCGTGCAGGGCTGGGGCAGCGACACCCGCCAGCTCCGGGACGTACTTATTTATGAAGTCGCCCTCTTTGTCGTACCGGGCCGACTGGCTGAAGGGGTTGAAGACGCGGAAGTACGGCACGGCGTCGGTGCCCGTGGAGGCCGACCACTGCCAACCGCCGTTGTTGAGCGCGAAGTCGTGGTCGATCAGGTGCTCGTTGAAGTGGGCCTCGCCGAGCCTCCAATCGAGGAAGAGATCCTTGGTGAGGAACATCGCGGCCACCATGCGCAGACGGTTGTGCATCCAGCCGGTCGCACGAAGCTGGCGCATCGCGGCATCGACGATGGGGTAGCCGGTCTGCCCTTCGCACCAAGCACGGAAGTGGGATTCGTTGTCACTCCACACGAGGCGATCGGTATCGGCTTTGAACGGCTTGCCCATGCAGACGCGTGGGAATCCGAGCAGCACGTGCCTGTAGAATTCTCGCCAGATTAGTTCGGTCTTCCACACGCCGGGCCCGGTATCACCCAGAGCGGTCGTGCCACCATCGGCCTCGATCGCGGCCTCCATGCACCGGCGCGGCGAGATCACGCCTGCTGCGATGTAGGGTGAGAGCTGGGAGGTTCCTTCCTGCGCGGGCAGATCTCGCTGATTGCTGTAGTGGGCCATCTCGCCCTGCGCGAAGTCCTCCAGCCGTCGCCTGGCCTCTTCTTCGCCCGCGGGCCAGAGTTCGAGATCGGCCGTCGGGTCGAAGCCGGAAAAGTGCGCGGGGACGGGGTCGGGTTCGAGGCCCTCGATCGCTTCTTGCTTGACGGGCGTGCCGCCCAGAGGACGACGCGATTCCTCAAAGTGCGTGAGCCACTTGCGCTTGTACGCGCCGAAGACCGAGTAAAACGTGCCGCTGCCCGTGCGCACATCGCCCGGCGGCAGGATGGCCTGATCCACACATCGATGGCAGGTAAGCCCCGCGTTCTCGAATGCCTGCTCGGTCATCTCGTCTCGTTCGCGCTCGTTGACCTCGTACTCCTCGTTGAACCAGATCCCGCTGCATTCGTGCTGTTGAGCGATGCGGAGGAGCGCTTCGGGCGCGTCTGAGAACCGCGGCCCGTCGATCAGGAGCAGCGGGATATGGATCGCTGCGAGCGAGCTGCTGAGCTCGACGAGGTTACGACGCACGAACTCGACTTTGTTCCCCCCCAGCCCGTGTTCCCGCCATTGATCGGTGGCGACGTGGTACACCGCAACGACGCCCGAGGTGGCCGCCTCGCACGCGCGCAGCAACGCTGTGTTGTCGTCTACGCGGAGATCAGTACGGAACCAGACGAGCGGGCGCATGGGTGGATCCTACAGGAGCGCCTCACCCATCACCATGCTCGGAAGGCCTAGCGATCATGCGGACTTCCCTCGCCGTCACGATCACAGCAAGACCGCCGGGCCAATCGAACTCGGCGGGTTCTGTGACATCGCTGCCAATCCGATCGACCACGGGCGCGACCAGCTTCGAGGTCAGAGCGTCGGCGTGCCCGTGCAAGAACACACGGGCAGCGGACCGCAGGCCCGAAGCAAGTACAACCGGCGAGAGCTGGCGAAGCTCGTCTCGGGCCCATGCACTCCGCCCCGCCATCGCTTTAGATGCAGCATCGGCGATGCACATCTCGGCGGATGCGCACCGCGAGGCCGCACCACTCACGCGCTCGCTCGCGTCCGGACGGATCTCGCGCAGCACCGGCAGGACACGCTGCCGCAGTGCCGAGCGCGTTCGATCGGCGTCTGCGTTGGTCGCATCCTCTCTCCAAGAGATACCCGCCTCTTTGCACAACCCGATGGCCTTCTCGTGCGTGACATGCAGCATCGGGCGCAACAGCCGAACCCGATCGCAAAGCGGACGATCCCGCGCGATCCCACTCAGCCCCGCCGTCCCGCTGCCACGCAGGGCCGCCATGAGGAACGTCTCGCATTGATCATCGGCATGGTGCCCCGTGACCACGGCGGCGCAGCCGTGATCCACTGCCACCGAGCGCAACAGCTCGTACCGGCGCGCTCTGCCGTGGGCTTCGGCGTTGCCCGCCGGAGGGCCGGCCTGCCGCAACTCGAACGGGAGGCCCAGGCTCGCCGCTATACGTTCGACATACTCGGCGTCCGCAGCCGACTCACACTCGGAGCGCAGCTCGTGCTGGACATGGCACACGACAAGGTCTTGCGGCTCTGCGCTGGCGAGCGCCACAAGCAGCGCAACCGAATCCGCGCCGCCCGAGCACGCGACAACCGTTCGCCGCGTGTTTGATGATGAAGTCAGCGCTCGCCACTCGGCCACGATCGACTTTGCGGGCTCAGCCCAGCGCAGCCTTCGGATGCCTGCTCGATCCGGGAGCGGGGCGTTGCCGTTCACGTTCTGATCTGCCCGTTGCCCGACAGGAGCCACTGGAACGTGGTGAGATCGCGCGCGCCCATCGGGCCGCGGGCGTGGAGCTTGTCGGTCGAGATGCCGATCTCTGCGCCGAGCCCGTACATGCCGCCGTCGGCGAACCGGGTCGAGCAGTTGACCATGACGTTGGCGGACCCGACCAGACTCGTGAACCGCTCGGCGTGGATCAGTGAGCTCGTCACGATCGCTTCGGTGTGCCCCGACCCGTACCGGCGGATGTGCGCGCAGGCATCGTCCAGCGAATCGACCGCAGCGACCGCGAGGATCGGTGCTAGGAACTCGGTCGCATAATCCTGCTCCGATGCGGGCTGCGCCCCGGGGAGATGCGGGAGGCACCGAGCGTCCGCCCGGAGTTCGATGCCGAGCTCGGCGAGCCTTCGGCCGAGTTCGGGCAAGACATCGAGAACGCGATCGTGCACCAATAGGGTTTCGATCGCGTTGCAGACACCCGGGCGCTGAGCCTTCGCGTTGCAAGCGATCTCCATTGCTGCTTCACGCAGGCCGCTTAGGTGTTCGTCGATGTAGAGGTGGCAATTGCCCGCGTCGTGCTTGATGACGGGGACGGTGGCCGCCTCGGTGACGGCCTGTATCAACCCGGGACCACCTCGAGGAATGCAGAGATCGATCACGCCCGGCATGCGCACGAGAGCGGTCGTCGCCGAGCGTTCGGTCGTCGGAACGAGTTGGACGGCGTCCCCGAGGCCTACGCGTGCAAGCGGTTCTCGAACGGCGTCGGCGAAGGCGGCGTTCGAGTGCCGGGCTTCTTTGCCGCCCCGGAGGATGACGGCGTTGCCCGCCTTGAAGCAGAGTGCGGCAGCATCGACAGTCACGTTCGGGCGGCTCTCGTAGATCACGAGAATGGTGCCGATGGGTACGCGGCGCTTCGAGATCGAGATGCCGTTCTCGAGCCTTCGCCCCTCGACGATCTCGCCTACAGGATCGGGCTGCCCCGCGATCTGCTCGACGGCCTGCGCAACAGCCTCGATCCGAGAGGGGTCGAGTCGCAGACGGTCGCGCATGGCGGGCGGCAGATCGGCTCCCGCTTCGAGATCGCGTTTGTTCGCTTCAAGGATCACGCCAGCGTGCGCACGGACACTGCTCGCCATCTCTATAAGCAGCCCGGACCGCGCCCCGCCCGAAAGGGAAGTTAGCTCGGTACGCACAGCCATCGCCCGCTCGGCGAGCGCGTCGCAGAGGGACTGAACGTCCTCGGGAACGGTGCTCACTCGCCGCCCTCGTCGCTCCGCCTTGTGGCGGTGAAGCGGATGGGCGGCAGCTCGGTCGTCGCAGAGACACCGTCGGGAAGCGGGCCCGGCACTCCGTCTCGGAGGACCACGAGGGAGACGCGCTTCTCGCGCTCGCCGCGGTTGAGCTCGACATCGGAGAGAGAGAGGGCTGCTACTAGACGGTTGCCGGGGCTCGAGAGGAGTTCCAGCGCGTCGCTGGGCCCGGAGAGCGCGAGCGGGAGGAGCTGCTGCTCGGGGTCGATCTCGACGTCCCACTGCTGCGCTTCGGCGGACGAGAGCAGAAGCTGCACGGGAACCGAAGGGAACGCCTGCGTGATGACGGTCCCGCGGAGGGTGAAGCCGACGGTCGCACGCTGGGTGAGGAGCGTGACGCTCGGAATGCTCTGGATCGCGACGGGCAACGTGAGCTGCACGGGCGCTGTGCGCGGGCCGGGCTGGGTCGCGTCTGCGAGCAGGTCTTCGGTCACGCGGGCGAAGACGGCACTGTTCGAGAGCGACGGGACCAGGTCGCTCGGCACGCGCAGCCGTGCCACTTCAGGCCGGACGCTGATGGGTTCGTCAGCGAGCACATCCAGGAAAATGGGCTCGATGCGGAGCTCGTGTTCCACGAGGCGGGTGACGATGAGATCGACCCGCTGCGGGCGCACGGACTCGACGATGACCCCGGTGCGCGAAAGCTCGGGGTGCTGGCTCAGCAGCGACAAGAGCCCCACCTGAGACGCGCCCTCCGCGTCGGGCATCCCCGGGTCGCCCGGGCGCAGGATGAGCGTCGCATCGAGGATCGAGCGTGCCCTTTGGATGGCGCCGCGTGAGCCGCGGAGCACAAGCGAGATATTGCCGTCGAACTCGCCCGCATTGACGAGCAGTTCCCCCGCTTGCCCTTCGAAGCGCAGCCGCCCGGTCGGTCGGTCTTCGCCGAGGCTCTCTGTCTCCGCGAAGAGCCAGACCACGCCCGTCAGGAACGTGATCAGCACGATAGCGAGGATGTGATTACGCATCGGCCTTGCCCTCCTCGCGCTTGGCCTTCGCGGGCGCTTCGGGCTCGATGGGTTCGAGTGCGATCTCTTCGTCGACCGAGGAGCTGTCGAGCTTGAGGGCGAGGATGTCGCGGAGGTCGGCGGGCGGCACGTGCCTCGTGAGGCGGCCGTGCTCGGCGATGCTGATCGACCCCGTCTCTTCGGAGACGACGACGATCAACGCGTCGGTCACTTTCGCAAGTCCGAGCGCCGCGCGGTGCCTCGTCCCGAGGTGCTGATCGGGCATCTCGCCGGCTTGCGCGAGGGGGAATTGCACGCCGGCAGCAGCGATCCGGCCGTCCTGGATGATCACGCCCATGTCGTGAAGCGGGCTGTTGGGCCAGAAGATCGTCTGCAGGAGGTGCGCCGAAACGTCGGAGTTGAGCGTCCTGCCCGACTCGATCAGCTCGCGCAACCCGACCCGCCGCTGGATGGCAACGATCGCCCCAAAGTTGTTCTTGCTCAGGAACACGGCCGAGTCTGCGACGGCATCGATCACCTCGCTCATATCCGCGCGTGGGGCTCGGAAGAAGGGCGTCTCGCCCAAGCGGATGAGGGCCCGCCGCAGCTCGGGCTGGAACGTCACGATGAGGATGATCGTGGCGATGGAGAGAAAGTTGTCGTACAGGACCGCGAGCCTGGGGAACACACCCTCGGCAAAGACGCGCAGGACGAGCGTAGCGATGACCAGTACGAAGAGCAGGCCCTTCAGGGCACCAGCCGCCCGCGTGCCGCGCACGAACCGGTAGACCGCGTAAAAGATGATCCAGAGCACCAGGAGCTCGAACGCGACCGGGAGCAGGTCGTACTCGGCAAGGCGGAGCCGGAGTTGTTCGAATCGTTCGGCCAATGGATGGGGTGTCCGCGGTCTGTGTGTGTAAGTAGTTCGGGCGTTGGAGGCGGGTACCTAGAGGGGTAGGAGAGAGTATATCGGTAGGATGGTCGGTCTTCGCTTGGGATCTGCCCCTTGCGATGTCCCCGCTGGAGCCCGAAACGTGCGTGTGATCGAGTTTGACGAGACCCCGAACCCAGACGCGGTGAAGTGTGTGCTCGACACCCCGCTCGGCGGCGGTCGACGGAGCTACTTCACGCGGGTGCAGGCCGAGGAAGCTGACGACGCGTTGGCGCTGGCGCTCTTCGATGTCGAGGGCGTGCGCCTGGTGATGCTGCTGGGCTCGTTCATCACAATCGGCAAAGAGCCGCAGACCAAGTGGAAGCCGGTCCGCACGGGTGTCGCCCGGGTGATCGAGAGCTGGGACACGCCGGCGTGACGGCGCCCCGCACGACCGCTGCTGCGTTGGAGGCATGGTTCGAGCAGGCCGCCCGTGATTTGCCATGGCGGCGGGCGGCCCCGGGCGAGCGCCGCGACCCCTACCGCGCCTTCGTCAGCGAGGCGATGCTCCAGCAGACACAGGTCTCGCGTGTGCTCGAGAAGTTCGGACCCTTTATCGAGCGGTTCCCCACGGTGCAGGCATTGGCGGAAGCGGAAGAGGCGGACGTCCTGACGATGTGGAGCGGCCTGGGGTACTACCGCCGCGCACGCAACCTGCATGCCGCCGCTCGGCGCATTGTGGATACCCACGCGGGTGAAATCCCCAGCGATCCCGACGAACTGCGTGCGCTCCCGGGCGTCGGCCGATACACCGCGGGGTCGATCGCGAGCATTGTCTTCGGTGTGCGCACGCCCATCGTCGACGGCAACGTGCAGCGCGTGTTCGTCCGTTTGCACGGGAAGGAACTGCGTCTAGGCGGGCGCGATACGGAGGCCTGGGCCTGGGAGCGAGCGGGCGAGTTCGTTGATGCTGCACGTGATCCGGGGGTTGCGAACGAGGCGCTGATGGAACTCGGTGCGACGGTGTGCAAGCCCAAAGGGGCGGTGTGCGTGCGTTGTCCGCTTGCCGGCGAGTGCGCAGCGGCCAAACGGGGGCTGCAGGAGTCTCTCCCGCTGCCTAAAGACAAGGCCAAGCGGAAGCCCGTCTGGCACGCGGTGCTCCTCGTCCAAGACGGGGAGCGTGTGCTCGCCGAGCGCCGACCCGAGACGGGCCTCTGGGCGGGGCTCTGGCAGCCCCCCACCATCGAGCGGGACGATCGGGCCCCCACGGAGTCCGAGATCGAGTCCTGGGCGGGGTTCCGTGTCGAAGAGGCGGGCAGAACCAGCTTCGTCACAACGCACCGGGGCGTGGAATTCGCTCGCTGGATCCCTCGATTGGGAGCGCAGCCCAAGCTCAAAGAGGGCCAGCGCTGGCTCTCGGAAGCCGATCTGCGTGAGGTGGCCCTGTCGAACGCCCACCGGGCTCAGTTCGAGTGGGCGTTCGAGCACCTGGGAGCGAATCCCGGAACTCGGTGAACTTCGGGCCGGATCGTGCTGATTTATGGATCGGGCGGGCATACCCTCCCTTTCCCCCGGTCCGACGCCGGGGGGACGTTCTGTGCCGCGCGGCACGGGCGTTGACCACTGTCATCCAGCACCGCCGGGCTCGCGGCGGAACGCAGGGGCGGCCTTGAGAGGCCCGCCCGGCGATGGGCGAACGTCGGCATGCGCCCCCATCGAGCACCCTCGAACACATGATCGACGAAGTACTCATCAGGTCGCTCGGCATCGCCGACGAAGAGGCCACCAGTCTCATCTCCGACGCCTACGGCGACATCGTCGCCGACGGCGAAATGGAGTCGCTCCTCCAGGACAGCATCATCGACGGGATGAGCGAAGACCGCATCATCACCGGCAAGGTCATCGGCTACGCCGGCGACGCCGTTGTGGTCGACGTGGGCCTCAAGTCCGAGGGCCTGATCGACAAGGAAGAGTTCGAGGGCATCGAAGTCGTTAACGGCATGGAGGTGGAAGTCCTCCTCGAGAGCCTCGAAGACGATAACGGCCTCGTCCGCGTCTCGAAGCGCAAGGCCGACCGCATCATCAACTGGCGCCGCATCATCGCCACGACCGCCGAGGGCGATGTGATCTCCGGCAAGGTCACGCGCAAGATCAAGGGCGGCCTGCTCGTCGACATCGGCGTTCCGGTCTTCCTCCCCGCCTCGCAGGTGGACATCCGCCGTCCTTCGGACATCGGCGAGTACATGGGCCGCGAAATCCGCGCCGAGATCCTGAAGATCGACGAGCAGCGTCGCAACATCGTGATCTCCCGGCGCAAGCTCATCGAGACGGAGCGCGAGGAGGCCAAGAAGCGTCTTCTCGAGCGCGTCAACGAGGGCGATCTCGTCAAGGGTGAGGTCAAGAACATCGCCGACTTCGGCGCGTTCGTGGATTTGGGCGGCATCGACGGCCTCCTGCACATCACCGACATGTCCTGGGGCCGGGTCAACCACCCCTCCGAGGTCGTGAAGATCGGCGACGAGGTCGAGGTCAAGATCCTCTCCATCGACCGCGAGAAGGAGAAGGTCGCCCTGGGCCTCAAGCAGAAGGACGCCTCCCCCTGGGAAGAGATCGAGAAGAAGTACCCCGTCAACTCGCGCGTCAGCGGCACGGTGGTCAACCTCATGTCCTACGGCGCGTTCGTCCGCCTCGAGGACGGCATCGAGGGCCTTGTCCACATCTCTGAGATGTCCTGGACCCGGCGCATCTCGCACCCCTCCGAGGTGGTTCAGCCCAACGACCCCGTCGATGTCGTCGTCCTCGACATCGACAAGAACAAGCAGGAGATCT